>CAZFWV010000072.1:0-22535 GCA_964522605.1 uncultured Pirellulaceae bacterium
ATTCCTCCTGTTCGAGGCTGAAGCTGCCCTGGCTGTGACCGTACGTGTCCATCCAGGCGAACAATCGCTGCCAGTCTTCGTTCGGCATCCCGACTTCCACATGGATTCTGTCGTTCCGCAGATACTGCACCAGTTTGCTACGAAGCGACGGTGCTTCACCAGGTTGCGATGCATCTTTCTCGAAGACGAGTTCTTGTAGGTCTCCATCGGCATACTGCAATAAAGCGTCGTACGCCTTGTCGTGGCGTAGATCGAATGCCGCTGCGGACTGGCCGGGCTGATGACAGGTAACGCATTGGCGATCCAGCACCGGCTGAACAAGCTGGTCGAACCGCAAAGGCCAAGTGCCTTCGCAGTCAGCTTGCAGTCGGGAAGGAGAACTTTGGGCTGCCATGGGGACGGCGGCTGACGCCGGCGCGCTCTGTCGGCTTTCGTGACATCCGACACACGAACGCACTTCTCCCGGCTGGACGTAGGCCAGAGATCGCATGGTTTGTAGCGCGCGACCTTGTTCGTCCAGGGCTTGAAAGAAGACCGGAATTCCCGATGGAAGCTCGAAATACGCTGACCCGTCGGGCTGGACGTCGATCCGTCCGAGCACGAACTTGCCAGTCTCTTCGCGACTGACTCCGAGAGCGGGCAGGTTCATCTGAGGCTGCACTTTAGGCGGTACGCCAATCACTCGCAATTGCTTGACGGAACCGCGCGGTACGCCCGTTAGCCCAGCATAAAGATCCTGCACGAGAAACGCACCTACGGCCATGTGATTCGATTGGATGGTTGCCGCGTGAACCGGCGGTCGCGACCGGGGGCGCAGGGGAATTGGCGTCATACTGGATAAATGCGGATCGCGGTACAACAGTTCCAGGTTTCCCCAGCGGTCGAGCAGGTAGATTCCCTGTGCCGCGACGGGATTGTTTTCGTCGAGAATCCGTCCGTGCGGAGGCAGTGGACGATTGGACCAGCTGACCAGGTAAACCTCTTCTGACAGCGGCCAGGGATTGGCGAAATAGTGACCCACGTTTTGTTCGGTTTCCGGGAAGGGGATTTCAGGCGTCAACCGCGTCAGAGGTGTTTCACCTTCCTGGCCCTGACTCGTGTCGAGTAGCACCAAGGAACCTCCCGTGATCGAATGATGCGCGGCAGCGACGAAGAGGATCTTGTCCGATCCCGGGATCGCACGCGGTTCCATCGTCGCCTGGGGACGCTTGGTGTAATTCCCGTAAACCAGACTGGCTCCCATTCCCAGTTGATCGGTTGACCAGAGACTGAAAAAATGTCCGTTGAATCGGTCAATATAGTCCCAGCGGCAATACAAGATTCGCCCGTCGTGGGCAACGGACGGTGTGTACTCGAATGTCTCAAAAGCCGACAGGGGAATGATCTGCTGGCCACTATGATCCATCGCGTGAAGCGTAAAAACAGGGACCGGACGGAAATCATCTCCTCCACAACGGACGTAACTGTCCGGGAGATCCGCCTTGAGGGTTGCTGCTGAGTTTTCGGGCGTACACTGCAGGAAAGTTCCTTTCCGCGTCGACAGAAACATCAGGCGATCGTCAGGCAGATAGCGCGCGTCGAAGTCGTCGTATCGTCCTTGTGTGAGTCGACGAACGTTCGATCCGTCAATTTCCATTTCATAGAGATGATAGAAGCAGTCCTCGGGGATCCCGAACTTGCTGGCCTTGTCGGGCAGTTCGGCAACCGCGGCGTCGTAGCGGCAATAGGCAAAGACCAATCGCTGCGCGTCAAAGTGCAGATCAGGCCGCATGAAATTGCCTGGGGCAAACGTTTCACTCAGGCATTCCAGCCGAGGCGATTCCGATCGGAAATGACGCAGCAGATACAGACCGCCGCCCGGTCGTGACCACCAGCCGTAGTATTGGTCGGATAGGTGCGGAAATTGAGTGGGCGCCCGCTTTACGAAAAGGATCGAGTCAAAATCCAGCACGGGATGATGCAGCAGCATCCGTCGGATTGCCCATCGCGCCTCGATATAGAGCGATTTCCCGCTGAGCTCATCGAGTGTGATCGGATCGCTGACGAGACGATCCTGAATCTGAGCCAGCGTCCGCCGAGATTCGACCGTAGGTACATCCAAGTGTTGCAGGTGATCCGCGAGCTGGTTGCCGCGTTCCACGGTCTGCCGCACAATCGTCCGCCAGTCGAACGGTGCGGACTTCGCGGGTTTGGACCAGCTGCTCACGCGACTCTGATCGGCCGGCTGGGGGAGTGCTCGATTCGCCCCCGAGCCGTTTACGTCGCCTGCCGCATCGGTCTGCGTGGTGATCACGGGGGACGGGCTGGTCCAGCGCAACTTCACTTGTTCCAGCCAGTCTGCCTCGATCTGCTCTTCCGTGACCGCCGGGGAAAAACTTCTAGTCGCCGACTCCGGTTCCGCTCCACAGACAAAACTGTTGAGTATCGAAACGGCGACCAACAGAATGATGGCGTGGCCTGAGTCCGAGATCATCTCACGTTCCTGCATGTCGAACACACTCACTGGAGGATGATTGGATCGAGGAGCTTCAGGGGTAATTTAAGGAATGGACTTTGGGGGAGGGCGGCGTGCCTTGAGCTTCGGCGGCAATCTCGGATGGAAGATCGGCAACGAGTTGGAGGTTGGCATTCAAGACCGAATCGGCTTCGACACTCAGCGCAACGTTCGCACCATCCTGAACGGCGGCGCGCAGGTTCCGGACCTGTCGGGCGTCGCCAATCTGGACGACTTTGGATCCCGCCTCGAGCAGATCTTCATACAACACGTCATTCGATTCCACGTCGGCGAGAACGACGGTGTCAACGGGCAATACGGAGCGCTGAAAGCTTGAATTCAGCAAAGTTGCCGAGCCATCGGAGATTTCGAGCACCGAACTTTCCGGGATGATCTGAACGGGCTGGGCGAACGTTCGCCCCTTCAGGCCCTCGCCGTTGGTTCCGGCGAATCGCTTGAGCATGATGTCTCGATGACAAGGCTCCATCCAGGCGGCGAATTCCCTGTGTGGCGTGACGACCGTTACTCGATGTCCGGTGAAGGCCAGGTACTCCGCCGTGTCAGCCGCACCGAAGTGATCGCCCCAGATCAGCACGTTGTCGCCGCAGGATGCGGGTGGCGGACGGTCGGCGGGAAAATTCTCACAGCCCGTGCTGTGACAGCGCAGGACATCTTCAAACGTGATGACATGGGATGAATCGATGCCGGGGATCGAGGGCCGAACAACGCGTCCGCCCGTCGCGAGTAAGACGATGTCGAAAGTCGACAGCTCCGCCACATGGGGTTCCGTTCGCAGTCGCAATTCGACTCCCAGTCGAAACATCTGGTAACGCAACCAGTCGGCGTGCCAACGCATCTTGCTCTTGACCGCCACGGTACAGCAATAGAGGACGGCGCCTCCCAGTTCTCCGGTCTTTTCAAACAACGTGACCTCGTGGCCTCGCAGCCGTGACCAGCGAGCCGCTTCCATTCCGGCGGGGCCGCCTCCAACAATCGCGACACGGCAGGGGCGACGAGCGGGAGTCACATGCAAGAAACGTTCATCACCCACGGCTGGATTGATCGCACACCGCATATCGCGTTTGATCATCAAGGATTCTTGCCAGCAACCAACGAGGCAGGAAATGCAGCGGCGGATTTCCTCCGGCTTGCCGTCTCGGGCCTTATTCGCCCAGTACGGATCGGCGATCAGTTGGCGGGAAAACCCGACCAGATCCGCTTTGCCCTCCGCCAGGACTCGCTCGCAATAATCGGGATTCCGCAGTGTGTGACTGGTGATGACCGGGATGCGAACGTGCTTCTTAATCTCGGCTGCCGCGTACGTGTTCCAGCCTTCTGGATAGTACATGGGGTCCATCACCGTTCCTGGCGCTTCAAAGATCCCCGCGCTGATGTCCAGATAGGCGACACCCTGTTGTTCCATCAGCTTGGCGATCTCGACACTTTCGTCCAGCTTGCGCGAACCGGGGATCCATTCTTCGCCGGAGTAACGGATTCCCACGGGAAAGTCGCTCCCGCATTTCAGTTGAATCCGATGAATGATTTCCAATGGGAATCGCATGCGATTGAGAAAGCTGCCCCCGAAACGGTCATTGCGGTGGTTTACATAGGGACTCATGAACTGCGCGATCAGGTATCCATGGGCGCCGTGCAATTCGACGGAATCGAATCCGGCCTGCTGGACGCGCCAGGCCGCCTCGGCGAATTTCTCCACCACGTCGTAGATTTCCTCGACCGTCATTTCCCGAATCGATTTGCCCTGAGCGAGGCTTTCCGCGTAAATGACCTCGTGCCCCGCCGAGCCAGGCAGATCGACGACCTGATCGCTCGCTGACATCAAGTTGCGCCGCGGCCACGCCGCCTGACGGCCCGGATGTTGGATCTGGACCGCACATTTGGCGCCGTGCCGTTGCATGGCTTCGGCCAGGTTCGCGAGTCCCGGGATCAAAGGATCTTCGTCGGCCGCCAAACACGTAACGGTGGGTCGACCCGTCGCCTTGTCAGGCGTAGTTGCCCCCACAATGATGAACCCGCATCCCCCCTTGGCGATCTCTTCGTGATAGGTGATTACTCGCTGGTTGACCGAGCCGTCAGCGCGACCAGAACTGATGTCGGTGGGCACCATGACCACTCGGTTCGGCAGCCTCATCGTGCCGATCTGGAGGGGCGAGAAAAGGTGGGGATAGATGGCATGTTTCATCGTTTGGTCCATTCGTCCGTTAAGGTTTGACGTTCACACCCGTCGCCGTTGCCCAGGCATGCCATTTCTCGCCTAGACGCTTGACGACTTCTGGGTGAAGAGTGGCGAGATCCTGCGTTTCCGTACGATCCTGGGTCAGGTTGTAGAGTTCCCAGGCCTTGACCTTGCGATCCCAACAGAGTTTCCAGACGCCCTCGCGCACGGCGCGGTTTCCATTCCATTCCCAGTACAGCGCCTCGTGGCCTTCGCGACTCTTGCCTTCGAGCAATGGGCGGAGCGTCCGGCCCTCGACGCGAAGAATCGCTTGGCCGTTGCGCTGCGTCGGATAGTCGACGTCGGCGATGTCGGCGATCGTCGGCAACAGATCGATGATATGTCCGACCTCGCGGCAAATGCTTCCCGGCTCGACGACGGAGGGCCAGCGCACGATCAAGGGGGTCGCGATTCCCCCTTCGTGGACCCACGACTTGAATCGGCGGAAGGGCGTGTTCTGGGCATAGGCCCAACCGGGTCCGCAGGCGGTGTAGAACTCTTTGACGCCCGGCGTCCTCGATTCGTCGAAACCGCCGGGAGTCTCGGCGCAGCCCCCGTTATCCGAGAGAAAGCAGACCACGGTGTTCTCGTCGAGACCGTGTTCCGTGAGCTTGGAGAGGATCCGACCGATGCCCTGGTCCATGCGGTCAATCATCGCCGCGTAAGTCGCCATCAATTCGTCGAAGTAGTCCGGATTCTCGAGCTGACTCCAGGGCGTGACTTCCGGGTCGGGATCGGGGAGTTTCCATGCGGGGTCGATCAGCCCCATCTCGATCTGCCGCATATGACGGCGTTGCCGCAGCGTTTCCCAACCGTCCCGATACTGGCCCCGATATCGGGCGATATCCTCCTCGGGCGCATGCAGCGGATAATGAGGAGCCGTGTAGCAAACGTGCAGAAAGAACGGACGCTGTTGCTCTGCCGCCCGATCGATCACCTGGCAGGCGTAATCGGAAAACGCATCGGTCGTATAGAAGCCCTCGGGAAACGTTTCGATCCGAACGTCGTCTTCCCCAAACCATCGCCTGCCACCGCCCTTGAATTGGGGATCCGGGATCGACGGTTGATGGTAATTGCAGCATCCATCCAACAGTCCATAGTAGTTGTCAAAGCCGCGGTCGCTCGGCCTTTGGGGTGCCGTCTTTCCCAAGTGCCACTTGCCGCTGAGAGCACTGACGTAGCCGGCGGGAGCCAACACTTCGGGAATAGTCACCATCTCGGGCTTGAGTAAGGCACCTCGCCGGCGGGGATAGAGTCCCGTGATCAGTGAGGCACGAGTCGTCGTGCATTTGGCATTGTTATAGAACTGCGTGAACCGCATTCCTTCGGCGGCCAGTCGATCCAGATGGGGCGTCTGGATTTCTCCGCCGTAACACCCGATGTCGGACCATCCCATATCGTCGCAAAGAATCAAGACGATATTCGGTGGTCCTTTCGCTGCCGCCACCGCGTGCGAACCGGCAGCCAGGAATGACAAGAGAACGACGATCTGCAAGCGACTTCGTGACACGGAAGGACTCCGTCAGAAACCCTCCCCAGTATCCCCCCTACGTGGTCTCAGAGCAATCACGCAAGCCGTTGTTCACCAGAAAAATTTGGGGCGACGCTTCCTACCGTTCTCCATTGGTTTCTGCTGATTCAGGCGCACCACGACGCAGCGGGCCGGCGATCAAGGGAGGCATCGGGCAATTGACCGCAGCGGCGATTGCACGCAGCAACTCTGCCTCGGTCACCGTGATCTGCTGATCAGCCGCGATTGCGACGACTGCGGCATTCAAAACGCGTTTGTTGACTCCGGAGATCGTCTGTCGAAGTGTTTGAAGTGACTCGCGCAGTTTCGCCAGAGAACATTGCTCACGGGTGAGCAGTGGCGGAGGGTCCTCCGTCAGTTCGAGCGCGACGATCGCCTGTGCGTAAGCCCGCCGCGCCTGATCCAGATCCTTGTGGCCCGCGTGAACCAGGACAGAAATCAGCGCTGCGGCTTCGGCTCGAATTGCACTGACGGAATAATAGAGAATCGGCGTGTTCTGTTGCTCGAAAAAGTGTCGATCCAGTTGATCCAGCAGAATGCGTTGCAGCATGAATTCCAGAAGACTGAGTTTTTCGTCGGCCTTGACGAGCTGGTCGACGGTTTCGCGAAACGCCTCGTATTGCGTTCGCGTCAGCTCCTGAAGTGTCGACTGAACGACTTCCAGGATCGGCAAGCGGATTTCGACCCCTTCCTGTCGCAGGATGTCGTCGAGCTGGTCTGTTTGTGCCGCCATGGTGTCACCATGTTGCTCGCGGACGATCTGCAATTGCTGTTGACGCAGCGGTGCCTCCCGTGCAAGCAGAATCGCGTACACGACTGCCCGTGCGGCATAGGGTTCGCGGACAGCTTTCTGCAGGACCTCAGGAATCTGAGCCAGCAACCGATCGGCATACGCAACGTGTTCGGCCGTCAAGGTGCCGATTGCTGCCAGGGCGACGGTGGCATCCCAGCGGTTCCACATCCCATCACCGAGAATCGGACGCAGTCCGGCGGTTGGCGACCGCGGACCGGCTTCCTGTTGCGAAGGCGGAGGTACGGGAGGGGATGGGGGAGGCAGACGCGGGAACACGCCGTCGAATCCCGGATCGATACGCAGGATTCGATCCTGCAAAGGAGGGTGCGTCGCAAACGGGCCGGCCGCGAATACGCGCCGTGCGCTACCGAAGAACATGTGACTGGCGGTCTCGGCCTCCACGGCCTGGACGTGGGAACGGTCGGGTGAAGCCCCGATCTTCTTGAGAGCGCCAGCGAGTCCGTCGGGGTTTCGTGTGAACTGGACCGCCGATGCGTCGGCAAGATACTCGCGCTGACGAGAAATCGCCGCCTTGATGAGTCGTCCGAAGAACAGGCCGATCAATCCGACCAACCAGGCCGAAAGTCCCATCAAGACGATCGCCAGGACGAGTGCGCCCCCTCCCTTGTCCTTGCTGCTACGCGACCGTCCCGAGAATCCCATGATGCGGAAAGTGTAATAGCCGATGATCGATAACACCAGGATTCCGTGGAGCAGCCCGATCAGTCGCATGTTCAGACGCATGTCTCCATTGAGAATGTGACTGAATTCGTGTGCGATCACGCCCTGCAATTCGTCTCGCGTGAGGTACTCGATCGTTCCTCGGTTCACTCCGATCACGGCATCATTCGGTGTAAAGCCGGCCGCAAAGGCATTGATGCTCGGTTCATTCGGCAAGACAAAGACCGGCGGGACCGCCGTTCCCGCAGCGATCGCCATCTCTTCGACGACGTTCAACAGACGACGTTCGGCTGGATCCAGCGTGGATGGCTGGACCCGCCGACCACCCAGCGACATCGCCAGTCGCTCCCCGCCATGCCGCAACTCCCAAGTCTTGTACACGCTGCCCAAGCCGATGATTCCACCCAAGGCGAAAGCAACAAACAGCAAGAGCTCTGGTTGGAACCACGCCAGGGTGCCCCCATCGAGGAAACGCACCAGCTGATCGCCCTCGTGTTGCATACCATGCGTCACCGACAGAATGCCGAGCGCGACCAGGTACAACGCGACAATCATCAGGATCACCGCAACGACGAAATAGAAGATCAGCAAGCTGGTCTTCCTACGCGCAACGTCCTGGTGCTCAAAGAAATCCATCTTCGTGCCGCGGGATGCTATCGAGCCAGCAGTTCGCCCCGGGATCAGAACTTCACCTGCGGAGCTTCCCGCTGTTGGTCATCTTCGATTTCAAACAGTTCTGCCTTTTGGAAACCAAATGTATCGGCGAACAAAACCGATGGGAACTGTTCTCGCTCCATGTTGTATTGCATGACGGAGTCATTGAAAGCCTGTCGCGCGAACGCGACCTTGTTTTCGGTCGACGTCAACTCCTCCTGCAGTGCGATCATGTTCTGATTCGCCTTCAGGTCAGGATAAGACTCGGCGATGGCCAACAACCGACCGAGGGCGCCCGTCAATTGCTGCTCCGCGCCACCCAGCGCCCGAATCGCCTGTGGATCGCCCGGATGACTCGCAGCCTGCTGTTCCGCCTGGAGCGCCAGGTTCCGTGCCGAGATGACCGCCTCCAGCGTCTCGCGCTCATGTTTCAGGTAGCCCTTGACGGTCTCCACGAGATTGGGAATCAAGTCGTAACGGCGTTTCAACTGCACGTCGATCTGCGAAAACGCATTCTCGTACCGGTTCCGCAGCCGGACCAGCTTGTTGTAAATCCCAATCACCCATAGGGCGATCACCGCGAGGATCAGTAGCAGAATGCCGCCGATCACGATCAGAGCAAATCCAGCATCCATCGGTCCTACCTCCGCAAGGAACCGTAAAGGGGCCCGCGCCGCAGCTTCGAGTCTAGGCAATGTGCTTCGGGCTGACCAGAGCGGCCCGTCGAGACCCGGATGGTGGATGCATGCCCGCTTCTGCCGACCTGCGCTGCGTTCGGAAAAGTCACCAGAAGAAGCGGGGGAAGTGAAGTCCCTGTTGGACGGCCAGGCCGGAGGAGCCGGAGATTGACGAGCAAAGGAGTCTTGATTGGTGCGGTTCCTCCGCCCCTGCGAGTTGTCGGCAGGCTGGCCGCGTCCTCTTATCCGGAACCTTCAAGCCGCCTCCGCCTCGCGCGTGCGCACGATCCCCGATTCAAAAATTACCACTTGTCTGGTAAATAGTTAACATGTAAACTATGTGAGCGTGACGGGCGGAATGGAACCTCGGGCGGGCGGGTGAGAACGCGCGTCGAGCTCGATCGGCTTGTGGCCCAGCCGCTCTGGGCGATGTTGAACTGGAACCGAGCAATTGCGCTGGAGGGGCGTACTTCCGTGTGGGCAAGCGACCCGGCCCGGCGCGAATGAGAACTTCGGGAAAGGTGCGACCGATGAGCCCCAGCCGATTACAGCAGGAACTGAAAAAACGGCAGCCGTTTGATGTGCCGGAGCAAGAAGCAATTTTGAATATCCTGCGGACCAATGATCAATTTCAAAACCAATTTGGACGGCTATTCCGCCAGTTTGGTTTGACAAGTTCGCAATACAACGTGCTTCGTATTCTTCGGGGAGAGAATCGGCCATTGCCCAGCCTGGAGATTGCCGATCGCATGATTCAGGTTGTTCCTGCGATCACCGGGTTGATTGACCGACTCGAAAAGCAGCAACTCGTCTGCCGCCAGCGGTCAACCGATGATCGGCGCGTCGTCTTTGTCGACTTGACAGACAAGGCACGCCGTCTACTTAAGAAAATGGATGAGCCGGTACTTCAACTGCACCGCAAACTGATCGGCCATTTGAGCCGTCACGAGTTATCGGAATTGAGCCGACTATTGGAGAAGTCACGGTCAACGTAGGCCGACTTGTCTCACGTCGGCAAGTCCGGGATGGTTGCCGACGTGAGACATGTCGGCCCACGGTTTTGAGGCAGAATTAGGAGTTTCCAACCGATGAAGCGTCCTCGTATCCTGGCGTTCGCCGGAAGTGCACGGAAAGAGTCCTACAACAAGCGAATCCTGCAAATCGCGGCAGAGGGAGCGGGGCAGGCGGGAGCTGAGGTCACGCTGATCGATCTGCGGGATTATCCCTTACCGATTTTTGATGAGGACCTGGAGCGAGAAGAAGGGACACCCAAGAACGCAGCTGAGTTGAAGCAACTGTTTCTGGCGCATCAGGGATTACTGATTGCGTCTCCCGAATACAACAGCTCAATTACCCCTTTGCTGAAGAACACGATCGACTGGGTGTCTCGGCAGGCGGGCGATGAACCACCCTTGGTGGCTTACAGGGGAAAGGTCGCAACCTTGCTCAGTGCTTCGCCAGGAGCCTTGGGGGGGCTGCGAGGATTGGTGCACGTCCGGGCGATCCTCAGCAACATCGGCGTGATTGTCTTACCCAATCAAGTCGCCGTGCCCCGAGCATTCGAAGCATTTTCGTCCGATACCCAGCTGAAGGATGAGCGACAGCATGAGTCGATCCTTGCCCTGGGGCGTGGATTAGCTGAGGTTCTGCTCAAACTGCAGGCGGATTGATCCGGCGCCGACTTGCGTAGCGTGAAATCATCAGTGTTCGTGGTTCTGTTCCACCACGTCGAGTTCAATCGGCGGTTTGGGCAGCAAATCGCCAATCGTCCGCAGTGTCTTCTCCGTCGGATGAAACAGCTGCACAAGTTCGCTGGTCACATCCACGATTTCGGTTCCGGGGGAGGCAAAATCGCACTGCCACACGATCACATCAATCTTCATCTTCTCGGCCACTTCCGGTAGTTGGTCTTTGACATGGGCCAGCAAATCATCGACGGGGACACGACTAAATCCTTGACGATGCAACTGACGCTGAAGTTTCTGCCCCCATGCTTCTAGTTCGCGGACCCGGTCTGTGTTCCCCGCTTCCTTCGCGGCGTTGTATTCCTTCATTTTCTCTGCGACAGGATTATATTTTGAGGCGGCAAAAGCGACAGCAATCGCTCGATTGTCGTAAATCCCGACGCGGACGGCTCGCGCCGCGTCCTGCGCCTGGGCGAGCGAACAGACGAAACCGGTGAGGACCGATGCCCAGATCGGCATAACGGTGCTGGGGCGAAACATAGTTTTGTTCCTTTCGAGGGGAGATTGGGTAGGGTTTCTGCATGCTGGGGGCCTTCGGCCGTGTAATCCCGAAGAACAAGAGCCCGTTACCGGCGTCGCCTTTCGATTCGGTGAACTTGACCAGGAGGATGAAGATTTTTCGCGATCCCGTCTGGCAGGTCGGAAGCCAATCGCCCATGCTAACCGGTAATCTGGAGGGCCCACCGTAGGGGTCGCCGCGCAGCGACGTGGCGTGCTTGGTTCGATGATTCTGATTCCTTACACACATCGGAGGGAGGGTCGAACAGATGAAAGCTTCAAGTTGCATCTGGGTGGTTCTTTTCGGATTGGTTTTTCTGTCGGGACGAAATGAGACTGGTGCCCAGGATTGGCCACAATGGCGTGGTATCAATCGAGATGCGCGGGCGGACGGATTCAATGTACCAGCCACCTGGCCAGAGGATCTGACGAAAAAGTGGTCCGTTTCGGTTGGGGAAGGTGTGTCAACGCCTGCTCTCGTAGGCGACAAGCTTTTTGTGTTTGCACGGCAATCGGACACCGAGATCTTGCGCTGTTTGAATGCGGAGACGGGTGAACCTGTCTGGCAGAATGAATATGCCACAGAAGGGGCCACGGGCGCCGCCGCACGTTTCTCCGGACCGCGAAGCTCGCCGACTGTTGCGGAAGGGAAAGTGGTCACGCTTGGCGTCCGCGGCATTCTGTCGTGTGTCGACGCAGCCACGGGGGAGACGATCTGGAGGAAGGATGATTTCTCGGGACAATGGCCCCGGTTCTTTACGTCGAGCTCGCCGATGGTTCTCGACGGAGTCTGCATCGCCCAACTCGGCGGCCAGGAAGACGGTGTCATCGTCGCCTATGACCTGACAACGGGAGATGAAAAGTGGCGTTCGCCGGGCGAAGGAACGGCGTATGCCTCCCCGGTCCTGCTGGCGGCAGAAGGGAGCCAATCGATTATTGCACAGACCGACAAGAGCATCGTCAGTATCGACCTATCCGACGGCTCGATCCTGTGGCAGACGCCCTTTGAGGCGCCGCGACGGGGCTACAACGCGGCGACTCCGATTGTCGATGGTTCGATGGTCATCTATTCCGGGTCCGGGCGGGGCACCAAGGCAGTGCAACTCGAAAAACAGGAGGGGGAATGGAAGGCCAAAGAGCTCTGGAGCAATGAGACGTCAGTCCAGTTCAATTCGCCCATCCTGAAGGATGGTCTTGTGTACGGCATCTCGGACGGAGATGCCTTGTTTTGCCTCAACGCACAAAACGGCGAGACCGTTTGGACCACCTCGTTGGCTCGCGGTCGCGGATATGGATCCGTCGTTGATGCCGGATCGGTTCTAGTGGCATTAACGCCCAGCAGTGAGTTGCTGGTCTTTGAACCGAGCAACCAGGAATATAAAGAGTTAGCCCGTTACAAAGTGTCCGATAGCGATACGTACGCCTACCCAGTTCTGGCGGGGAGCAGGATCTACGTGAAGGATCAGGATTCCGTGGCGCTGTGGACAGTGGAGTGATTGATGATGAACACGCGACTTCAATGGTTATTCGGTCTGCTCGTGATTGGAACGACCGTCTCTGCCGGTGCAGTGGAGACGGAGTCGGCGGATCCGTGGGGCGGTCCACTGACCGGGTCCATTCCAGCCATTTCGGCTGCCGCAACGCACCGCGTTCCGTTTTCCCTGACGCTCGGCGTGCTGCAGGCTGCTGAGTCGACGGAGTCTGTCGCGCGTCAGTCTCTGCCGGAACCGCCGGCGGGAAAGAGTTGGAAACTGGTGTGGCAGGATGAGTTCGACGGAACCAAGCTCGATGAAACCAAATGGGAAATACCCGAAGGGCGACGCCGAGACGGTTGGTGGTCATCCAAAGCGGTTTCTCTCGATGGGACCGGCCATTTGGTGATCAGCACAATTCGCGAGGATGATCGATACCTCGACGCCTGTGTTCGGACGCGGGGTAAATTCGAACATGCCCATGGATACTACGTCGCGCGCATCAAATTGCAGCGCGATGTGGGCCACTGGTCGGCATTCTGGCTCTATGGACCCAGCGTCGGAAAGATCGGTGACGAGGGAAGAGATGGCACCGAGATTGACATTATGGAAAAACCGTGGCTTGACGAGCGCGTGCAGCACGCATTGCACTGGGATGGATATGGACCGGACCATCGATCGGCCGGCAAGGTCTCCAAAGTCGCCGGCGTGATGGAAGGCTTCCACGAGTTTGCCCTTTGGTGGTCAACGGACGAGTATGTGTTCTATGTGGACGGGCAGGAGACTTGGCGGACCACTGCGGGGGGTGTCTGTCAGGTTCCACTCTATATCAAACTGAGTGACGAAATTGGAAAGTGGGGGGGCGACATCTCGCAGGCGCAACTGCCCGATCAATTCCTGGTCGATTACGTCCGCGTCTACGACCTGGTCGATTCCCCGTAGCGAGAAGGGCTTCATCTCATTTACCGCTGCCGCGTCCACACGCCAGTGCTTTGTCACAGCTTAGGATCGGGTTACGACGGACTGGAAGTCCGGTACGTGTTTAGCCTGCATGTACTGGGCTGGAAATATGCGCTACACCCAACCCCGAAGGGGTGGCCCGATGACAGCCCAGGGTGGAAATCTGTGCTACACCCAACCCCGAAGGGGTGGCCCGATGACAGCCCAGGGTGCAACCCTGGGTCCTCGGGCCCAACGGGATTGCCATTCCAAGCCCCAACGGGGCGATCCCACCCGGATCCGCCGTATTTGGGGCCACCCCTTCGGGGTTGGGTGTACGCACGATCTTGCGCGGTACGCGAGATCTTCTCACAGTGCGAGCAGGCTAAACAGGTACGAAGTCCGTCGTACCTGTGCTACTCGACCCTAATTCTCAGCTGCGGCAAGGGACAAGGCTTTGTCTCAAGAGTCACGGCCTACAGTCTTGAGTCAGAGCCTAGGTCATGAGGCGGCGCGGAGCGGCAATTTCTTGGAAAAAGGGACTTGTCGCGCGTCGCTTGTTTGGTACCGTGGTCAAGCCGTTGGACGCAGGTTTGCGGATGGACGGTCCGGCAATCTTCGTTCCGTACGATGCTGCAGAACCAAGGCGCCCCCCAGGCTCCCTTTTGGGAAGGGTCTCGGCTTTCTTCCGACTCCTCTTGCGACAAGGAGCGGCAATGATGCAACTTCGACGACCAAAGTCGCTGGCAACGATCCTGGCAGGAACGGTCCTGCTCGCGACTTTCTCTTGGATCCCCTGCGCCGCGGGCGGCACGTTCTTTGACGATTTTGAATCGTATTCGCCGGGAAGCAACCTGCATGGACAGGGCGGTTGGAAAGGGTGGGACAATGACCCACTTGTCGGGGCTCCAGCTAGTGATGCATTCGCATTCAGCGGGAATCATTCACTGGAGATTGCGGGGGACGCAGATCTGGTTCATGAGTTGAACGCGTCTGGTGGCCAATGGACGTTCACAACTCAGCAGTATTTACCGATCGACTCGACCGGAACATCGTGGCTGATTTTTCTGAATCGGTATCTCGATCAAGAGACGGAAGATCCCAGTTATTGGTCAGCGCAGCTCGTGTTCGACCTGGATCTGGGGGTTGTCTATGGCGCCGATTTCGAAACAGAAATTCCCCTCGTGCGGGATCGTTGGACCGAGGTGCGCGTTGAAGTGGATCTCGATTCGAATACGCATACCTCTTACTACAATGACACCGTTGTGGCATCGGGAGCGTGGTATGGTGCCGATGCCGCGATCGCGGCAGTTGACTTCTACGCTGAGGGTGCTTCGTCGGTCTATTATGATGACGTGAGATTGGTTCCCGAACCGGCCGGGATCCGTATTCTGTTGGCCAGTGGAGTGTCTCTGCTGTGGTGTCGACGAAGGACCCGATCGTCTGAGCGACCGCGGTCATAGGCCGAGAGTTGGGCCTGTGCTACTCGAGCGGTCCCTCTTCGAAATCGGATGGCTGGACCCAGCCCGCGCGAATCGGTTCTCCCGCCATGTAGCGTTCATAGAACCGTCGGTGATTGGGCGCTGCGTAGGGATACTGATCAAACACTTGGCCGTTGCCGGCCATCCTCGGATCGGATTGTTGCGTGAGTTCAGCCACCATCCGGGCTTGCAGTTCGCTTAACTGAGAGGCGTGTTTTGCATCGGTGGCGAGGTTATGCAGGCAATCCGGATCTTCTCGAAGATTGTACAGCTCGAAGGCCGGCCGTTTGCCGAAACAGAGGGTCCAATCGGATGAGTCGTCTCCACGCCGCCGTTGCTCGAGGATCTGCGTCTTGGTCGGGCCGCCATCGCAATTCAAGTATCCCGTTTCTGGATTACCGGCCGGCCAGCGTCCCGGTTCGAAGTTGTGGAGAAACAGCCAGTTGCTCGTCAGGATACCTCGAATCGGGTAACCCCCGTCGTGAGGTCGTCCGATATCGTGTCGTTCCTTCCCGACTAACATGTGATCTCGCTCGGCCTCGATGGTCCCGGATCCGTTTGCACGAAAGATGTCCAACAAACTACGGCCGCTTAGGGGCTGCATGATGGGAGCGATCTCCTGAACGTGGGCCGCTTCCAACAGGGTGGGAGCCAGGTCGGCGAAGCTGACAAAGTCATCGATGACTCGTCCCGGATGTCCGATCCCCTGTGGCCAATGAACGGCGAACGGAATGTGGTTCGAAGCATCGTACGCTTGGCCTTTAACGCGGGGAAAGGGCATGCCGTGATCCGATGTGACGACGATCAACGTGTTCGCCAGTTGCCCCGTCGATTCAAGCAGCTCGACCATCCGGCCCAGATGTGCGTCAAAATGCTCGACCTCCACCGCATAATCCAATAGATCGTTGCGGACGACTGCGTTGTCCGGCCAATAGCCCGGGACACGATCGATCTCCTCCGGACGTTTTCCGAGGCGGACTCCGGATCCGTATTCATAGCCGCGGTGTGGCTCGAGCGCACCGTACCAAAAGGCCCACGGTGTTTCGCTCGGCACATCGCGCAGGAACTCAGCGAAATTCGCCGCATAGTCGTTGGCGGAAATCCCCGTGGCGGGCGGTTTGGTTCGCCGCTGGGAATATGCCTGACCCGTGATCGGACGCGGCTGACCTTCCGCATCGTGAGCGATCCCCGGCCCCCAGCCTTTTCCCGTATACCCACAGAAATATCCGTCCGCGGCGAGTCGCTCGACATAGCTGCCAAACTTGGCAGGAAAATAGCAGACGTGGTTTGCTGCGGCCTCGAGTTGCCACGAATAACGGCCGGTCAGTATCGTTGCGCGCGACGGCGCACATTTGGCATTCGGAGTGTACGCACGGCGGAACAGAATCCCGTTTTCCGCCAGTCGATCGAAATGAGGAGTCCGCACCCATCGACAGCCATAGGCACCTGCATGGCCGAATGACCAGTCATCCGCAATCGCGACCAAGATATTGGGGCGTTCGTCGGCCAAGGTCGATGATCGGAGAGTGATTCCGATGACGAAGCAGACGATCACACTCCACATCCAACGAAATCGGGGATACGGCTCCATCGATCCTGCTCCTTTCTGTGACCTGGAAGAGGACGCAAATGTATGGCAGACAAGGCGCGACGTTTGGAACTCAGCATCGCACGTTGCGCGGAGGAAATCAACGCGCCGAGCCGGACAGGCGCTTTGCGGCCGCCTGCTCCGCGGGGTAGGAAGCGTGCTCTGGCACCGCTAAGATGAGGCGGGGCAGGGTCGATCGGGAGTCGGCCGAAGCTCCCGATGCGTATCAGAAGAGATCTGGCTTGGAGGTCGTGCAAGTCAGGCGGGTTTGGAAATCCAGTAGAGGGATGTTCGGAATTCATGAATCACTACGCCTTACAGTCTCGATCGCATTTCAAAACGTCGTTTTTCGCCCGGGGGCTGGAGGCAGAGCGCAGCGATGCACCAGATCGCCGACCTGCTGGGGCATCGCTGCACTCTGCCGCCAGCCATCCTGACGCAATATTGGGTTCTGCTCCTCGCTCCGGCAGACGGTGCTGTGTGGCATTCGCGATCCTCATTTCCCTCGTTGTGGGTTTTCCCGATCGCGGTCCAAGCGCCGAGCCTGTCGCGTCTCGGCCCAACATCTTGTTTATTCTCCTGGATGACCAATCGCCGTTCGACCTAAGGGTCTATAACCCACGGTCAATTCTCGAAACCCCCAACGTGGATCAGCTGGCACGAGAAGGAATGGTGTTTGATGGGGCCTACCATATGGGTTCCTGGTCAGGCGCCGTGTGCACACCTTCGCGGCATATGATCATGAGTGGGCGGAGCGTCTGGCATATTCCAGGTCGCCCGCGGCAGCAGGACAGCGCAGCGCAGTCGGCGACGAATCTGGTTCCACCCGACCTGGAAGAACAGACAATGGCGGCCGTGTTTAACCGTGCCGGGTATGACACGATGCGTACCTGCAAGATCGGAAACAGTTACGAGGCTGCGAATCGACAGTTTACGGTGCGTCGAGATGCGACCAAGCGCGGACCAACGGATGAGACGGGAAGCGCCTGGCATGCAGAGCAGGTGCTCGCTTATCTCGATCAGCGCGAAGCGACCCGGGATACGGATCCCTTCTTGATCTATTTCGGATTCTCCCATCCCCATGATCCGCGGAATGGAAAACCGGAACTACTGGAGAAGTATGGGGCGGTCAATCATGAGGATTCCACAACCGTGCCGGCCATCCATGCGAAACAGCCCCGTCTGCCGATCAACTACCTGCCCGCTCATCCGTTCGAACATGGGCATCCGAATCTGCGCGATGAGGTTGCGGTCAGCGGCGTCTGGAGGAATCGTGATGAGGGAACAATTCGTAACGAGCTTGGTCGCGAATTTGCCTGCAGCGAGAACATCGATACGCAAATCGGACGCGTACTCGAACGTTTGAAGTCGATGGGCGAACTGGAGCGAACTTACGTGATCTACACGGCAGACCATGGAATGGCGATCGGCCGACACGGACTTCAAGGGAAACAGAATCTCTACGAGCATACCTGGCGTGTTCCGTTCATTGTGCGCGGGCCCCAGATTCCCGCCGGGTCCCGGGTGGAGGGCAACATCTATCTGATGGATGTGCTCGCCACGATGTGCGATCTCGCCGGAATGGACGCGCCGCCGACGAACGAAGGCATCAGTTTCAGGCCCGTCCTGGAGGGAAAGCAGGGGACGGTTCGTGATGTCTTGTATGGCGTCTACTCTGGCGGAACAAAACCCGGCATGCGGTGCGTCAGACAGGGGGATTGGAAGCTGATTAAGTACGATGTACTCGATGGTCAGGTCCGTCAAACCCAGTTGTTTCATCTCGGCGAAAACCCGCACGAGTTTCTTTCACAGCATCATGCCCCCGGCGTGACGAACCTGACGGGAGCCGTCCCGGACGACAACCAACGAAACTTGGCCGACGATCCGGAATATGCCGCCGAGCTCAAGCGAATGGAAGACCTGCTGCTAGCGCAGATGCGGCAGTATGATGATCCCTATCGGCTCTGGGATCAGCCCGCAGAATAGATCGGTAGGCGGTCGGGATGAAACGCTTCTGGCTCTGGCTACCTCGTTGGTTGCGACGCGTGTTGCAACTGCTCACAATCGTCACGCTCGTCGTTTTGTTGACTGTCGTTGCGGTTTGGTGGTACCTGCAGCCAACCGTCGTTCGCTCGGATGGGGTTGTTTACGGTACACGGAATGGACAGTCGTTGACGTTCGACGTGGTCCGACCATCGCGACCGAATGGACTTGGCGTGGTGTTAGTAGCCAGCGGCGGCTGGAAATCGGCCAAGGCAGGGGAGACACCGGTCTGGTTGATGGCGCCGTTGCTGCGACGTGGCTACACGATCTTCGTTGTCTGTCATATCTCGCAGCCCGGGGCGACCGTCATGGAGATTATCGAAGATGTTCACCGGGGTGTGCGATTCGTCCGACATCATGCAGAGGAATATGGTGTTGATCCATCACGGATCGGTGTGACCGGTGGCAGCGCGGGAGGACACTTGAGCTTGATGTTGGCGACTCGGGGTGGTCCCGGACCCGCCGCGGCCGACGATCCCATCGATCGGGAAAGCAGCGCTGTTCAGGCCGTCGCCATCTTCTATCCGGTCACGGACCTGCTGAATCTTGGCGACTCGACCGAGAATCCGGGTGATGGCGGGCCCCCAAAGAGTTTCGTCAAGGCCTTCGGGCCCGACGCGACACAGATGGCGATCTGGCAAGAGGTCGGGCGCGAGTGCTCTCCCATCTACCATCTCACCGACCAGCTTCCGCCAATCCTGATCTATCATGGCGATGCAGATACGTTAGTGCCTCTTGAACAATCTGAGCGGTTTCGCCAGCGCGCACTCGCTCACGGACATGATGTTCAGATCGTGGTCCACCGCGGGGGGAAACATGGGTGGTTAACGATGATTTTTGATTTGCGCAAGTTCGCCGACTGGTTCGATGCACACCTTTTGCGCCGCGGTCAATAGAATCTCAGTTGGAGTTACGATCAAAGATCAACAGCCGGAGACCGAAGCGATCAAGTTGGAAGCAAGCGAGTCGCCGCGTTCTCTTCGGAAGCGACATCGCTCTTGCACCGCGGTCCGTTTCAGTCGGTTTCCGAGCTTACGAGATCCTCAGGAATCGGAATTTCAGCCAGCGGCGATGCGGATGCGGGCCCGGAATCAACTTCTCCGGCCGACGTGGATGCCGACCGTCCGGTCTCATCCGACGAGAGCATCTGCTGAATCTCATCGCGAAGAAAACTCGCGAAGGCAGGTTCATCGTCAAAGAGTGCCCACACCTGGTCGAGTCGCTTCCACTCGGTTGTGTCTCCACTCGTTCGACGTGCCAAAACGACCACGGGAATCTGGATCTCGAATTCTTGTGCTAAACCGGACGCCGCTGGTGATTCGTAATTCAGCACTTCCCAGTGAAGCTGCCCGGATTCCAGGTAGGGTTTGAAGTCCGACTGGACGACCGCGCGTGTTTGCGATTCGATCGATTCACAAGTCGGGCACCGGGTGGAACTATGGAAGTAATAGACGGTCAGACCATTGGCAGGATCCGATACACCCGGGCGGGCTGCCCCGATGGCCGTCGGGCTTGCCGATTCCCCGTTCCGCAGTGATGCAAGTTCTTCGATAATTCGGTCGAGGCGAGGTTCAAGCCGCTTGGCCGCCTGAATGTCGAGTGCGCGGGCGATGAGTACGACGATCGTGGCAGAACAGAAAGTGATCAGGCACACAGCGAGTGCGTTTTTCAGTTCCATCGGAACCCCTTCGATGTTTTTGTGGCCCGGTGTGGCAATCGGGAGCCGAAGCTATTGACCGAGCGATTTCTTTCCCTGCGCTGCGACGATGGCCGTCGCTTCCTCCGTCGCGGGCGTCTGTCCTTTGGTCATTCCCAGGTCGCTCAGGCACAGATGGATGTACTTGGTCACACCTGCCTGTTCCAATGTGTTTCGGGCGCAGTGCAGTGGGCAACCATCGAGTACGAGAATCGCCTCCGCCGCTTTCGTATTCTTCAAGATGCCTTCGACACGTCCGCCGACACCGGCCAGACAGTACATTTTGCCCGCGCCTTCGCGGCTGAGCTTTCGGGCGGCGTGATCGGCGACTTCGCCGACGTCCGCGGCACCGGAACAGGCGAAGATCAGCGTCGATGCCGGATCACAACATGGCGTTTGCGAAGTTGGCTCGGTTGCCGGGGCGACCGTGTCCGCGTCCGGGATCGGGATCTCCGAAGGGGAATTCTCTGCCGCCTGTGCCGTAGCGCAAGCGGTGCTCGCCAGGCCAGCTGCCAAGCCAGCTCCGGCAGTTTGCAGGAATCGACGACGACCGACTTGCGAAGTCATGATGATCTCCTCCGCTCTTGAATCGACGTGGTTGGCCGGACCCTGCGTGCGGCATCCGTCCCTTACATTAGAAGTTCCTTGATCTGTTCGGGAGTAGCCACTTTCCCGACCAGTTTCACCTCACCATCGATGGCCAGTGCGGGTGTCATCAGGACACCGAAACTCGTGATCTCGTTGATATCTTCCACTTTTTCTACCGTGGCCTGCACTCCGGATTCACGGACTGCGGCTTCGGCATTTTCTCGTAGTTTCGCGCACTTGGCGCATCCGGTTCCCAGGATTTGAATCCGCTTCACGGGTTCTTTCCTTCCTCAATGGCATGGATTCGTTCCATCCATGCAACCAAGCCTAATCCTTTAAATCTCGGGCGAGTCACGCAGTTGCCGCGTGGTCCCACGATTCCCCCGAGTTGCCGTTACCCCATCAATTCAATGACTTGCTGATGACTGCGCGCATTCTGCTCCAGTACCGCTTCGATACAGGAAAAGAACTTCGTCAGGCACTTGACTCGCAGACTGTAGTAAACCATCGTGCCCCGTTTCTCGTCGGCGACGATTCCCGCGTTCTTCAGCTGACTCAGATGCCGAGAAACCGTCGACATATCGGTTCCGACGAGCTCCGTTAGCTCGCACACGCACCGCTCGCCGTGCTGGGCGAGTTCGTCCACGATTAACAGTCGCGCTGGATGGCCCAGGGCCTTGATGATTTTGGCCCGTGCGTCGTACTTCGCCAATTGCTTGCGATTCATCGATTCCTCGTGACAGGCTGATATTTGCAAGGTTAGCCAAATAAGCAATGCGAGTCAAGCTGGATCCGTGCCTTGAGCCGCGTGGTGGCGCATGTCCGCTTCTGCCGACCTGTGTGCCACGGTCGGAAAAGTCAAAAGGAGAATCGTGGGGGGAGAGGTCCCTGGTGGACGGCCAGAGGCGGAGGAACCGATGATTGACGAGCAGGGGGGATGGGCGTCGTCACTTCCACTCGCAATCGGGCGGCGTCTTACGAGCAGTTGGGGATGTGGCCTCGCTGCAGGCGGTGAGCGATCAGCCAGCAGGCGACAGCCCAGGTTGCCCCGAGAGCCCAGCCTGCCAATACGTCGGTCGGCCAGTGGACTCCGAGATAGACACGACTGACGCCGGTCAGCACCGTGAGCAGGAGAGCCCAGAATAGAAGGTATGCCTTGACGCGATGCTGCGATTGGACTCGGCAGAGAATCGCGGCCAACGTCAGATACGTTGCGGCGGCCATTAAAGAGTGACCGCTGGGAAAACTGGCTGTCGTGAAGTGTGATCCGTGAGGAACTAACGCCGGTCGAGGGCGATCGAACAGCGATTTGAGCGAGATCGTCAAGATCCAGCTGCCCAGCACGGCGACCGCCAACAGGCCCAGCATCCCGATCTGCCGCCGGATTGCGAGATAGCCGATTGCGCCCAGTGACAAGAGAGT
>CAZFWV010000072.1:22635-23992 GCA_964522605.1 uncultured Pirellulaceae bacterium
CGCGGCGAAGTATCAGGTTGTCGATACGCTTGAAATCGACCACGTACCGTCCTGGTTTCCGGTAGGGTTTTGTTTGCTGACCGAAGGAGAAGACCAGTACGTGGCCTACTACAATGAGCAACATCAAATGGTCGTCGCGGCGAGAAGACTCGGGAGGCGGGAATGGCGCACGATCGAGTTGCCCAGCAAGATCGGTTGGGATAGCCACAATTACATTACGATGGCCGTGGATGCCACGAAATGCATTCACCTCGCGGGGAATATGCATAATGTGCCGCTGATCTATTTCCGCACGACTTCCCCGGGGGATATTTCGACGTTTGCGCGACAAGGAATGACCGGACAAGATGAGCGGCGATGCACTTACCCCAAGTTCGTCGCGGGCGCAGACGGTCAATTGCTGTTCACTTATCGTTCCGGCGGCAGTGGAAATGGAAGGCGCTACTACAACGCCTATCAAGTCGAGACGAAAGAATGGACCCGTTTTCTGGATACGCCCCTGTTTGATGGTGAGGGGCAGCGAAACGCGTATCCACTCGGACCGATCCGGGGACCCGATGACCTGTTCCATCTGGTTTGGGTCTGGAGGGATACACCAGATTGCGCGACGAATCATCATCTGTCGTACGCGCGCAGTCGGAACCTGAAGGACTGGGAAACCGCGGCGGGGATCGCGGTCGCCCTGCCACTGACGATCGGTCAGAAGGAATTGTGCGTCGATCCAATTCCTCCGGAGGGAGGGATCATCAACGGTTGCGAGCGACTTACGTTCGATTCTACGAAGCGCCCAATCATCTCGTACCACAAGTTGGATGAGAACGGGCATATGCAGATCTACGTCACGCGATTCGAGGAGGGGCAGTGGCGCGGGCATCCGATCACCGATTGGAAAGAGAGCATTACTTTTCGTGGACGGGGAGCCATGCCCTTTATCGGGATTCGCATTTCGGAACTCCGCCCCGTGGAACCGTCGCTGTTCCAGATCAATTACACGCATCGCGACCATGGATCGGGGGAAATCGTGCTGGATGAAGAATCTCTCCGGCCCGTGCAACGCGCCGGGATCACGCCGCCGGCGTATCCACGTGGGCTGCTGCAACCCACGATCGATTTCGAAGGCATTCGTGTCCGAATCGCCGATGACTTGGGTGCGAGCGGTCCGTCGGACCAGAAGTTCATCTTGCGATGGGAGACGCTCGAAGCCCATCACGATCGTCCCCGGGATCCTCCCCTGCCTCCCGCCAGTCCGCTGCAGCTCATCACACTCCAAGCCGACAGTCCGATTCGTCCATGAGTAGAGCGCATTTCAAAACCGTCATTTGGGAGGGCGAGGCTCCTGCCGAGCCTGGATTCGTCG
>CAZFWV010000073.1:0-4315 GCA_964522605.1 uncultured Pirellulaceae bacterium
GTTCCTCGCGTCTCGACCCCAGGCACCCAAATGCCGAAGTTGTTCTTGAGTCATCGCTAAGAGCGCGCGGGCCAAACGTTCGGCCGGACCGTCTTGAGGGTTATCCGAGCTTTTCGAAGTTATCATTTGCGGTATCCTATCCGTCGCCGTCTTCCGATCGGTCTCGATCCGTTTCGTTCGGTTGCGCGAGTGTACGCAGTGCGGCACGGCCGCAAACCAAGGGGGTGCTTCCGCAAACAGGAGTGGGTCGTTCCCGTTGGTCGCTCGATGTCTTGCCGAGAAAACAACGCTTTCACCGTTCGTAGTAATAGGAATCCTTCGCCGGGGAAGTGACTTCGATGCATAGCCTATTGTGGGGCGTGTTATCCTACATCGCGCTCCAGTTTCTCATCGGCTTGGCCGTTTCCCGCAAGATTCGCACCGAGACAGATTATCTGCTGGCCGGTCGCAACCTGGGTCTGATCCTGGGATCATTCTCCATTTTTGCGACTTGGTTTGGGGCGGAAACGGTCATCGGAGCGGCTGGGGCAATCTATCGGGAAGGGTTATCGGGAGGGTCGGCCGATCCATTCGGCTACGTCACGTGCATCTTCTTCATGGGGATCGTCTTCGCAGCGCCGCTCTGGCGGCGAGGATACACGACGTTTGCCGATCTGTTTCGTGAGCGGTACTCGAGGACGGTCGAGCGATTCGCCATTCTCTTGTTGATCCCTCCCTCCGTGATCTGGGCTGCAGCGCAGATCCGTGCCTTTGGACAGGTCCTCAGTTCCGCAACGAACTTGGAAATCGAAGCCGCGATCACAACCGCGACGGCACTCGTGATTGGGTATACGGCTGTTGGAGGCTTGTTGGCCGACGCCTGGACCGACCTGGTTCAGGGGCTGACCCTCGTCGCCGGCCTGTTGATCCTCGGGGTCGCCGTGCTATGGCAGATGCCCGCGCAAGGATGGACGTCCACGTTCGCGGAATCCCGCCTGTCGCTGTGGGGCAGCGCCGAGACCGCCTGGTATGAAGTGGCGGAATCGTGGGCGGTTCCGGTGTTTGGTTCCGTGTTTGCCATCGAACTGATCTCGCGCGTGCTCGCCTGTCGTTCGGCGGAAACCGCGCGGCGGGCTTGTTTACTCGGCGGTGGAATCTACCTTTCGATCGGGCTGATCCCGGTGACAATCGGTCTTTGGGGACCTCATGTGCTGCCCGATCTGGCCGAGCCGGAACAGCTGATTCCGACCTTGGCCCAACTTCATCTTGGGAGTTGGTTCTACGTGCTGTTCGCGGGCGCGCTGATCTCGGCCATCCTGTCGACCGTCGACAGTGCCCTCTTGTCCGCCTCCGCGCTCATCTCCCACAACCTGATCGGATCCTGGTGGCCTCACCTGACCGATCGACAGCAGGTTCGTGTGGCGCGTCTGGGTGTCGTGACGCTGGGAATCACCGCTTTCGCCCTCGCGCTGCGCAGTAACTCGATTTATGAACTCGTCGAAACGGCATCCGCCTTTGGCAGCGCGGGGATCGCCGTCGTGACCTGTTTTGCCTTGGGAACAAGGATCGGCGGTCCGGTCGCCGCGGCCGGAACGATGGCCGTCGGAATGATCGCCTGGGGACTCGGAGAATCGATCCTCCACTGGCCTGCACCCTACCTGACTTCGATCGTCATCTCGATCGTGGCCTATCTGCTGCTTGCGGGAGTCGAGCCATTTCTGACCGGTGAAGGTCGAAGTCCGCTCCGACCAGAACGGGAGGCGTGATGGCGATTTCGCTGCGCACGATGACACCCGACGACATCGAACTGGGCATGCGACTGAAGCAACAGGCAGGTTGGAACCAGACCGTGCACGACTGGCAACGCTTCTTGACACTGGAACCGGAAGGCTGCTTCGTTGCAGCATGGGACGGCCGTGATGTCGCGACGACAACCACCTGCGTTTTCGGATCGGTCGGTTGGATCGCCATGGTTCTGGTCCACGAATCATACCGTCATCGCGGAATTGCCACGCGACTGGTTCAGCGAGCCTTGGAGCATCTGACGCGTCGTTCCGTCCGGACAGTCCGCCTGGACGCGACACCCGATGGTCGGCCAGTCTATGCGCGGCTGGGATTTGTCGCCGATTACGAATTGGCGAGGTTCCATGGCACCGGGAAACCATTACGGCGAGAACCAAGCCGTCCATTCCTGAAAGGATTTCGCGATATTTCGCGACCGGAGGCGATCGTTGATTTGGATGGCCGTGCGACGGGAGTGCCGCGAACGGGCTTCCTTGGTCGGCTTCTGCGTGAGTTTCCTCAGCAGGCCGTCGCCATCCAACAAGAGTCGTCGCTGCAGGGATTCACCTTCTTTCGCCCCGGGTCTGAGGCATTTCAGCTCGGACCGACCGTGGCGTTGAATTCGCAAGCTGGCCGTGCGCTCGGCGACTGGGCGCTCGAACAGATTCAAGAATCCGCCGTCTATGTCGACATTCCACTTGCGAATACGCACGCCGTCGAATGGGCCCAGTCGCGAGGTCTAATCGAACAACGACGATTCTGGCGCATGTCGCAGGGCCAATCAGTCGACGACGATCCCACGATTCTCTGGACTAGTTCGGGCCCCGAGAAAGGATGAACGCTTCCGCCGGCTCGACTGACCGAGACTACTCGAAAACGAGCACACCGAACTTCGAGAACTCGTGAAAACTCGGCCCCACACGCGCCCAATCCCAAGCCGTCATCGTGTTGTCATCGTAATCCACGCGGTAGAAGTTCGCCCGCCAGCGGGTTCCCGAGGTGGGAGGCACGTTTTGCAGCGGTTCGAGCAGTTCGTACGGGACAAACACTTCGGCGCGCCATCCGGTAATCTGCGCCCCCGATTGCTGGGGGCCGCCGAAGATCGCCACCTTCTTCCGCGTCTTGCGCGTGCCTTCGTAATGCCACGGCCGCCACCCCAGAAACTGTCCCTCCAGATTGGGCACCAGGATCGGAAGCTCATAACCAAGCGGCGAAATCTCGTACTCAAAATAAATTGGGTGCCGCTCATCGGTCCAGAAAAAGCACTCGTAGACATCCTCATTCCACAAGTCCAGGAAGTCCTCCTCCATCGTCGCCGTCAATTGACCGTCGGTCCCATCGAACAGCACGTAGACACCGGTCGCAGAGTACAGCATCTTGACGCGTGCGACATAGTCCTTCGAACCGCCAGGACGGCGAACCAGGGGAACCCAGGCAGCCCGCTCCCAAGCCGCTGCCTCACCCGCGCCCGTCACCTCGAAATCCTCACATCGCAGGACGCGCATCTCGGGCCGCTTCGTTTCGGTTTCTTGCCCCATCAGTTGCCCTCCCAATCCCACTGCCCAGATCATCCCCAGCCAAGCGATGACGCGTCCCTGCAGCGTGGCCGAATACCGTGCGACATAGAACGCCTGCCGTGCCACGTCGAAGGCTCGGCCATCTCGCCCTGCCGCCCCCGTTCTGCATTCCATCGGTTTTTCCTTCCTCTTGGTCCTCAATGCATAAACCGCGTCACGCGGATCCACATTACATCAACGCGTCCTCCATTTCACCCCCCGACCACTCATAGGCCCTCCTCGCACACCAAATTTGGTGCTCTCGAGTTTTCACACAAGTCGTTTAACGGCAAGCCGAAGGCGACGATTTTTGCTTCCTACCCGCCGACGCCTTCGGCTTACCGTTAACAAAAATCGGGAACCTCGCGCCAGAAAACCCGCCCCTGGACGCCAGCCGACGCGAGCTTATCGTTCACGGATTGAAACACGAACGTGTTCAGCTTCCGATGCGCGACCGTCTCCCATCGCTTCGATTCCCAGATCCGCGCTTGACCAGACCTCCCGTCGAAGTAAATATGGAGATTCTAGGTAATCTAGATAACTCCCTCACTGGTCGCTCGACCGCCCGTTCGGGAGGCGCGAATGGCCAAGGCATGTCCCCGTGGAGCCCTGGGCTCGTTCCTACCCATCGTCAATCAATTCGCCCCAACAGAGAAACACGCCATGGAAAAACCCTCAATCTGCTCCTCGTTGCCCTTCCGGGCGCTGATTATCGGAACCTTGGTCGTTGTCGGATTGCCGGCCGGAGTGCAGGCCTCGCTTGAGGTCGGGGATCTGGTTAGCCTCGACGACCTAGTCGGCGGTCCTGGCGGCTTGTTCTTGATGGAAAAACTGAACGCTGATCCGGCGTGGAGTATCAGAACATTCTGCGCGGAGCCGGCGGAGCTGGTGTTCTTCGATCGGACCTATCTGGTTGGTGGCATCACGTTGATGACCGACACGACGAACAAGCCGCTGACGAGTTTTGCGGCGTGGTTGTACAACAGCTTTTTGGATGA
>CAZFWV010000073.1:4415-23966 GCA_964522605.1 uncultured Pirellulaceae bacterium
CCGATGGTTTCGCCCAGGATCAATTCGTGCGGATGCAATCGCCGGTACCGGAGCCGATGAGTCTGGTGATTTGGTCCTCGTTTGCCCTCGTCGGCGCCATCGCCGTACGAGTTCACCGCCGGTCGACGGTCCAGCGCGGTTAGGGTCGGGACGGCGCGGCGCGGAAGCAGGTCGATCCGCGTCAGGCGACCGTTTCCGCATCCGGGTCGCCTGCGCAGGCGACGACCACCTCGGGCAGGGAAGTCTGCGATGAGGGGTCGCCGGAATAGGCGGGCGGCAGATCGATTTGCACCCGCGAGATGGGATTTTGCAGCAGTCGAATCACACGTAGGAGTAAGAGCATTGCGACGGTCGCGAGTCCGACGACGAGTCCCCACCAGAGGCCGACGGGACCGACGTGGGCGACAAACGCCAGGTAGACGGCGGTGGGCATACCGGCGAGCCAGAATCCCAGCACGTTGATCACCATGGGGCCGCGTGTGTCGGCCGCTCCCCGCAACACGCCGCTGGCAACGACCTGAAGTCCATCGAAGACCTGGAAAATCCCCGCCATCGGGATCAAGAGGATGGCGATCGTAATCACGTCGATTTGATTCGTGTAGAGTTGAGCCAGCGGTTGAGGAAACCCCAGAAGGACGGCCGAAGCGCAGGCCATGACGGCGGCGGCGCTGGCGAGCGACAAGGCAGCGTATCTTCGCGCCGCCTGCATCTGTCCGGCACCAATCGCCCGCCCCACCAGCACGCTGGCCGCTCCGGAGATCCCAAGCGGCATCATGAAGGTCAGGGATGCCAGATTGATGGCAATCTGATGTGCAGCGATTTCGCGGGATCCCAGCCATCCCATCAGCAGGGCGATCACCGCAAAAGCTCCAAACTCGAGCAACAGCTGAATCCCGACGGGCATGCCCAAACGCAACAACCGCATGAAACCCGCGCGAGCGAAGCACTCTCGATGCCAGGGAAAAAGTAGCGACCGGAGGTGTCGCCAGGAGCACGCCAGCAGGCTGAGGGCGAGAATCCACCGACTGATTGTGCTGGCCCAGGCGGAGCCGAGAGCACCCCAGGCAGGAAACCCTCCGTGGCCAAAGACCATCAGCCAGTTCAACCCCACATTCGCCAGATTGGCCAGCAGAATCACCATTACGATCATCCGTAGCGAGCCGACAACCTGCAGCGTCTGACGCAAAACAAGAAAGACGTAGAAGGGCAGGACTCCTGGAATGGAAATCCACGCATAGCGAGCCGCCAGCGGAATCACCTCCTCGGGTTGCCGCGCGAACCGCAGCAACGGTTCCGACCCAGCCAAGACCAGGGTTGTGGGCAAGGTCAGCCCCACGGCAAGCAGGATTCCCCGTTGTAGGCCACGGGCCATCGCCGCATGGTCTCGGGCGCCATGTGCCTGGGCAAGAATGGGATCCAGCCCCATGATCGATCCCAAACCGTAGGCAATGGCGCCGAAGAAGACGAGATTGCCCACGGCCACCGCCGCCAGCGCCGTCTCGGAAACTCGGCCGACCATCATCGTATCGACGACGCCCATCAGCATCATGCCGACCTGAACAAACGTGATCGGGAGCGCCAAGCGGACAAGGGCACTCAGGTCTTGCCGGAGGGTCGAACTGATTTCAGACATCCATTCACGTCCTGTGGGCGTCGTGGGGCACCTGCACTGTGATCGATGAACAGGTTATTCTCTCGGAAAAAACCGAGCGACCAACGGAAGCGACCCTTACCCGGATGGGGCAGCAAACTGACGGGCCACCTGATTCTCGCCGAATTCCAGCGACAACTCCAGCGGGAGCGACTCGTTCTGGAACAGACACCATCCTAAGACGAAAGTTCGGGGAAAACGCGGGGCAATTCGCCTCGCGAGTTCAACGCCTGTAGAATGACACGCGTTCTGCGTCAGGCAACGAATCCGCCGTTCGGCCGTTTTTCCATCCCCGTCGCCCAGCGAGTCGCGGCGGTGGGGAGCATCTTCTGATCCGCCGCGCTTCCTGAAACCGGAGACACTTTCCATGGATCCATCGAACACCCCCTCCCAGAAGAACGATCAGGAGCTCCAAAAGAGGATCTTGTTGACCACCGGAATGGTGACCCTGCCGGGGCCGTTTCCGGAGTTGGGAGAGATCTTCTTGGAAGAAAATGTGTTCACCTTTGGTTCGGTTCCCCAGGACGTTGTCTGCCTCCGAGAATCACCCGATCCCTACTCGATTGTGGAGCGTCGAGTGCTGCTGCGGGATGTCGTCGCGATTTTCGTTCCCGATCTCTCAATAGAACATATCGATCTGAACGCCGGCAAGTTTGCACCGGGGGAGGAGGCGGCTGACCTGATCAAGTGCCTTCGTGAGGAGGGCCCTGTTCGCGGCATGATCTTCGTGCGCGAAGATACGCCGGTTGCGATGTGGACGCTAACCGGAATGACGGCATCCGACAGCCAAGCCTATTGCTGGTGTGGTCCCGGTTGTGACACGAAATAGCGCATTCGGGCTTTATTGAATCGACGAGGCGAGCCGGATGGACGAAGTCGACCTGATCGTACTCAGCCGCGATGAAGGGCCACTCGACACCGCCGTTCAGCGGGGTGTTGATGCGCAGCAGCGCGTTCGGATTCATCTGCACCGTGTTTTTGGACGACCGCGCTCGACCGATCAAAATCGCTGGGAGACGATCGCGCGGGCCCGGAATGAAGGCAAAGGCCTGGGGCGATCCGCTTGGCTGATGTTTTTGGACGATGACGTAATTCTGGCACCTGATTGCATCTACGAATTAGTCCGAAATCTTCAGCGGAAGCCGCTACACGGTGCACTCGCAGCGGACTACTTGCGTGAAGATCGAGCGGGCCACGTGCCGCGGCACGTCGGACTGGGAGCGACACTATTTCGCCGCCGCGTGCTGGATCGAATCCGATTTCGCTGGGAAGACGGTCGTTGCGAATGTCAGTGCTGTTGTAACGACCTGCGGCGTCGGGGCCTTGCGATCGGCTACTGTCCGCAGGCTCGGGCCGAACATCGTTCGCTCGATTCGCACGGCCGCAATGACAATCAGCCCGCGTGTTCCGCCTCGGCCTCGGACCGACCGGCCGTCGCGACGGGCTACGTTCTGGCCGCATTCGACCGGAATCACTATGACCCGTTCCGACACCAATTCCTCGTCAGCCTGCGCAAGGCGGGCAACCAAGAACCGGTGCTGGCGGTGACTTACGGATTGTATCCCAGCCAGGAGCGCGCTCTGGGCCGAATCCCGAATTTGATTCTCCGTGCCTTGCCACCGCATCGAAGTTCGGCGCCCATCCGCCGCCTGCTCGATTTTCAATCCGCTCTCGCCGACTTACCGGCTGAGCTTCCGGTCGCCTACTGGGATGCGGGCGACGTTCTGTTCCAGGGCTCGTTGCAGAAACTGTGGCAGAACGTCCATCGTCATCCAAATCAATTGCTCGTTGTTCGGGAACCTTTCATGCATCCGGAGAACACGGCGATTGCTGCCTGGACGCTCAGCATTCGCGATCCCGGAGCGCGTCATCGCGCTTTCCGTCTCTTATCACAACGCCCGCAACTCAACGCCGGTTTTGCCGCCGGCACCGTTGCAACCATGCAAGTCTACTTGCAGGGCGCCCACGAGCTGCTGCATTCCAGCGCGCTCCGCGGAACGAGCGACTGGGGCGATCAGACCGCCATGAATCTGTTCTGTCACACGCGGGATGATTTCTGGCAGGAGGTGGAGGAAGGCTGGAACTATTGCCTTTGCGGGCGCCGGCCGAACACCTATTCGATCACGAAGAAGGGCCTGCTCGTCGACCATCAGGGCAAGTCGGTCTACGCCGTCCATGGCAATGCGAAGACGATTCCTCGCATCTACCGCCTTCGTCATTACCGCCAGAATCCGCTCCTCGTCTCGTAGGTCGATCAGCGGTCACACCCAGGCGGCACAAACGATCAAGGACTTCCCAAGCCGATCGCCTGAAGTTCTTGTTCCGCCTGATCCAGATCCCAAATTGCGGCGCCACCGTCGGAGCGACCGATGGCTAAGCGGCGTTGCGGTCCCGGTTGCCAATCCAGGGCCCACACGTTGCTTCCTTCGTCGCGCAGCAGGAACGTTTTCGAACGCGTCTCGAGATCCCACACCGCGATCTGACTTCCACTCTGCAATCCCGCCAACCATCGACCATTGTCGCTCAACGCGATGTGGGGCGAGTTGAAATCGTAGGGTTCTCCGACCTCGAACTCGAGTTGATTCTTCCGAACATTCCAGACGACGAGGCGGTTTTCCGGGCCGACGTAGATGAGCCGATTGCCATCGGGCAGGAACGCGAGTCCGTGCCAGCCCTGGTTCATATCCGGACCGCTGAACTCGATGCGTTCCCAACTGCCGACTTGGCGCAATCGGATCTGATCACGATTGTCATCTTCGTTCCCGTGAACGTAGGCGATCAGGTCCTCGTCGCGGTTCACCACCAGGAATCGCCCTCGCTTCCCAGCATCGTGGAATTCCACTTCTGCCGAACCGGACGCGAGATCCTCGGGCAACCTCCACACAGTAATTCCGTCGCCACTCGCCACGAGATACCGATTCCCTCCGATCAGAGCGACACCGCAGACCGTCTCGATGCGAGGATCTTTCAATGTAGCCACCGGTTTCCGTCGGGGCAGATCCCACAGGCGAACATCGGCTTCGGGGTCTTCCCAGTGCGCGGTCGCCATCCATCGTCCATCGCGACTACAGACGATCGTCTGGACGCTGCCGAATTCGGTCGAGACGGAATGGAGTTTGCGTCCGGTGGCTGCATCCCACCAAACCGTTGTTGCGTCTTTGCCTCCGGTAATGACGAACCGTCCTGACGGTTCAAAAGCGATGGTTGAAATGGGTTCCGGGTGTCCGGAAAGGGCCATCCGTTCGCGGGCCCGCTTGAGATCCCAGATCCGAATCGCGTCTGCGTGCGCGGCAGCCAGAAAGCGGTCTCCCGCGCTGAATACGAGTCGCTCGCGACTCGATCGCTGACGGGGGTGGGACAGCCTCGCAACCTCCATTCCGTTGGTCACACCCCGCAAGACGACGTCGCCCCGAATGTTCACCGAAGCCAGCAGACGGCCGTCTTCGCTGAAGGCCACTGATTTCGTTGCGTCTCCACCCCGCAAGAATTGCTGATGCTCCCAAGTTGTCGTGTCAAAAACGATCAGGCCTTCATCACAACCGAATGCCAGGTAATTCCCATCGGGACTGAAGGCGATCGAACCGGAATACGCGGATCCCAGGTAGGCTGGATAGACCGACTTAACCTGTTCCTGTTCGAGATCCCACACCATGAGTCCATTTTCGTCGACGAGGGCGGTATACCAGGCGGCCATGAGCCGACCATCGGGACTGATCACGGCACCCAGCAGCTCGACTTCATCGGCGCGAAAACGGTCGCACTTTCCCGTAAGTTGCTTCACCAGCTCCAACGTCTCTCCATCCCAGATCGCGACATGATGTAGATGCGTTACCACAATCTGTCGCGCATCGGGCGTGATCATGATTGAGCTCAGTTCGTCGCTCTCGGTCTGCGTCAGACTTTTTTCTTTCCGGACCTGGAATTGTCCAGGACTCGTTTGTTCGTGGACAACCACAAGACCTTGCTGATCGACGGAAACCAATCGCTGTCCATCGTTGGAAAAGCGGAGCGCATCCAAACGAGTCGTGTGGGCGGCGAGCGAACCGTCGGTCTCATTGGATTCTGTGCCGCGGAGCAGAATCGTTCCGTTCGCCAACCCAATGGCCAGCACGGGATCGCGCGGATGGTAGGCGATCACCGTCACGTGCGCGGGAAAATCCTCGAGCAGGATGGGCTCGAATCCAACAAAATCGCCCAAGCACAAGCTGGCCTCCATCCGCAATGTTCGAGGAACGGTGGCCTTCGGCTGGATTTGTCGAGCCTCGGACAACAGGCCGAAAACGTGGGGTCGGTATCCCTCACGACGCCAAGCACGCGTCGCACTCGCTTGATTGATCAATGAGTCGTAGAGGGCGGCCTGATAAATTTGGGTTTGATGCTGCTCACGAAGCCCAAATGCCAGCGAAGCAATCAACCCGACCAGCAGCAGCAGAAACACAACACTCAGCAACGAGGCGACGACGGGATTGCGCCGACACCACCGCCAGGCGCGTTGGGAGCGACTGATCGGTCGCGCCAGAATCGGCTCCCGGCGCAAGTAGCGACCGAGATCATCCGCGAAGGCCTGCGCGGTCCCATAGCGTTTGGACGGTTCTTTCTCCAGGCATTTCAGGCAGATCGTCTCCAGATCGAGATCCAACCGGCTGTTGTAGCGCCGTGGGCTGGGCGCTTCGCTGCCGATCGCCTGATCCAGCAAACGGCGGGAATCCCCGCGGAAAGGCAGCTGACCGGTCAACAGCTGAAACAGAATCACTCCCAGCGAATAAACATCCGAACGGCGATCTGCCTGATGTCCACGCCCCAGGGCCTGTTCGGGCGAAATGTAGGCAGGCGTTCCGAGGATCTGCCCGTCGTGCGTCATCGTCACATCGGTGTCGAGTCGGCGTGCGAGTCCAAAGTCCATTACGTGAGGTTCGTTCTTCGAATCGACCATCACGTTTTGTGGCTTGAGATCGCGATGAATGACCCCCGACTGATGGGCGTGTTCCAGCGCCTCGGCGATTTTTCGCACCAGCGTCACTGCCTCGGTAACCGTCGGCTTCCGCTGCTCGTACCATTCCTGCACATCGATGCCCCGCACCAGATCGGCGGCGATGTAGATCGTATCTCCCACGCGTCCCATTTCGTGGACGGCAACGATCCGCGGGTGATTCAACTGGGCGGCAGAGCGCGCTTCACGCAGAAACTTCTCCTTTTCATCCGCATTCAATCCGGCGCGCCGTGGGATCTTCAAAGCAACGATTCGATCGAGCTTCGTGTCGCGGGCCTTCCAAACAGTGCCAAAGCTCCCCATTCCAATGCGGTCGATCAATTCAAACTGTCCGATGCGTGTCACAATCCCGCCGGCTTGAGTGTCGGTCGGGTCATCAACCAGATTGAATTGGCTGCCACAAAAGGCACAGGTAATTCGTTCGAGCGGAGCATCGACGGACATTCGGAAAGGTTCGTGACAGTGAGGACAGCGAATCTCCAACCCGCTCGCGGGTCCGCTTCCACTGACCACATCGATCGTTTCCTCGTGACGGCTGTCTTCCTTCGGTTCGGGAGCGCCCGAGTTCCTCGAGCGCGCCGGATCCTTCGGCGCGTGGTCATCGGGCTTGCGTCCCGGATCGCTCATCAAGATCATCCTCCCCGCCGATTTCGCGAATCAACGAATTTGCAGCAACTGCGGCGCGGCGAACAGACCGTAATCCACCGTATGGTATTGGCTTCCTGCGGGCGGACCCGACTCGGGCGCCTGATAGAAGTTTCCGGGCCATGCACTTCCTAATACGGGCTGACCATGATGTGGGCCCAAGGTATTTTTCAGCGTGCCGATCACCCGGATTTCGACTTCGTTCCGTCCCGGTTGGATCTGCGGCGTCACGTCCACCTCCCACGGTTGGCTGACCATATGGCCCGCAAGTTGACCGTTGACCACGACTTCGGCCACCGAACCAAGCCATTCGGGCAATCGCACTCGATAAGAACCGGCCGGTTGATCCACCTCATACGCAACCGTGTAGGCGACCGTGTGACCAAAAAGGGGCATTCCCTGGTCCTTCCATGATCCCAGTCGAAGCGGCGTCGCGGGCTGAATGGTGAAACCAGACTCCGTTGGCTGTAGCGAGAAATCACCGAGAATGTAAACGGACTCGATTTCGTGAAAGATTGTCATCGGAGCAGCATCGAGGACAAGTTCGTTATCTCCGATGCGGGCCGACCCCGTCAGATCGATCTTCCCGAACGCCCGATCGAGCCACCATTGCCCGGAAGTGGGCGCAACCGATCGACCGTTACAGGTGATCCGGTACAGATCCGGCCGCTCGACAACGGCAGCCAGATCGTCCGGGACGGCAGCTTCGATGCGGAAGCGATAAACCGCCCGAAACCCGCTATCTTGAGGAAACTCTCGCCGCAGGATTTCATCGCGAAACTGGACCGCATGATCCCACGGATTTTTCGGCCACCCGTAATGCTGAAAAGCGCGACGGGCGGCCTGATAGCAGTAGATCGAAGATTGCGTTTGATCGCCGACCGTCAGATCAAGAAAATCAAGCGTCAGAACGTTTGGATCCCGGCGTTCGACCACAACGTCCGACGCGGGAGTTAACAGAGTTTCGGTCGTGCGTTCAACAACCGGCGATTCCTTGGATTCGGCAGACAGCCACAACAGCAGGCTGCCGCAAGGTGGAAGTCGGAACGAAAACGAGACGCCGTCACCACTTTGCGAGAAAGCGTAGGGCTCCGCCGTCCCCGTAAACGGGCACCATCGCTCCACGCTCTGCTGCCGAGTGTGTACGGTCCCCGCACTCGGCTGTTCCATGCTCGTATTGACCAGCAGCAGCCATTGGCCGTCTGTCAGTTGCCGGCGATGATGAAACAAGATCCCCTGATCGCCCTTGTCTCGCTCAATCCCGAAACCGTCGCGACTTCGCTGCCGCAGCAAGGGCGCCAATTCGGACGCCTCGACCAACTGCCACGCTGGCTGACGCACGTTTTCCTTCAGAGAGTCGGACGCCATGCCATCGACAAATTCGGGCGCGGCTCCCAGATAGAGAATACGGCCGCCCGCATCCGCAAACTTCTCTAGTAGATCAACCGTCGGACGATTCAGATTCTCGGTGTGAGCCGGCAACACAACCGTGTGGTAACTTCGCTTCCCCACGACAAACCAGGCCGAAGGAGTGGGCATCTCCTTCGCGTCCGGACCCGTCGTCGAAATCGAACCATGGCGGGCCAGAATGTCTTCCGATCCCAAGTCGTACTCGACCTGTTCGGCTTCCAACCGGTTCACCAGATCCTGGAAGGACTGCCCCAGAGTGCGCAAACGTTGGCCGGTCGACGGATCCGGCTGATACATCCACGCGGTGGTCGTCGGTTCGATCACTAGAATCTCGTTGCGTTGCTCCCCCTGCGACATGGCGACGGAAAGCCGCGTGAAATAGCGCGCCATCACGTGATAATCCCGCCACCAGGGCTCATGGTAGGAAAATGACTGTGGATGGTCACGCTTGCGCGTCCCGCGGATCGTGATGTACGACAAGTGTTCATCGAGCGTATTGACGCCCAGCACGTAGAGCCAATCGCCAATCCGTTTCATGTCCTCAAATCGCAACTCCCATCCGCCCGCGCCATAGGCCTCGCAGAGCGTCCGCTGGCGCCCCATCTGATTTGCGACGCTCGACAGTTCCTTCACCGTTCGGCTGTTTCCAAACTGGCCATTGACATCCTCACTGTACTGATTCATCAAGTTGTCGATCGCAGGCCGTTGATGCCAAGCGTACATCGCCATGTTGTCACTTCCATGCCCTGCACCCGGCCAACCGTGTTCCCAGTAGTGACCGGTGAACTCGAGCTGATGTTGCTCGCAATACTCGAAGCAAGGTTTTGCCCACCGCTCGATGAATTGTTCCAGCAATAACTGATAATAGTTGTGCCGCACGCGGCGCCAGTCACCGACCGGATAGCGCAAGCACGGCAAGTTCGATACCAGGTCATATCCCCAACGAGCCCGAAAAGCCTCGGGTAGATGTTCCGACCAGTGCGTCGCGCCAAACGGTGACAAATGGGGTTCGTCGGTGAACCACCCGGGAATCCGATTGCCGAATTGATCGCCGAAGTGTTTGCGGTAGGCCTCCATCGTCACGTCGATGAACTTCTCCGTGACACCGGGGTGCAACAGATCGACGTAACAGCGATTTGCGGTCCAGTCGGCGTCCGGGGCCCGGTCGACATGCACGACGAGATACCGGCCCGGAGGCAGTTCGTTGCCTGTTCGCGCTTGCTCCGTCCGATCTTCAAACGACTGATCCGTAAGTGCATAGACACCCAGCAAACTGTCTTGCCACGGGCCGGGGCTGGTGACCTCTTCCCACCGCAAACCACGCCCCCGCGCTTCGGGCATTTGTTCGGGTACCCAGCCACCGGCAAATCCGGACGGGTAAGAGTTCTCGTCGTAGATCCACAGATTCATGTCCAAACTTTTTGCTTCATCCAGCGCCGCGGCCCACAAGCGGAACCAGTCGTCCGACAGATAGGGAGTCATCAGCCCGGGCCGAGGATGGACAAAAGCCTGCTTCACTTCTTGCCCCGCGAGATCGCGTAACGTTTGACGAATCTGCTGCTCAGTCAGCAGGTCATTCCAGACCCACAACGGCGCCGTCGCGTAATCGCGAGTCGGATGAACAAACTGCTCTTTCGTCTGTTCTCCGTCGTCCGCCCGGATGCGGGTGATCGCTGCGAGAAGAATCAAAACGAGGACGGGACAAGAAAGAACACGAAAAAACGATCGAGCGTCTCGCACGGCGCCGTCTCCTAGATCCAGAATGTGCAGGAACAAAAGTGGAGAGCCGAACCGAATTATAGCGTCCGAGCGAGGGCTCCACATCCAGCACCGAGCGCATCCCGATACTCGCACCTCAGCAATCGTCAAGGGTGAAGGGAAAGGCACAGCACGCCAGCGCCGCAGTCCAATGGAACTCGGCGTGGCTGTTATGGCTGCCCGACTGGCACAATCAATGACTTTGGCGCAGGCGGTCATTTAGGAGGGAATCAAACCACGACTTGCCAATTCAGCTCGAAGTTGCTGCGCATTCTGCTTGAGTACAGCGTCGATTCCCAGCGAACGGGCTGCGTCGATATTGATGGGCCGATCGTCAATGAAAAGGCATTCGTGCGGCTCAATCTCGAGCTGTGCTAAGGCATTCCGATACGCTCGCTCGTCTGGTTTTCGCAGGCCGGTCAAGCACGAGACGAACGTCCATTCCAGATAGCGCGACAATTGCAGCTTCTGTTCGATCAGCCGGTACCAGATTGGGTAGTTGGACAGCGCGTGCATCGGATATCCCGCCGCAGCAAGCTCCACCAACAGGGGCTCGATCCCGTCCAGCCATTCGAAGGCGTCCAGCAGACACGCTCTTACCCCTGCCGCGTCGACGGGTCGCCCGTCCTCAAAGAATCGCTCGAAATACTCATCCTCCGTAATTTTCGCCTCTTCAAATTCGATCCACGCCGTCGGGTGCAGCTGGGCCAGAAGTTCATCCCGTGACGTCCCAAAAAACTCCGGCAGATCATGCCAAAACGGCTCCGTGACGAGGGTTTCCATCACGTCCAACAAGATCGCCTTGATCCGGCTCATCACGGTTCCCTGCATTGCTGACGGTGAAAAACTTCTTTTCTCGGCAAGAAATCGAGTGACCAACGGGAGCGCCCCGTACCCGGGTGCGGTGGCACCCCATTGGGTTGCGGCCCTGCCGCACTACGAGTCTCCGGTTGACATCCGCAGCGGCATCTCTCACGATCGAGCATTTTCCAGGGCGTCGTTTCCGTTGTCGTCCTCGGCATTTCCTCGAGATTGGAACCTTGTCAAGTTTCAGGGTCAAGATGCAGCGCGCGGTGATCTTCGATCTGGATGGTGTCCTCGTCGATTCGTACCAGGCCCACTTCGACAGCTGGCAACGTCTCTGCCGGCAGTGGGATTTGACAATGACGGAGCGGCAGTTTGCTGCGACATTCGGTCGGACAACACGGGAAGTCGTGGCTCAGTTCTGGAGTTCGCGCGCATTCACTGCCGCGGAAGTCGCGGAACTGGATGGGCAAAAAGAGGCGATTTATCGGGAACTCTTGCAGAGTGACTTTCCGATCATGGACGGCGCCATCGCGTTGCTTGACGATCTGCAAAATGCCGGTGCGCCGATCGGACTCGGCTCGTCTGCTCCTCCCGAAAATGTCTGGCTGTCACTCGAACTCCTAAATCGCCGGGGACATTTTGCTGCCGTGGTAACCGGTGCGGACGTCGTACGGGGAAAACCCGATCCGGAGGTGTTTCTGCGGTGCGCCGAGCGCCTTGAAGTCGGGCCGGATGCTTGCGTCGTGATTGAAGATGCACCGGCCGGTATCGCCGCGGCGCGGGCAGCGGGAATGGCCTGCGTGGGCTTGGCCAGTCGAGGCCGTACGCGAGATGAACTGTCGGCTGCCGACTTCGTGGTGGACCATCTGACGGAACTGTCTGCAAAATCACTATTGGAGCGGAACCGCTGACCGACCGAGGGCCAGTGCTCGGTGATAGAAAGCTCCTTCATGACCTACGTGACCATCATCGTTTTCTATGCCGGCTTCTTTCTTGTCGGGGCATTTGCGGGTCGGCACTACGCGGGCGAGCGGACCACGAACGATCTTCTGCTGGCGGGAAAGCGACTTCCTTTGTGGCTTGGTGTCTTCACCCTGATCGCGACTTGGGTCGGCGGCGGATACATCAACGGGACGGCAGAAGCGGTCTACGATCCCCAGGCGGGGTTGATCTGGACTCAGGCGCCCTGGTGTTTCGCGCTCAGCCTGATGCTCGGCGGACTCATTTTCGCACGGCCCATGCGCAGGTATGGCTTCACGACCATGCTGGATCTGTTTGAGCGGCGCTATGGCCCGCGCGTCGCCGGCGTCCTTTACATCCCGGCGCTGTTGGGTGAAGTCTTCTGGACGGCCGCGATTCTCGCCGCGTTGGGCGGTGCTTTCGGCACGATCCTCGGCCTGGAGACAACGAGTGCCATCCTGATTTCGGCGGCCGTTGCCGTCGTGTACACCGTGATTGGCGGCCTATGGTCGGTCGCTCTGACCGACGGACTGCAGCTAGTCTGCATCGCGGTTGGTCTCGGTGTCGCGTTGCCGTTTGCTGTCCAGCAGGGCGGTGGGTGGGGATCCGTTTGGCAGAGTTACCAGATCGCCCACCCGGATTCCGCGCGGCTTCTGCCGACGCTCGAGATGCTGCGGCAACCGTCCGGTTGCCGATGGATCGATACAGCGCTCCTGCTGATTCTGGGCGGAATCCCGTGGCAGGTCTATTTTCAGCGCGTGCTGGCCTGTCGCGACGATCGAACGGCGGTCGGTCTCTCCCTGTTGGCCGGCGTGGGTTGCCTGGTTCTGGCTCTGCCCTCCGTCGTAATCGGGATGGTTGGTAGCACGGTGGATTGGACACCATTTCTCGGCGAGACCCCCGAGCCGGCGATGATCCTGCCGTATGTCCTGCGTTACCTGACTCCGCCACTAATCGGAACGCTCGGGCTCTGCGCCATCGCAGCCGCCGTCATGTCTTCGGTCGATTCGTCGATTTTATCTGCTTCTTCCATGTTCGCCTGGAACATCTTCCGTCCGCTGCGCCGTGAAAGCACTGACTCGCAGATACGACGGGTGATGCAAGGAGCGATCGTCGCCATCGGACTGTGCGGGGCGGTGCTGGCGATCTCGGTCGGAAGTGTCTACACGCTTTGGTACCTGAGCGCGGATCTGGTCTACGTAATTCTCTTTCCCCAACTCGTCGTCGGTTTATTTGACCGGCGCGCCAACGCTTGGGGAGCCCTTTGCGGGGCAGCCGTGGGAACCCTGATGCGAGCCTGGGAGGGACAGGGGAGTCTTGTCAATCCGGCCGCTCTGACCGATTCGGTCTTGCTCCCCCCGCGAACAGCAGCGATGTTGGTTAGCTTGTGCACCATTGTGATTGTCTCGCGATTGACTGCCCCATGGAATCCGCCTCGGGCCTTGACCGATTGATGGGGACACGCATCAGAGGGGTCCGTCATTTCGCGGTTGCGCGGTAGCGACAGGCCGGAGACTCTGCCGCGCAGAAAGGAATCCATGCCCCATCCGAAGTCACCACCGACCGAGTCCGCTCTGTGGGTTCGCCGCGTCATCGCCTACGCCATTCACAGCTATACCGCCTTCGGCATTGTCTGTGGAGCGGCGGCAACCGCCGCGATCATCCGCCATGACTTTCGGGCCGCATACTACTGGATGACGCTTGCCGTCCTGATCGATGCCTCAGACGGAACATTGGCGCGGTATTTTTCCATCCGCCGGTACCTGCCGCAGATCGACGGCAGCCGACTGGATGATCTGGTCGACTATGTCAATTACACGTTCGTGCCGATCCTGCTGATTTGTGAGGCAGGTTGGTTGCCATCCCCCGTTCGATTCTGGGCTGCGTTTCCTCTGATCGCCAGCCTGCTGGCCTTTGTTCACAGCGGAGCAAAACAAGAATCGGCAGGCTTCTTCCGCGGGTTTCCTTCGTACTGGAACATCGTCGCGTTCTACATCGACGTGTGGTTACAGCAGTACGGGCCATGGCCGGTCCTGTTCGTCATTCTTGCATTGAGCGTTCTGAGTGTCCTGCCGATCCGATTTGTCTATCCCAATCGGCCACCTTGCTGGTTGCCTTTATTTCTGGGGGGCGGGCTGCTTTGGTTGCTGACGATTCTGGCGATGCTCCATCGATATCCGGCGATTCCCCCCTGGCTGATCGCGACTTCGGCGATTTATCCACTGATGTACACGGTCCTTTCTTTCGGCCTTGACGTTCAATCACGGCGTCGCGGCGCGGGAGCAACAACACCGACGACCGGTTGCTGATTGGACGGACGCCCGCGCCTCGAGCCGCGTCCAATCGTTGGAAAGCGTTTCGTGGACCATCCGGCTGCCCTCGTTGTTCGATTGTGCTATAATCCCGACTTTTCCCGGCGGAGCTCATGGAGCCAGCTCGGAGCCGTGAACGGAAGCCGGACGCTCTCGCATGGATCATTGCACACATGACCCTTCTTGAAAAACTCCGGCAGCAGGTCGGTTCGCGCAACGGATCGGTTGTTCTGCCCGAAGGAAACGACCCGCGGATTGTCGCTGCCGCACGCCGCCTTCAGGATGACGGGTTGGCGCGCCCCATTGTGCTCGGATCGGACGAACAGTTGGCTGCGGCTGCCAAGGAAGCCGGCGTGAATCTCGACGGAATTCGTTCGCTCGATCCGCGGATCGAATCGGAGGAGCGATCACGATACGTGCAGGAATACGCCCGCCGGCGCGATCTTGACGAGAAGGTCGCCCTACGGATGGTCCAACGCGGTCTCGTGTATGGAGGAATGATGGTCGCGACGGGTGCCGCGGATACGATGGTCGCCGGAGTCGCCAATGCAACCGCGACAGTGATCCAGGCGGGCGCACTCACGGTCGGTTTCGCACCGGGAATCCGTACCGTTTCGAGTTTCTTCCTGATGATCGTGCCCCGGTTTCAAGACGAGATCAACCGCCCCTTCATCTTCGCCGATTGCGCAGTCAACATCGCGCCCACTCCCGAACAACTGGCCGATATTGCCTTGGCTTCGCAGGCGAGTGCCGCGAAACTACTCGACACTCCACCCCGCGTTGCCTTGCTTTCCTTCTCCAGCCAGGGCAGTGCTGCACATGAGAGAGTCGATGAAGTCACGGAAGCCTTGCGGATCATCCGTGAACGAATGCCCGATGCCGAAATCGACGGAGAATTCCAGGCCGATACGGCGTTGATCGCAAGTGTCGCCGCGAAAAAACTGAAGCAGGCCAGCCGAGTTGCCGGACAGGCGAATGTCTTGATCTTCCCCGATTTGAATGCGGGCAATATCGCCTACAAACTCACGCAGTACCTGGCGGGAGCTCAGGCGATTGGTCCCTTCCTGCAAGGCTTTGCCCGCCCGATCAGCGATCTGTCGCGGGGTGCATCGGTCGAGGACATCATCGCGACCACCGTCGTCGTGCTCGCGATGGCCTGATCGAGCCCCCCCACGCCCCTTGCCTGATTGCTTCCAACTCGAACATCCATCAAAGGCGGAAACCTTCAACGACATGATCGTTCTCGTTGTCAACTGCGGCAGTTCTTCCATCAAGTATCAACTCTATCGCATGCCGGGTCGCGAGCTGCAGGCGCGCGGTGTCCTTGAGCGAATTGGTGAACCCTGTTCGGTGCTCAAACACCAGGCGGGCGAACACCAGCAGAGTGTCGAGCGGCCGGTCGCCAATCACGAAGAGGGGATGCAGCTGATTCTGGAGACGCTGGGCCAAGGTCACGCGGGCGGAATTCACGACGTCCGTGACATTCGAGCGGTCGGTCATCGCGTTGTCCATGGAGGCGAACAATTTCGCGGATCCGCGCAAATCACCGATGAAGTCATCGCTACGATTGAGCAGAACGCGGATCTTGCGCCCCTGCACAACCCACCAAATCTCACCGGCATCCGGGCGGCGATGGCCAAGTTGCCTCAGGCAGAGCAAGTCGCTTGCTTCGACACGGCATTCCACGCCACCATTCCGGAGACGGCCTACCTGTACGCTCTGCCGTACGAATTGTACGAACGCTATCGGATTCGCCGGTACGGCTTTCATGGCACGTCGCACTATTATGTTGCCACCCGCGCCGCGGCCATGTTGGGACGTGAACTGCCGCAGACAAATTGCATCACGTGTCACCTCGGGAACGGTTGTTCGATTACCGCCGTTCGCGATGGCTGCTCCGTCGATACCTCGATGGGCCTGACGCCCCTCGAAGGTCTCATCATGGGAACACGCAGTGGGGATATCGACCCGGCGATTGCCTTCTACCTGGCCGATCATGGCTTCGACCTGAACACGATGAACAACCTGTTCAACAAGCGCAGTGGCCTGCTCGGGGTCTCGGGCCAATCGAATGACATGCGAACCTTGACGGATGAAGCCGCTGCGGGCAATCACCGCGCCCAACTCGCGATTGAAATGTTCTGTTATCGTCTGAAAAAGTACATTGGTGCCTACTACGCCGCAGTGGGCGAACTGCATGCCGTCGTATTCACCGGAGGCATTGGAGAAAATGCCGCATCGGTTCGAGCACTGACGTGTGACGGACTGCAGAATCTGGGCATCGAGCTGGATCCCGGTCGTAACGAAGCCAAGGCAACGGGCGAACGTGACGTCAGTACGCCGGAAAGTCGCGTCCGGATCCTCGTCATCCCGACCGATGAGGAAGGCGTGATCGCCGACGAAACCTATCGCCTCGTGAACAATCAATTACAGGAGTAACTCACGGTGTCGGACCCCATGCCGGGCACGCATGCCCCACTCACGGCGGACCAGGTCGAGATCCTGGTACGGCAAGGCTGTACGGTCGAAGGATCGGATTGGTCGTGTATCCTGGTGACCGATGGCTTTTTGGCAGATCGCGTTCGCCACGTCCATTTCAGTGGGCAGGTGCGGATCGGGCGTCTGGATGGACCGTGTCCGGCCGCAGCCGGTGCGCCGGCCGGAATTGAATATGCCACCCTGACGGATTGCCAAGTCGGCAATTACGCTCGGATCAGTCGGATCGGTGTCCGACTGGCGAATTATCAGATTGGCGACGGAGCCTGCATCGAAAATGTCGGACTCCTCGAGGCAACGCCGGATGGGACATTCGGAAATGGCGTCGAAGTCGAAGCGGTCAACGAAGGCGGGGGACGAGAAGTCTGCCTGTTCAATGCGCTCTCGTCGCAGTTCGCGCATCTGATGTGCCTTCATCGCCATCGGCCGAAGTTTCAGCAGGCCCTGACTGCGATGGCAAAATCCGCTGCCGCCGGTGGCCAGGGACCCTACGGAACGATTGGAGCCGGCGCGTTGATTCAGTCGGTGACAGAGGTGATCAATGTTCACGTGGGACCCGCTGCCGTGGTTCAGGCTGCAAGCTCTCTTGTCGAGGGAACCATCCTCAGTGATCCGGATGCGCGAACGGTCGTCGGAGCAGGTGTGCAAGCTCAAGATTTCATTATTGCCGAGGGCAGCGAGGTCACCACAGACGCTCTGCTTCGGAAAACGTATGTGGGTCAGGGCTGCCGAATTGGGCGCCAGTTTTCCGCCGAAAACTGTCTGTTCTTTGCCAACTGCGAGGGCTTTCATGGCGAAGCGTGCAGCGTGTTCGCCGGCCCCTACACGGTCACGCATCACAAATCGACGCTCCTGATCGCCGGAATGCTCAGCTTCTACAATGCCGGCAGTGGAACGAATCAGTCGAATCACATGTACAAGTTGGGACCGAACCACGAAGGCAAGCTCGAGCGCGGCTGCAAGACCGGATCGTTTTCCTACATGATGTGGCCGTGCCGCGTCGGGCCGTTTTCTCTTGTCCTGGGCAAACACAGTCGCGCGTTTGACACGGCCGATTTTCCCTTCAGTTCACTCGATGCCACCCCAGATGGTCGCTGCGCATTGATTCCCGGTCTGTTGCTGACCACGGTGGGAACTGTGCGTGACGGAGCCAAATGGCCGCGCCGAGATCGACGACACGGCGCCTGGAAGCGAGATCGGATCTCCTTTGACGTGCTCAGCCCGCTGACCGTGGGACGCATGCTGCGTGGCAGCGCCACTCTGGAGCATTTGCAGAAGAGTACTGACAAATCCGTCGACACGGTCGTGGTTCAAGGAGCCGAAATCAAACGCGTGATCCTGCGGACCGGACAAAAATATTACCGACGCGGGATCAATTTGTATCTCGCCGACAAAATCGTTCATCGTCTTCGAAACGCGATGAAGCAGGACGACGTAACCCTGCATCAGGCGCTCGCCAGTTCCCCGGACGCCGTCTACAGCGAGGAATGGGTCGACGTGGGCGGTCAGTTGATGCCTCAGCAGCGACTCAGGACACTCTACGAGGATGTGGAATCGGGATCGATCTCCGACATCGAAAGCCTCGAAGCGCGGCTGGACCAGATTCAGGCCGCCTATGCGGAAGACGAATGGCTCTGGGTCCGCACAACATACCAACGCATCGCCGGCATCGACTTCGATCAATGCTCGACCGATGACCTGAAGGCAGTCGCCGAGAACTTACTCAAGACACGCACCGAGTTTCTTCAGCTGATTTTGATCGATGCGTCGAAGGAGTTTGAGGATCAGGCGCAGATCGGATTTGGCGTGGACACGGAATCCCGGCAATCCGATTTCGAAGCGGTCCGAGGAGACTTCGACGCGAATGAATTCGTGCAGGGACTGCGTCAAGAGATTGAGTCCCTGGGACCGGCACTGCGGGAATTTCAAACTCAACTGGACCGATGGAGCTAAGTCGGCGACACGTTAGTACGGTGAAATGGCAAAGAAAGTCATTGGAAGTGACGAACCCTCGCTGTAGTGCTCTGTGACGGCTTGATTTTCTGTTTGGGTGGCTGGTGGCTGAACGCAGTGAAGCCCCAGCAATGCCGACTGGGGCGTCGCTTCGCTCCGCCGCCAGCCACCCGAGTTTCTGGCTGTCACAAAGCCTTAGACCAGGGGCGAGCACACACAAGACAACTGTGAATCAGATAAGAATCTCAACACCCATCAGGAGCCCATCTTATGTCCGATGTTGCTGAGCGAGTGAAACAGGTAGTGGCGAGAACACTGAAAGTCGATCCTTCGCGCGTCACAGATGACGCGCGTTTCGTCGAGGATCTCGGCGCCGAATCGATGCAAAGCATCGAATTGGTCGCGGCCTTCGAGGAAGAGTTTGACATCGACATGGATGAACAGGCGGCGCTGGGCGTCAAGAATGTCGGACATGCTGTCCGCTTCATTGACGAAATCGTCAACGCGTAGCGATCGCAGTGCTTCGTGCTTACTAGAGCGCATTTCAAAACCTGTTTTTCTCGAGGGGT
>CAZFWV010000074.1:0-23954 GCA_964522605.1 uncultured Pirellulaceae bacterium
TCACAGAGTTCCGTGACTTGCGGCTTGAGATCTCCGTAGAACGTGACACGGTGCCATCCCATGCGCCAGTTCTCGGTCAGCCGCTCGATGTCGCCCTTGACGACCGCCTCGAGCTTCGTCCGGCAAGCCATGTCACTGGGATTGTTGCCAGCGCTGAGAGCTTGATGGAAGATCACCTGCTTGCTTGTCGGGTTGATTTCCATCGTGGACGTCATGTATCCCGGCGGCAGTAAAGATTGAACCGATGCGCCTTTTCGATCCTCGGAATGATCTCGGATACGGACGGGATTCGAGGGGCCGTCGGTGCCGAAGGGTTTGCTCATCGCCACGCAGTGCGCGTAGATGATTTGATTCTTCGACGTATCGATCACCGGATCGGAGATATATCCCGGCCGGCCCGTCAGCGCTCCCATCGTCGCCATCGTCAGCGCAGACATCTGATCCGCTTCGCATCCACCCACCAGGCCATCATCGTTCATCTGGCTGAATCCCAGACACGGATAGGCCTTCATGTGCCCACCATAGAATCCACCAAGACAGTTGATACTGACGCCCATGGCTCCATGTTTCTTCATCAGCGATTTCATGGCCAGGTACATGGCAGCCGATCGTTCAATTTCCTCGCGTGGAGGTTCGACGACTTCCTGGGCTTCCTGCATCCATTGATCAGCACACGCACGAGCTCCTTCCGAATCCGCCTCGGCATACGCTGCCGTAATCTCCTCGAATCCCACGGGGACAAACGTCACCCCCAACAGATCGCGTGTCGCATTGATAAACGCGTCTCCTCCCCAACCACCACCGACGACGACAATCTTCATCTGCCGCAACTGCTTCAGCGCTTCCTCCATGTCGCGCACTTCGACCGGGTCTTCCTTGCAAGCCAAATCGCCATCTTGAGGTGTCCGCGACTGCCGCGCCTGCTCGAATGCAGCCACAACCTCCGCTGCACTCCTGCCCTCGCGCAGCATGGCAAAGTGGCGGGCAGACGCCACAAGATCTTGATCATTCGATGAACTGACCCAATCGACCGGCTTGCCTGTTGCGAGGATCCGCGGCAACTGGTTCAAGAAGTGACCCGATCCCCCATACAGGTTGTCGACAACCAAGGTCGGTTTGCCGGTCGAAGAAAGTTGAAAGACATCATTCTGCCAACCCAGCCCTTGCAAGCAGACGATGTAGCCATCTACCTCAGCGTCTCCTTGGAGTACGTCCGCCGCGTGTTGAGGTTGATCCATGGTCTTAGCGACGAGGAATTCGATGTCGGGACAGTTCTGCGTCAGGAGATTGATGAGCTGATTGCGTCTCGCGTCAAAGTCGTAGCCAATATTAGGCCAGATCGGCTGCGCATTGGACGTTTCACAGAAGACCAGACGTACCTTCGTGCGCCCCGCGGGCGATGATGCACCTCGCAACCATTGGGGACGAATGACACTTGCCGCACATCCGGCACAGGCACACGCGCATCCGGAAAGAAAACGACGACGACTCAGACCGGGAGAGCAGAACGAGGTGGCCATGGCGTGCTCCTAACTCAGGCGGGAGGGAACGTAGTGAGGGTCGCCGACTGGCAACGATTCCGTGAGCAACACGCCGCGGCAAAATCGTCAACGCAGCCGCGACACTGATCTTACACCTTGACCCACGTGTGTCAAGAAATCATCGACATGATTTGCCTGCCGTGGTTGTGCAAGATCCGCAAGACGCGAAGCTCTGTCTCAAAACCGTCGGCCTACGTGACTGAGCACCACCGAGAACCCCTTATTGCAGGATCAACGTCTCGTCCGCGTGTTGCACGCGAGCGGAGATTCTTCCATCGGCCGAAAACACGATTTCAACCGGGTTCGGCTCGCCACTGAGTCGAACACCCACTTCACGATCGCGCCGAATCAATTCCACCGGTGACATCGCTGAATCATCTTCCGCTCCGATCTCGAGAACATGCAGGAAGTAGTCCCGTGTTTTGCCCGGAACCCCTTGGACTTCCAGTCGCCAGGGAACAATGGGCGGCTTTCTGCTGTCACGGCCAACGTGGTTGTACTGGGCTGTCGGTTCCTTCGGATGCCCCCAAAACTCGTGACCCGCACCACCTCGTTTCACAATGACAGGCTGCTCGGGAAGCAGCGTTTTCAAGAAGGCTCTTGAACGGCCTTGACTTAACACAGGCTCTTCACCCGCGGGGCTGCTGACCCATGTGGTCGTGTTTCCGTGACAGGTCCAGACGTGATCGGGCGTTTCCACGGTCGCTGTCCCATCAATCTGCGGTTCCGTGGGAATATGCAGGAACCATGTCTTCGGAAACTGAGCCCCCGTTGCTTCCACGCGGTCGAAAATAACAAAGTACTCGCGGTGACCGCGCCAATAAAGAAACTGTCGTGAGACTTCCCGCACCTTATTCGCCCGATAGCCCTGCGTTAGGTCGGCTGCGGCATAGGTCATCGCTGCATCGTGATAATACGTGACAATCTTGCCACGATCGTCACGCGTGTGACGACTGTAAACGTAGCGAATCAGCCCCCCATCATTCTCGTTCTTGACTCCCCCCTCAGCCACTGCCCGAGGTCCCGGGTCCGTCCGACGAAACACTTCGTCAGGATCGTAAATTGTCACGAGATTGAACGCGAGACTGCCACCCGCGTAGTAGTCGCCGTCGTTGTGTCCATTGCCTCCAGCACGCAGAACGAGCCATCCTCGATTCGCAATCAGAAAATGCCCTTCGTCGTCGCGAGAATGTCCGGCGAATTTCGGCCCGGCGCCGAAGAATGCCCAGGTTGCGTCCGGATCGTTCCACCGACTTCGCATATAGACGTGGCCAGCACCCGGAAAGTAGCTCGCCAAACCCGCCGATTCTGCGGTGGGCATTTCGGAGCCAACCGCCGGATCGTAGGAAAGCAACCGGTTCCAGGGAGTCCGCTGCCACTGCAACCTAACGCTCTGATCGCTGATCCCGTTCGCCAGACGATCTCGATACCGCGCGGCGAGAATCGGAGCGACTTGCGAAAAGCCTCCCAGGGATCCCGCCGAATTATCATCGATCCAGGCTGTCTGATTACTAAATGGAACCGTCAAGTGAATCGCCCATTGCGTCATCGACGGTAAGAAGCCACAGGGAGCACACTTTTGAAACAGATCTTCGCCCGTCGCGGTTCGCCACGCTTCAAAGGCCCATGGAATCACGATGACGGGACCGTAGTTTCCGTGTCCCATGCTCTCCGACCACACACCTCCCATTTCATCGAAGGCCGGAATACATTCGCGAGGCACACGATCGGCCCAGGAATCAAGAAACTTCCGAGCATCCGACTCATAATCCGTTCCCGCACCGGCGATCGCCAGAGCCAGGAGCAACTTGGGGGTAATCCCATCACGCGTGTTCGGCGTGTTCAGGTGTGCCGGACCCCAGGTCTGGTTGTACCACCAGTAGCCATTCTTCAATGTGATCTCCGGGCTGTCTGTGTACCATCGCAACCACGGTCCAAGTGCGTTGCCGAATCGGCGGCGTTCCTCCGGACTCATCGCATCGAAGATCCAATCGTAGATCATCGCGTAGTAGCCGAAGTGTCCGCTGCCATCCCGTGACAAGACCTGCCCATCCGCCCAAAACGCCTTGATCGCATCCGCATAGGGCTGACTTTCGTGTCCCAGTTCTCGCTCGACCAAATACGTGATCCCCAGACAGATCTGATCGGTCGGTGTGCGAAAACGGTTTGTGGATCGTCGAATCCCATCGCGAATCGCACGATCAGCTTCCGCTTTCACGTCCCAATAATCGCGAGACAAGACGGAGGAAGCCCGGGTAGCCAACGCACCCAGATCCGCCTGGCGAACGAAGATCCGGGGATGCTCGGCGAGTTCATATGCGGAAACAGGAATACTGATACTGAAAAAACAGGTCAGTAGGCAAAAACTCTGCGACGACCAGGACGGCATTTTTCGACTCCTTCTGCTCCCAATGTTGACACGAATCTTCGGAATCGCAAGAACAACATTATGATCATGCTCTCTCTCAAGACTGTAGGCCGACCGTGGCTTTTGAGACAAAACCTAACATTTTTCGATTGAGATTTATCGATGGAAACTCGCATCTCCCGCCGCTGTGCGATTCAGTCCATCGCGGCCATGACCTCGCTCCCCCTGATTAGTCAACAAGTTGCAGGGGACCCGCGAAGTGAACCGCCCGTGCGCACGATTACACGTGGGCCGAAATATCATTGGTTCGGTTACTACGACAAACGAGAATTCGATCCGACAAATCGTTTTGTGCTCGCCAATCAGGTCGACTTCGAGCATCGCACGCCGACGAAAGACGATGCGATCCGTATAGGGATGATTGACACCGCACGAAACGACACTTGGATTGAGCTGGGAGTAAGTCGCTCCTGGGGATGGCAGCAAGGCTGTATGCTGCAGTGGCGACCAAATTCGACATCCGAAATCGTATGGAACGATCGAGAAGGCGATCGCCATGTTTGCCGCATCATGGACGTGAACACGGGCCTGATCCGCACCCTACCGATGCCGATTTATGCGCTCAGCAGCGATGGCCAGTGGGCCATTACGGCGGACTTTTCGCGCATTCAACGCATGAGGCCGGGGTACGGCTACGTCGGATTGGCCGACCCTTGCGCCCAGCAGCGAGCCCCGGAAGCATCTGGAGTCTGGAAGATGAATCTGGACACAGGAGAAGTCGACTTGATCTTCTCACTCGCTGAAGCAGCCCGGATCGAGCACGAAGGCCAATCCTTGGTCGATCACTGGAACTATTTCAACCACCTACTCATCAATCCAGACAATTCACGATTCATCGTTTTGCATCGATGGCGAGCGAGCACCGGCAGCGGTCCCAATGCAGAACCGACCGGTGGTTTCACCACGCGCATGTTCACGGTCGCGATGGATGGCTCCGATCGATACATCCTGGATCCGTCCGGCGCGACGTCCCATTTCATCTGGCGAGATCCTGACCATGTTTGCGCCTGGACCAAGCCGACAGGAAAGCCGGCTGCGTTTTATCTGTTCCGCGATCAAAGCAACCAGCTGGAAATCGTCGGTGAGGGAGTCATGACCCAAAACGGGCATAACACCTATCTGCCCAACACGAACAACGAATGGATTCTCAACGACACGTATCCCGACGCGGTAACACGCGAGCAGAAACCGTATCTATTTCACATCCCCTCCGGACGCAAGATTGAGCTTGGACGATTCCACTCCCCGCCCGCCTACTCCGGGGAGTGGCGGTGTGACACGCACCCGCGCAGCAACAATGACGGCACAACGGTCGCCATCGATTCGCCCCACTCAGGAGCCGGTCGACAAGTTCACCTGATTGACGTCCGTCAGATCGTTCAAGTTTAGTCCAGCCGTACGTAACCCGACATGGTTGCCCCATGGCAGGACAGAGTGCGACTTGTTGCGCAGGAGTCGAGTGCGACCGTAGACTGAAGAGAAACCACGGATTCGACGGAGGCAACGGATGTACGCGGATCTGTCCGTGCCGATCCGTACTCTCCGTCCAATCCGTGGTTTCTCTTCTCGATCGGTCACTCCCAGCGGCGACCGATCGGATCCGATCACCGCCGGCTATTCAGCACATCGAGCGATCATTGCGTTTCCAGCTCAAACTTCTCGCCCTGCATCTCCTGAAAGCTGCTCTTCTGCTCGGCAGTCAAGACGGCAAGCGCTTTGTCGTTCGCTTCGGTGCGAAGGTCATTGGATTTTTGGCGAAGCTCATCGCGTTGCTCTTCGCTCGCATTTCGCATCTCCCCGAACAGTTCCATCTGTCTTGTCCGAGTCTCTTGCGTAATCTGCTCCAGCTTCTCTTTCTGCTCCTCTGTGACCTGCAATCGATTCGCGAGCCATTCATTGGTCAAGCTCTCAGATACCGCACGCACTTGCATACGAACCTGGAACAACCGCCTCATCTGTCCTTCGTCCAACACCTCACGAAGCTGCTGCCGAGCCTTCCGATCCGACTCATTCATCAACTCGCGCATCTTCGCGGGCCATTGCTCACGATCCTGCACATCGCGCAGGGCAGCCATCTGTTCTTGCATCTCGCCACGGAGCTGTTCCGTCACTTCTGCAACTTTGGTGATCTGCTCGTCGCTCAGCTTCAACTCTTTCTGCACCTGATCATTGCTGACCAGTCCCGCCAATCCGCCGAAACGCGCCATCCAGGCTCCCCGTCCGCCCCCCGGACCCTGGGCCCAGGTTGTACCAACGAATGTCATTGCCAACATCAACGACACCGACAACACCAGCAAACTCTTGACGCGCATCATTTCAGGCTCCTTTCAAGCTGAAACAAAGGAACGCTCGTTCGCACGGCATCTATCGTAGAACAAGGCTCACGGCATGCAAGAGTACCGAGGGGGGCAGTACAGCGGCGTGGAAGGGGACTTTTGCACTTTTTGCCGCGATAGCAGCACTAGCTGATCTTGACGCAAAGCGTCGTCTCTCCCTACCATTCGGCCGCGACAGCCCGGACCGTCCCCCCGAGGTCGCGTGTCATGGTCGTTTGTGGAAATTGAACTGGCTTCGTCGAGATGCATGACATGAAGGTTTGCTTCATCTCCCACAGCTCTTCGCGCGGTGGCGCCGAGCTTAGTCTGTTGGAACTGATCGATGCCCTATCGATGCGTGGGATCGAATGTTCCTGCATCCTACCGGAGCACGGAGCCTTGACGAAGTTGTTGGCGCAACGGCGCGTGGAGACACAAGTGACGCCGTTCAAGCAATGGGTCCACACGCGTAGATCGCTGGTTGGCCGTACAAGGAAGATGGTGCCATTGCGACATGTCTCGGCAACACTGCGCATCGCTTCGGCCATTCGCCGAACGGGCTGCAATGTCGTCTATACAAACACGATTGCGATCGGCGTAGGCGCCTTGGCGGCAAAGATCGTCGGTCGGCCACACGTTTGGCACCTGCGCGAGTTTGGATACGATGACCACCAACTGCTCTACGACTTTGGATCACCCATCTCCCGCAAGCTAATTGGGCAACTTTCATCGGCCTGCATCGCCAACTCTCATGCGGTCGCTCACGAATATCGACCTCACCTGGCCAATACCGCGTTAACGGTCATCTACAACTCGGTCGAAATGCCGCCGCTGGGCACAACTCAGCCAGCAGATGCCCCTTGGCGCCAGCCCGGGGCAATTCGGTGCGTGCTGCTGGGAAAGTTCTTGCGCGGAAAGGGCCAGGAAGACGCCGTTCGGGCGGTCGCCCACCTCTATCGTACCAATGTTCCCGTTGAACTGTTGCTACTGGGTGGAAGCGCCGACACGCAATACCAACAACACATCGAACGGCTTGTGGCACAAAATCGGTTGGGAAACCGTATTCATATTCTGGGACATTCAAACGAACCACTGCCGCTGGTCAATACGGCGGACATCGTCCTGATGTGTTCGCGACGAGAGGCATTCGGTCGAGTCACCGTTGAGGGCATGAAGCTTGGCAAACCGGTGATTGGCACGCGCAGCGGAGGAACGCCCGAGCTTCTGCAGGAAGGAAAGACCGGGTTTCTGTACACACCCGGTGACGCCGAAGAGCTGGCAGGTAAAATCCGACTGCTTCACGACAATTCCGTCCTCCGCAGCCAAATCGGCGAGGCGGCGCGGCGTGTCGCATGCGAGAGATTTCACCAACAGCGATATGGCAGTGAGGTCGCACAGGTCCTGCAGCAGGTCGTAGCACGACAACACGCACACGAGGCCGACGCATGCACCGTCTAGCGACGTGTTCCCCCAAGAGCACAAACCAGTCATCCGACCGATGGCGTCAGAGACGCCCCGCCGAAGTCGTCCTCCGTGGATCAACGGAGAACCAAAACATCGGCGACCGCCTGATGTGGGCCGCGACTTCCGCTCTGTTGCGAGACATGGGGGTGATCACAACCTACCGATTCACCCATTGGGACCGGCGTTTTGACGCAGTCCCTCGCCCCAATCGAGTCGACGCCCTGTTAGATCTTGGCAATGTGTACTACTGTGACTCCTGGCCGCAGCCACTAAGAGATCGCATGCGCCGCTGCCTGCGTTTCAATCGAACCTTCCGCAATGCGGCTCTCGTGTACCTGCCTTGCGGCTGGGGACCCTACCACCGCGAGGATTGGCCTCAACTCAAAGAGCTGACTCGCCGAGCCATCGTCTTCGCGCGGGACCCAATTTCTCTCGGATACATCAACGAAGCGCTGGACTCAGACCAAGCCACGTTGTGTCCAGATCTTGCCTTCATGTGCCAGTCGGCCGACATGACGGTTGGCGCTGAACTACTACAACACCTGGGCTTTTCCCTGCGAGAGCCTATTCTGGGTTTAATACCGAATGCACGCTGCGTAGAAGAGGGAGTGACGCCACTACGCGATCCGTCGATCTACCACCGTCACCTGAGGCAAGCGGTAACCTGGGCGCACACGAACGGATACCAAGTGGTCGGAATCTCCCACATGGTCGACACCGACCGAGACCGAAAGCTGCTGGTCGGCCTTGACGTACCCATTGTTGAATCGAACGATCCCACAACCGTCCGATCCATCATTGCGAACTTGTCGCTCGCAGTCTGCAGTCGCTATCACAGCCTGGTCAACTGCCTGGTTCACGGCGTCCCGGCAGTTTCTTTAGGTTGGCAGCACAAGTACAGGGGATTGATGGAACATTTCCGTCTCAGCGAACTGGATCACCCGTTGGAGCAACGCAGCGAGCAGCTATCGGACAGGTTAGGACACCTGAGTAGGTCGCGAAATCGAATCTCCCACGAGATTAGAGAAAAGGTGCAACAGGCTCGCGCAACGATTCACACCGAAATGAGTCGCCTGAGCCGCCACCTTGGTGGCCCGGCCGAAGTTTTCAAGGAACCCGTTCCTTTTGAGAGCGACGAAATCCGGACCGTATCTCACGTCCGTCTGGCCCCCGGTCCACGCGTCCTGCGATTTATCCGCAGCCTCGCTTCATTGTGAAATCCGCTCGAATCGCTCCGCCGGATCAACGCGCAGTTGATTTCTCGGTATGATATCGGCGGAGGCAAATCATGATGCGGTCGCTCGAGGCAGTTTTGAGACGGGGAGGGCGAGGCTCCTGCCGAGCCTGGATTCGTCGCATACGCGGCTCGGCCGGAGCCGCGCCCTCTCGCATGACGGTTTTGAAATGTGTTCTCGTCATCGTCGCTGCGAGTGTCGTTTGGACAAACGTCTCTGCCAGCACCCACGCGGCGGAGTTGTCGTGGCAGACCGAGATGCTCAAGCTCCGGTCGAAATGCATTGCCGCCGAATCGACTTCGAATGATGCCCTGACACAGCCATCGCTGAAGGAAGAGGCCATTCGGCTATTTGCGGCGTTTCCGCGCGAATCGGACTGGTTCATGCAGGATGCCGATCGCATGTCAGAAGCCCCTGTGGGGGCGGATCTGAATCGCGAATGTGTCCCAAAGAATCTCAGCACTTTTTGCTACGGAAAGCGGAGCACGGAGTTTGAGCAGCAATTGATTCGACGTGTACTGGGCGAACTCCATCACCCGGCACCGCTGCAGCGGGAACTGGAACGGCTGATCGAAAGCGGCGCATCGATGAACGATCGCTGCTGGCTCGACCTCTATATTCAAGCATGCGAACTCCGGCGACTACAGCGACTGGCAGATCTGAAGCGATCCTTTCCTCGCATCCTGTTCATTAAACGGCACATGCTTCAACCGTCGTTTTTTGCCTACACCGAAGGGCTGTCCGACGCCCATGCCGAACGGAACTTCATTCCCGGTTCCAGTCTCTGCCTGCTGCAGTGGGAGGATGATCAGCCCCGAGTCACCGAGCTGATCCAGGATCCCGACGGGATCCTTCGCGACCTCGATGTTTCCTGGGACGGCCAACGCATCTTGTTCGCCTGGAAGAAGAGCGACCGGGATGATGACTATCATCTGTACGAAATGCTCTGGCCTGAACGGCAGATCCGTCAATTGACCTTCGGCCTCGGTGTCGCCGATTACGAAGGACGCTATCTGCCTAACGATGACCTGATCTTTACCTCGTCGCGATGTGTCAGCACAGTCGACTGCTGGGTTTGCGAAGTCAGCAACCTGTATACGTGCGACAAAGATGGCAAATATCTTCGCCGATTGGGATTTGATCAAGTCCACACGATCTATCCTTCCGTGCTCGACGACGGAACGGTGATCTATACGCGATGGGACTATAACGACCGAGGACAGGTCTACCCTCAGCCGCTCTTCCGGATGAACCCCGATGGGACCGGCCAGAGCGAGTACTACGGCAACAATTCCTGGTTCCCCACGACAATTAATCATGCCCGTGGTATCCCCGGCACAAACCAGGTTTTGGCCGTTCTGCATGGACATCACACCTGGCAGGCAGGAGTGTTGGCGATCATTGATCGTAGCAAAGGCACGCAAGAAGCAAGCGGTGTGCAGCTGATCGCACCAATTCGCGAAACTGCTGCGGTTCAAGTCGATCAGTACGGACAGGACGGAAATCTGCACCGCCATCCATATCCCTTGACCAAGAATTCATTCCTCGTCGCGATGACTCCCTATTGGAATGCGCGACATGAAGGTGGCCGATACAACCTTTGGTTCCACCTTTATTGGATGGATGTCGACGGTCACCGAGAACTCCTCGTTCATGATCCGTCGATTTCCTGTGGGCACCCGATTCCACTTGCACCTCGCAAACGTCCCTACATTCAGACTTCGAACGTCGACTATCGGAAACCGTATGGCACCTATTTCCTGCAAGACATTTACGCGGGACCAGGCCTGGAAGGTGTTGATCGCGGAAGCGTCAAGAAGCTACGCGTTGTCACGCTTGAGTTTCGTGCGCTGCATGTTGGGAAGAACATCAGTAAGGGGCCAGCGGGTGGCGCCATGAGCAGCACGCCTGTCAGCACCGGAAACGGCTGCTGGGATGTGAAAAAGATCCTCGGTGAGGCAACCGTTTACGAGGATGGTTCAGCCCTTTTTCAAGTGCCGGCAAACACGCCCGTGTATTTTCAGGCGATCGATGAGCGGGGATCCATGGTTCAGACGATGCGATCCTGGTCCACGTTGATGCCGAACGAGTATTTCGGCTGCGTCGGTTGTCACGAGCAACCAGGGGAAACTCCCCAGGCAACCAGGGACACGCTGGCCATGCAGGCAGGTGTCGAGCAGCTTACGCCGTTTTATGGACCGCCGCGTGGATTCAGCTTCGTTGAAGAGATTCAGCCGATTCTGAACAAGCACTGCATTCGCTGTCACGATGGAAAAACAACGAGTCCAGAAACAGGGAAGGTACTTTCCGATCTGACCGACCAACGATATCTCGATCCGGTTTCCAAGCGGCAGTGGACGGTTAGCTATCTGAACCTGACCCATTCCCCGCTCGAGCCTTCTGTCGCCGGCGACGCCGATCATCCGGTCTTGAATTGGATGAGTGCCCAATCGGTCCCCACACGGCTGCCGCCCTATTTTCGCGGCTCTGCCCAATCCGAGATCATCGCGCAGTTGCGGAACGAACACGGTGACGCGCAACTCACTCGTGAGGAACTCGACAAGTTCTCCGCCTGGATTGATTTAGGTGTCCCTTTCTGCGGAGACTACCAAGAAAACAACGCCTGGACGGAGGAAGAGCGGAAGAAATACAACCAGATGGAGCGAAAACGCGCACGACTGGAATCAGAGGTTCAAGAAAACGTCCGTGCATTGATCGAGAGTCAACTCGACCCTCGCTCTCCGCAGGCCGCGGTCATGCAGTCGCCGTGAAGCGAGTACGGCCGAAGCCGGTCCGCCAAACGATTCTGCTTGAGCCGAGAATAGTTGCCACGGCTTCGATATTCCGCTTCGACTTTTCGCAGGATGCATGCAATTCGTTTTCGATCTGTCACAGTAATGGCAGTCTGGCGACCACGCCTTTTCCGCCGGTACACCTTGAGGGGATATTCCATCGCTCGCAGTACGGAACGCGGATCAAGACCACCCAGCAGCAGACTCTGAGTCAGCAGATGACGCGCTACGGCCCCCGATCCCGCTTCGGCCAGCAGGACTGCCAGGCGATACAGGTTCGAGCCAATCGATCGACGGACCTCCAGTCCCATTCGCGACCCCGCAGAACAGGAGCGGAATTTCAACAACGTTTCGATCTCATTCGTATAGCAGAGGATCGAGTTGCGGCTAAGATTGTCGGCGTGTCGACGAATTCGGTAGTGGATATCCGGAACCATTGCGACTCGTCCACCGCGGCATAACCGGCAGAGGAAATCATAATCGGCCGCCGCGACCAACCGTTCATCTAATCCACCGACGGCATACCAGTCTTCTCGGCGGAACAGAAAACTGGGAAATCCGCCGACGCAGTTGCCTCGACGAATCAGCACTCGCAACGCCCGGTGCGCGTCACAGTAGAGTACGTCTCCCTCGCGATTCATCTGCCGCAACAAGGGTCGCTGCTGTCTTTCGGAGGCCGCGACGAGCCCCCGCTGGCGGACATTGAGGCCAGATCGCATTTCAAGACCGGGAGGGTAAGGCTCCTGCCGCGTCCAAGTTGTATTGAACTCCAGCCCGACAGGAATCTCGCCCTCCCGAACAACGGTCTTCAAGCCGCCTCCCGACGCTTCGCCTCGAGCCGACGGTTCGGACCGCACAAAATCGAAGTAACCAAACACGAAGGCAACGTCGGGATTTGCCGTCAACACCGCCACCTGACCAGCGATCTTCTGCGGAAGAAAGACATCATCCTGATCAAGTACCGCGATCACCGGTGACCGCGCCGCCTGGATTCCCACGTTCATCGGATGCGCTGGGCCGCCGCTGTTCCTCGGCAACCGGATCAAGCGCACAGGCACCGGGGCTCGCGTGACTTCTTGCTCGACACGCAGAATCGTGCGGTCGGTTGACGCATCGTCGACGACAATGATCTCGCGCGGCAGGCAGGTCTGGAAGTAAACGGAACGCATCGCATCCGCGATAAACGGTGCACCGTTGTACGCAGGGATCACGACCGATACTGGCAGCGAGTCCTTCGAAGCCAACGCATTACTCCCTTTACGCTACCAATCGCAGGGTCCTGGTTACAGATGGAGCAATTCCGGTAATCTGCCGCGTTTGTTCCGCGGTGGCAATCTCCCGACCGGCGGCGCGGGCCAGGCGCACGACGCGATCGATCAACCCTGCATTCGTCGCCGGACGCTTCGTCTGCCAGTCATAATAGAGAGCGTCTTCCAGTCCCACGCGCACGTGGCCGCCCATCGTCACGGCAAGCGAGTTGATGAAGAATTGGAAACGGCCAATACCGGTCGCCGCCCAGGTCGTGCCTGCAGGCAAGGCGCGAACCAGCGCGCACAGATTGTCTGGAGTGGCACTCATCGTCCCCAGTGATCCGAGCAGAATATTGGCGTAAAAAGGCGGAGTCAGCATCCCTTTCTGGATCAGGTAGTGCGCATAGTCCACCATCCCCATGTCGAAGATCTCCATCTCTGGGACAATCCCCCGCTCTCTCATCGCCAGAGCCAATTGCTGAATCATTGATGGTTCGTTCACCGATGCCTGTCGGAGAAAATTAAGCGATCCGAGTGTCAAGGAGCCTAGGTCCGGATCCAGCTGAAGGACTTCGCTGCGTTGCCAAAACTCGCCGTGCAATCGACCGCTGCAGGATCCCGAAATCAGCGTTTCCGGACACTCCTCTCGCACACCCTGAAAAATCTCGGCGTAGATCTCCTTCTTGTATGTTGGCGTGCCGTCCAAATCACGGGCGTGTAAATGAATAATCGTCGCACCCGCATCACGACACCTTCGCGCATCGGCAATAATCTCGTTCGGCTGCAGAGGGACATGGGGACTGTCCTTACGCATGGGAACCATGCCCGTAATCGCGGCGTTAATGATCAGTGGATCCATGGCTCTTTCCTGAAGTAGTGAGGAAGATCAGTAACGAGCGCCCTGCCTGACGAAAAAAGTATGTTCAACAAGTGAATATCAATTGCAGCATGTATCGATCGCCTTGCGCATCGAATTCACGCTTTGGAACTACGCCCCAAAAACCTTCGTCGCAACCTGAAACTCAACACCGGGAAACCGTTCATCAGGACTGGCGGGACCGTGAATCTGCCAGCCACGATGCTGTAGCAACTGAATCATCCGGGGTGACGCTTGTCGCACGGCATGTCGAGCTCCAGCCATGCGTGCGCCGTGGTCCTGCACGTCAAGAATCTGCCGCCCTAAGCCGCATCCCTGTGTCGAAGGACAGACCACAACGCGATCTGGCGCCGCAATCGGCCCTGGCAAATCGAGTCCATAACGGCGGTACTCACCCGCCTGATGGACGTCGTCGAGCGATGGATGTACGCTGAGCCGCCCGGCCGCCACGATCGTGCCCCGACCGTCCCGAATCACCCAATGACGACAGTCGCTGTCAATCGGGTCGTACCAGCCCTCCGGCGGAAACGCATTCTCGGCCAATTGACCAATCTGACGCCAAACACGTGCGCGGAACCTGCAAATCTCGCGCACGACAGACATCTCGAAAACTTCATAAGGGAGCGTGAAATCTTGCACTAAAGTCGTGGTCAGCATGAATCCTCCTTGCTCATGCACAATGCTGCGGCAGCACCCCAAACTCGATTCGATTCCCGAGCCACGACAGAATCACGCGAGGAAAATCCGGTCGTTCACTGAGTCCGATTTGCTGTCATGACAGCACTCGCGTGACCCCTGCCATCGAGCGCGAGGTGTCCAGCGTGGGGGTGTATCAGGAAACGGCGATGTACGTCAAGACGAAGCGTGGTGGCAAAAAAGGCAAAAGTCCCTCAGAGAGGAACCGCGTCAGATTGACGAACAAGGAACTCTGATTGTTGAAGGAGGCAAACAGGCACGCTGTTCTTACGACCATGCTGGAGCGGCCGTCGGGCGGGGCGAATTCGAGAACGGAGGACGCCGCTCAATTCGGCTCTTCGATGATGATGCGGAACCCCACGTCGTGCACCGCATACCATGGATGGTAGGCGAACCGATGCGCGGATCGACAGCGTTGAGGCCGTTCGTAGAAGGAGCCACCCCGAACCACTCGCGGCGGGGAATCGGAATCGACATCGTTCTTTCCATCATCCGCGCGATAGGGATACGGGCGATAAACCGAGCGCGTCCATTCCGCGGCGTTGCCGTGCATATCGTACAACCCCCATGGATTCGCCGAATACGAGCCAACGTCGGCGGTTCCGATCGCCTGGTCGTCGTAACGCATATCTGCGGGGATCGGCTGCAAGACGGCAACGCCGGCCGTCCCCACATAGATGCACGCCAGGGATCGGTCGGCCATATTCGCATGGGGTGAGAAATCGATGTCCGCGTCACCGTAACTGAGCTCGGTCGTCGTCCCCGCACGAGCGGCATACTCCCACTGAGCCTCGGTCGGAAGTGTCACATGGTAACCAGAGATCTGTGACAGACGCCTGCAAAAAAGCATCGCTTCATTCCAGGAAACTCGCACCGCCGGCTGTTGTGGTTCGTCAAGTTGAATTCCGGGACCATTGACATCGATCTGTCGCTTTGTAAAAAAGCCAGACGTGTGTTCCGGACAGAGACGCCGCAATTGCTCATTGGTGACCTCGCATTTGCCAATCCAGAATGCACGTTCAATCTCCACCACGGATGCGGGATGTTCGTCTTCGGCCCCGACCGCATTCAGATCGCCCATCACGAATCGCCCGCGCGGCACGTGGACCAGTTCAATCTCAACTCCACCTCCCAAATCGAGCGTCATCGTATCTTTCGAGCCCTCCGATGCGATGTCCGTTTCCGCTTCGACTGTCTGTTGGAGTTGCAGGGCGGCCTGGCGATGTCTTTCTCTTCGCTCCGCGACCTCTTCCAAGGGAATCGCGGGACGGACCGATCGTTCCTGCGGAGAATCGATGGGATTCACCTCCGGGTCGAACGTCGGCCCTCCATACGCACGTGCCAGACTCAATCGCTGTCGATCCGCTTCATCAGGGATCGGAGCGATCGCACTCCACTGACCGTGACACGGACCATTCAAGTCAATCCAGGTGATCAGACGATCCCACGCTTCGCGGCTCAACTCGACACGATAATGCCCCTTTTTCAACATCTGAATCAGCGGACTCGTATCAGCATGGTACTCGCCGGGACGCAGCAGATTCGCACTATCTTCGATGTTGACCCGACGAATGAACGGAATTAGCGATTCATAGGCCGGGGTATACCGTGTTCTGTGATTCCCATAAGGCTTCGGCATTCCGACACAAGCAGAGAAACGATCGGAGACGCTGGCGAGCGTCGAAGGATCGAGTCGATCGGCACCGAGCGCCGTCAGGGGAAGTCCGACATAACCGTCCTGTCGATCGGCTGCCCGCAGGTCGGGGAGCGACTCGGTGCCAATGCGCTGTTGGCCATCGTGACACGCAACACAGTATTCGTCGAGAACTGGCTGTACTTCGCGCGCGAAGTCAAAGCCACGCGGTGGTCCGTACCAAGGCTCAATTTCGGAAGCCGGAAACTGCGCAGCCAAGTCACCTCGGACCACGGGCGTTTGATTGGGCGTTTCATGACAACCCACGCAACTTGTCAGCTCACCCGGCATCGCCGTATACCAGCTGCGCATCAGTTGAACGGCTTGCCCCTCTTGGTCCAGAGCCTGCAAGGTAATTGGCGTGCAGGCGGGAACGCGGAATTTCGCCGATCCATCTTCGTAAACCGGAACGGTCCCAAGAATTCGCATCACCTCCCACGGTCCGGCGCGTCCGATTTTGTCGGGACCGGCCATTCCCGGATAGCCAAAGTGATACGCGGCGATTCTGAGGTGGGTGATTGTTCCCCGCGGAACTCCGCGCAAGCCGGGCCCCTGGTAAATGTCGTGCAAAAAGACAATCGCATCCTCCCGCGACGGATCAATCGAATCGGGGATTACGGGAGGCGCCGGGTGCCGTCGAATCGGAATTGGCTCAAAGAAATCATATTCCTCATCCGTCAAGATCGGCGTCACGTTGTCGAACGCATCGACGAGGTAGATTCCCCATGGTTGTCGCGGTGTAGGTTGCATCGCGGTCAGAACGTACTTCTCGCTCAGGGGGTACGGATGCAGAAACTGAGGCGAAGCCTGATTCGTTAACATGTCCAGGACGACAGGCACGATTGGCTCGTCGCGATGCGTCATCCGATGGACGATGCCGCTTTCGCCATCCCAACCTCTTGAAACATCGAGGACAGCAAGTTCGCCCATCCGGTTCTTGCCGTGATAGCCGGCGAGAATCGCCACGATCTTGTTTGGATCTCCAGGCACGGCACGGGGAAAGAAAAGGCAGTTCGGATAGTAGGTATTACTTCCGCAGACAGCTCGCTGGCCGGTCCCGTCGGGATTCATCACCATGAGTGGCCGCACGTATGCATGCTGGATGCCGGTATAGTCCCAGCGGCTGTAGATTACTTGGCCATTAGCAAGAACGGCCGGGTGCAAATCCAAATCCTGGTCGTAGCACAACTGGCGAATGTTCGACCCATCGGCGTCCATCCGATACAGGCAACAAGCGCGCTCACGACCATGCCAACACGGGACGCCGGTGAACGAAGCGGTGGAAGCAAACACAATTCCGCCGTCAGGCAGATAACAAGCGTCAAAGTTGTCGACGCCCGCGACTTCGCGCGAGACCTGCCGAATCTCGCGATCCCTCAGACGAATCTCGTGAATTTGCCAGGTACGCCCGTTCGGCATGGTCAACAAGAGACGATCGGCATCGAAGTGCAGGTCCAGTTCACCAACGTAAGCGTCATCCGAAGGACGAAAGAGTGTCGTTAGCTGACCGCGAGGGTGGACGGGGGCGAGTATCGCCACCTCGTTGTCAAATCCATTCTGCTCCAGGCACGTATTGCATTGATGATTTGTCGGCAAACCGAGCTGACCCGTCTTCCGCTTCAACACAAGCATTCTCTCAAAATCGAGAAGCGGATTTGCTCGGAGCGCTTCGTCACGCAGGCGTCGGAACTGCAGCCACTTGCTGGGCGACTCGGAATCCATCTCGACTGCAATCTGATCCCATCGCCGCAAATAATCCGCTCCGTTGGGATACTCGGGACCAAACGTCGCCATCAAATCCTCAACCGCCAACCGCAAAGATTCCATCCGATAGGAAAGCCTTTGTTTCCTGGCACTCACTTCGGAATCATATTGAGGCGGACGCTTGATGAAATGCGTACGAGACGGTGGCTTCAACCGAACGGGGGGAACATGAATCGACGGGGCAATCGGTCCCGTCTGTTCCTCGACATCGCCCGTCGTCTCCGCTGCGGAAACGATCACACTGCCCATCCACATCCATGCCAGAATCCAACTCGCGGCGGTCAACAAAAAGCGGCACCGCGGGTGACCCGTCTGACGAATCATTTGGCGATTTCCTGGTTGTTTCAGCATCTCGCTCTCGACTTCAGAACCAATTGAGCTGATCACAACTTGCGAGCCAATCCGAGTGACCAACTACGGCGGTGAGCCGCGACTTCATCACGCACTCCATGAACGGGCCTCTACACAGAGGTGCTCGTTCATCCATTCTGGCTTGTCTGTTCTCCACCAACCAGCCCCATGTCGCGAGACCGTCAATGCCGTCTCTGACAGCGCACCGCCGTCTCGATGGCTTAACCTTCCCTTATCGGAACGCGCGCCGAACCAGGTCCTCCGCGGGAACGTGCTTCAAAACCTATTTCTGTGGAAGGTCGGTCTCTGCACACGAAGGCCCATTCTTCGTCGACAGACCAAACTGTCTTTCGAAGTCGGCCCACGGGAAACGCGCACTACCTTCAAACGTCAAAGGAAAAGGTCGCGGTTACGAATCGGCCCCAGCCAATATCTGCAGACGCGGACCTACACCCTGTGTTGGGCCTCGCGAGAGGAGGAATCATGGGAAGCTAGGGAAGCCAGGGGGGCGGCTTTATTCCCTACGGCGCAGTGAATGTTCCCCAGAAAGTCACGTTGCCCCCATGATTTCCGGGCTTCCGTTGGTCGCCCGGGTCCATTGGCTGCGCCGCCGTCGATAGGACATGCAAGGAGGCGGATTCGCATTTTCGGGACGCTCAAGAACGTGAACGAAAGGACGTTCGTCCGCATCGCAACTCACGATTCGACCCGTGATTTGCTCGACGAACGGCACTGTGGATTCAGCTAACAAAAAAAACTTTGAAGATTTCTTGTAGCGTTCGGGGTGAATTCTCGCATTATTCCATGAGATGTTGTCCGGATTGGCGGGGAGGCAGCCTGCCGTCGAGCGACTTGAACGCATTTCAGAGCTGCTCGGAACAGAAGTCGTATGGGCAAAAAAGAACAGACACTGTCGGCGAAAACGCGAGTTCTAAGGAACCGATGTTCCGACGGTTGTCGGAACGACTGGGATTCAGCACGAACGATCCCAATCGACCTATCCAGCGCGGAGCAGCGCGTCCGTACGCTGCTCGATCACGCTCCCGACGCAATCGTGATGCTGGATGTTGAGACGGGGCGATTCATTGATGCCAACTTGATGGCGGAGCAACTGTTCGGCGTCCCGCGTGGGAAGTTGCTTGAAGTTGGACCGTTCGAGTTGAGTCCACCAAGGCAGCCGGGTGGGTCATCGTGTGATCTGGCTCGAGAACGAATTGCCGAGGCTCTCGAGGGAGGTGCGATCACCTTTGAATGGTGGCACTGCAACGCTCGCGGAGAACGTTTCCCATGTGACGTACACCTGGTGCGAATGCCATGGGAAAATCGTGTCGTCATCCGCGGTTCGATCATGGAATCGAGCGGGCGGAAGCTGCTGGAGTTGTCGGAGGTTTCGCACAGCAAGATCCTTCAAATGATCGCCCGCGGCGCGACATTAACCGAGACACTGGAACAACTCGTTCGAACTGTCGAAAACCTTCTTCCGGGCCTGATCTGCTCTGTTTTACTGCTTGATCAGGAGTCCGACCGTCTTCGATTAGGCGCTGCACCCGGCCTGCCGAGCTTCTACAACGCAGCCGTCGATGGCCTCCAGATCGGCCCAACGGTGGGATGCTGTGGTGCGGCAGCGTTCACGGGTCAGCGTGTCGTTGCCGCCGATGTGACAACGCATCCCAACTGGACCGCGTATCGCGAGTTGGCGGAACGTGCTGGGATCCGTGCATGTTGGTCGGAGCCCATCCTATCGCTCGCCGGAACGGTCCTCGGCACGTTTGCGATGTATTACCACGAGCCAATCGAACCAGCTCCTGTTGAATTACGCGTCATTCAAACGGCGGCGCAAACGGTTTCCGTCGCGATCGAGCGTGTACGGGCTCATAACTTGCTGAGGGAATTGAATGAAACCCTTCGTCGCCGAGTTGCCCTGGAGACCAAGTACCTGGTTGAAGCGAACGAAAAGCTAAGACTGACAGAACAAGAGTTGCGTCTTGCGGCCGTAGCTTTCGACGTGCATGACAGTATCGTCATCACCGACGTGAATGGCACGATTCTCCGCGTGAATCAGGCCTTCACCAAACTGACCGGCTATACGGCCGACGAAGTCGTCGGCACGACGCCGCGCGTGCTGCGATCGGGCCGGCACGATGATGAGTTTTATCACGAGATGTGGCGGACCATCGCCACGAAAGGGTTTTGGGAGGGCGAGATTTGGAATCGACGAAAGGACGGTCAAGAATACTTGCAGCGGTTAACGATCGCCTGCGTGCGAGATTCCTTGGGACGGATCACGCACTACGTCGCGAATGGCCAGGACCTCACACACCAGAAACGGGCGGAAGCCGACCGGGCAGAAATTCTGGCTGCGAGTTCAGTTCAGCGTGCTTTTCTCCCACCGCACAATCCCTGCGTTCCTGGGCTCGACATCGCCGGCTCCGTCTATCCCGCGGATTGTGTCAGTGGAGATTTTTTCAACTTCTTCACCATGGGGCAGAACCAGGTCGGGATTCTTATTGCCGACGTGAGTGGTCATGGACTTGGCGCAGGCTTGGTGATGGCAAAGATGCAAGCCCACCTCCGCTCATTGACGGAAGGATGCGACGATCCTCATCAACTGCTGACTGATGCAAATCGCGGCCTCTCCTGGAGCGACTCGGGACACTTCGTGACGATGTTCCTCGGTCGACTCGATCCCCAGACGCGCTCGTTCATTTACGCCGGCGCCGGCCATCAGGGATATCTCGTGAAGGCATCGGGCGCGGCGCACATTCTGCAGTCAACGGGTGCACCATTGGGAATTGAAGCGACTTGGGACGCCGATCCTGACCTCGGTACGGTCCTCGAAGCAGGAGACTTGATCGTGCTACCCACGGATGGCATTGAAGAAGCCAGGAACCCCGACCGCGTTCAATTTGGACGGAATCGCATGCTTGATGTGATTCGCGACAACGCATCAAAACCCGCTGCCGAAATCATTGAATGCCTCTACCACGCCACACGCCGCTTCTCGGCAGGCGAGTCGCAACACGATGACATCGCCGCAATCGTCGTCAAGGTGCTTCCCGAAAACGGGGAACCTTCTGACCCCAGTCATCGTGGATGAGTTCCTGATCAACGACCTTCTGCCGGGGTAACGGCTTCTCGCAACTTTCACTCTCCGCACAGAATCCCGACTGAGGCCATGCCGGGAGCCTTTCTAGGGAGCTGATTGCTGTGGCGTCAGCAGACCAAATCCATCGGAAACGAACTGCGTTATCTTGAGTTGTCTCGTGGCTAGTGGTACAAAGACGGCCGGGCGCCGAAAGTGGCCCCGACACACCACGAATAGGGACGCATTCTCCCAATCCCAGATTCTTCGCTCCGCATTGTAGCCCGCCTTTGCCTCGACGCTCTGGGACGTTCATATTGGACATTTTTTTCGTGCATCTACTGAGAGGTGACCTATGACTGCGACTCTTTTTCACCATCTGTCGAGACGACTCTGTCTTTCGCGTGTGGCGATCGCGATGGCGTGCGTCGCATTGCTGTGTCCATGTGCCCAAGCGATAAAGCTCCACGAGGGGCTGATCGCATATTGGCCACTGGATGAGGGAACGGGCGAAACCGCTTTCGATGTCGCGCCCTCCGGAGCGGAAGAAGATGACGGACTGCTGCGGGACGAACCGTCCTGGCTCGATGCCGACGAGTCGATGTTCGGCGACAGTGCGCTGTACTTCGAGGGATTTCAGGATGTGCTGGTTTCCGACAGCGCAGACCTGAACATCACGACGAATGCGGTCACGGTGTCAGCCTGGTTCAACACGGAATTCCTGCCGTCCGAATTGCTGGGAAGTTTTGGTAGTATCTATGACTCGGCCCAAGATAGTTACGTTCTGTATTTGGATCGAGGAAACCGCGAATTGCGTTTCAAGGTCACCGACGAAAATGGCACCGCGGAGCGTCCGGGGGTACCGGAATCGATGCTGACCACCGGGGATTGGCACCATGTGATGGGCGTCTATGACGGCGCGAACGCAACGGCCAAGATCTATTTCAACGGGCAGTTCGTCGATTCCCATCCGAATGCCGGTTTGATCGATCCGGTTCGAACCGGGCAGATCGCCGCGATCGGTGGCAACCCCTTGACCGATCCGGGTTTCCCGGGCTCCAACTTCTTCTCTGGGTACATCGATGACGTCGCCATTTGGAATCGGGCGCTGGGCCAAGGCGAAGCAAAGTACCTCTATAGCGTCGGCAACGGCCATTCAGTCGGAGAAGCGAATCCGGAAATTGCGTTCCTCCCGGACCGCCCTCCCGTCGATCCCGTAGAACCAACGGTGCAGCCCGTGATCCACTATTCGTTCGAAGGGAATCTTGCGAACAGTGGCACGGGAGGAGCTACCTACGACGGTACGCTCATCGATACACCGGGCTTGAACGAGCCACCCTACGGCCCGGGAACCGTCGGACTGGGATTGGACCTGCGAGAGAATACGATCCAGTCCAACACGGAGGGTGATGCCGTAAGTGTCGACTATGTGTTGACCGACAACGGAACCATCATGTTCGACTACACAGTCGATCAGTTCTACAACTATCAATCCTTGTGGACCAATTCAGCGGACGCCAATGACTGGGAGATGTGGATCTACCAGGATGGAATCCTACGCGGCCGAGTCCAGGACTCGGCCATCGCCTCCTACGATCTGAATCTGCTCGACGGGTTTGGCACCTACCAGGTCGCCTTCACCTGGGAACGAACGGATGACAACGTCGACGTCAAGTTGTACATCGACGGCGAGATGGTGAACGAAACGTTCGCAGGACCGTGGGTGGATCCGGGTGGAACCTTCTTCATTGGTGGCGGCGATGGCGGGAACAATCTGGGTGCCGGAATCTGGGATGAGTTCCGGATTTACGATGTCGCGCTGTCTGAGGGCGAAATCCTCTACCTCTCCATGCAAGGCACTCTTGCAGGGGATTACAACGGTGACGGTCAACTGGATGCGGCCGACTTGGACCTGCAGGCGCGAGTCGCGACCGACGAGCTGCCGTTTGAGTCGAAATTTGACGAGAACGGGGACGGCGAAGTCACGTTCGCGGACCGAGAGATCTGGCTGGAGCAACACAAGGAGACTTGGATCGGGGATTCGAACCTCGATTTCCAATTCAACACAGCGGACTTCGTGGCAGTGCTGGGCGAAGGAAAATACGAAACGGGAGAGCGAGCCGGCTGGGCCCAGGGAGACTGGAACGGCGACCTCCTGTTCGGCACCGCAGATCTCGTTGTCGCCTTGTCGGGTGGTGGTTACGAACGAGGGCCCTTCCCCGGAGAAGGCATAGCGGCCGTGCCGGAACCGACGGGTCTGGCACTCTTTGTCCTCTCGCTGCTTGGTATCGCCGCGCTGCGCCGGCGTTCGTAGACGCGCTGGTCGTTTTCGCTCTTAGGGATGCAGTACCAACCCGGTCGCACAACTGCGACCGGGTCCCAATGGCTGGGAACGGAGTGAAGCGAGATGCCAGGACCGGCGTGGCCTGGATGTCGCGTTGCTCCGCCACCAGCCTTTTTTCGTTT
>CAZFWV010000075.1:0-23658 GCA_964522605.1 uncultured Pirellulaceae bacterium
TATTAAAAAGGAGGACCAACCATGACATCCGCCGTTCGCGTCTCCGAAGATTTGGTCAAAGAAGCTAAAATCTTCAGTAAAATCGACAAACGATCCGTCACCGGCCAAATAGAACATTGGGCCAGAATCGGCAAATGCGCAACTCCGAAGCGTCGGCGTCGCCGACAATTCAGTCGCTCTGCGCGCACTGCTGGCGCCGCACACGATGGCGGGCGATCTCGCAGTACTCCCGAACGCAGTCAATGCCGACGTAATGTCGGCCCAGGCGACGCGCGACCAGGGCGGTCGTGCCGCTGCCGAGAAAGGGATCCAGGACGATTCCATCGGGTGGGCAACCGGCACGAATGCACGTTTCGACAAGCGGTTCAGGAAAGACGGCGAAGTGCGCCTCCCGAACCTTCGACAGGGGAATCGACCAGACCGTCCGTTTGTTCCGACCACGCGGATGGAAGGCCTGATCCCAGCGCCCGTTGTGTAGATTCGGATTCCCGCCGTTCTTCCCGGCTTCCGGAGTACTGTCGCGTTTAAAGAAGTGGTTCCTTCCGCCCCGCATCCGACTGGCGGCGGTAAATGTCACGTGCGGTTCACGAACGGCGTCGACATCGTAGTAGTATTGCTCGGACTTGGAGAACAGAAAGACGTACTCATGGTCCGTTGTCGGCCGGTTCTTCACGGCGGAAGGCATCGCATTCGGCTTGTGCCAGATGATGTCGCTACGTAACAGCCAGCCATCTTGCTGCAAGGCCAGCGCTGTGCGCCAGGGCAGCCCTAACAACTGCTTCTGAACATACTTGTCGCCCAAGACGAGCCACAAAGTCCCCGTACTCCGCAACACGCGTCGGGCTTCGGCAAAAATCCCGACCAAGCGTTGAATGTAATCCGCGGGCGATGATTCCTGGCCGATTTGCCGCGATCCGCGATAGTCACGTTGCAGATAGTACGGCGGACTGGTCACGATCAAATCTACCGACTCATCCGTGAATCGCTGCAGTTGCACAAGCGCATCGGCACAGTAGATACGATTGGGCGTAGGCGACGCACGATCCATCTTGCGATCTCCCTCGCGAGAAAGAGGCTCCTGATCCCTTCGTTCGGTCGTCACATCTTGTCCACAACCTGGATTCCCAGCAGGGAAAGACCGAGTTTCAAGGTTCGGGCGACGAGGTCACACAGCAACAGGCGGCTGTCGCGTTGGTCTTCCGTCTCGGCTTTCAGCACAGGGCATGCTTCGTAGAACTCCGAGAACAACGTCGCCAATTCGAACAGGTAATTGGTCAGATGATTCGGACGATAATCGAGCACCACTTCCTCCAGTGCCTCGGACAGCCGCACGAGCTGCAGGCCGAGTCGACGTTCTTGTGGCTGCTGCAATTCAATCGTGGCCCCGGAACTGCGGAGCGCCGAAATGTCGACCTGACCCTTCGCAAAGATGTTCATCACGCGGGCGTACGAATACTGCAGATAGGTTGCCGTATTTCCGCGCAGTGCGACCATTTTCTCTTCGCTGTACACGTAGTCACTACTGCGATTTTGTGACAGATCCGCGTATTTGATGGCCGCATGTCCGATTGCATGCGCGATGTGTGCGCGTTGATCATCGGAGAGCTCTCGTCCGTCGGGCTTCGCATCGTCATTGGCGCTGACAACTTCCAAGGCACGCTGCACGGCCGCATCCAGGAGTCCCTCCAGTCCCACGGTATCACCGGCCCGGGTCTTGAACGGTTTGTTATCGGGGCCCAACACGGTACCGAATTCGACGTGCCGCAACTCGACATCTTGATAGCCCCAGTTGCGGGCGGCCGCGAACAGCTTGTCGAAATGTTCGCTCTGCCGGAAATCCACCACATAGAGGATCGCATCCGGAGACCACTGCTGCATGCGATATTGAATCGTCGCCAGGTCGGTGGTCGCGTAGAGGAAGGCGCCATCCTTCTTCCGAATAATCATCGGAGTCGCGAAATCCTCGAGAAACACGCAGATCGCCCCTTCGCTTTCCCGCGCCTGATCGCGCTGAAGCAGATCCTCCACGACCGAGGCGAGCCGATCCTGATAGAAGCTTTCTCCGAGCTCCACATCGAACGCGATATCGAGCCGGTCGTAAATTCGCTGGATTTCCTGGCGACACTTCGGCAGAAAATCGTGCCACAGTTTCAGATTATCCGGATCGCCGGCGTGCAGCTTCGCGGTCTCTTCCAATACTGCGTCGTAGATCTGCGCATGCTCGGCCGCCTGCTGCGCGCCGTGCGGGTCCGCTTCCACTTCGGCGATGCGTCGATTCAGCGCGGCCAATTGTTCGCGGCGTTCTTCCAACTGACTCTGCTGCCTCTTCCGCAGCTTGGCCGCCTGTTTCTGCTGCTGTTTATCGGCGATCGACTGGCTTTCCCCATCCGCAATCAATTGCTGGAGCTGATCGATTTGCTCCTGCAAGACCGGCCGCTGTCGCAGCGCATCGTGATAGTCGAGAATCCGGCGGACGACGCGATAGATCCGACCGAGTTCCGCCACGGGATCCCGCTCGTAGGCGGCTCGATCCAGAAAATGGCGGTAGCCGTAAATCACCATGCCGAACTGGGTGCCCCAATCCCCCAGATGATTGTCGGAGATCACTTGATGTCCGAGGAACCGCAGCGTTCGGCAGAGTGCATCACCGATGACGGTGGATCGAATGTGGCCGACATGCATCGGCTTCGCCACGTTCGGCGCGGAGTAGTCGATCACGTACGTGCGCGGCGAATCGACTTGCGCCACGCCAAGACGGTCATCGGCCAGCGCGTCCTGCAGTTGCTGCTGCAGCCAGTCATCGCGAATCCGCAGATTGATGAAGCCCGGCCCCGCAATTTCTGGCGGTAAACCGAGATCGGTGATCTGCAACCGGGACACGATCTGCTGAGCGATCTCGCGGGGAGGCTGCCCGAGTTGCTTGCCCAGCGGCATCGCACAATTCGCCTGGTAATCGCCGAACCGTGCGTCCTGGGCCGGTCGAATCATCTCCAGAGCCGAGGCAGGATCAGAAACCAGAGGCGCAAGTGCCTCGCGAAATCGATGTTTGATTTCCTGCAGCAGATTCATGATCGGGTCCAGCCGTTCCGTCTTCTGGACCGTTTCAAGTTGAACTCGTGGCGGCAACTTGCCACGGCACCTTGGGTGCTTCGGCCCACAGTTCCTCAAGTGCAAAATACTGCCGAGTCTCCTCGTCAAACAAGTGGATCACCACCGTTCCGTAGTCCAGCAGGATCCAGCGGCTCTCCGAGTATCCCTCGATCCCCAAGCGCTGATCGCCCATCTCGTCCTGCAGCTTGTGATCAATCTCTTCGCTCATGGCATGCAGTTGCCGACGACTGGTGCCGGTAGCGATCACGAAATAATCGAAGATGCAGGTCAACTGCCGCAGGTCGAGCACAACGATGTTGCGTCCTCGATTCTCTTCGGCGGTCCTCGCGGCGGCGAGGGCCAAGGCACGGCTGCGAGCCACCCGCTGCTCGGGCTGGCCGTTGGATTGTGCTGCTCTCGTTTCGGGCACGAAGGCTCCTTTTGGATGTCGAGTTTTTCTCCAGGACTCTACCTACTCCATCGTACCGAGACTCTGGGCCGACGAAAAGGTTCGCAATCCTTCGGATTTGGGTTGGACCGACAGAGAAGAAGAAACCACGGATTTGACGGAGAGTACGGATCCCCACGGCCCGATCCCGTGGACATCCGCCTCATCCGTTCAATCCGTGGTTTCTCTTTGATCTTCGGTTCCGCTCGACATGTGCGCAACAGCCGAGCCTACCCCCCGGTGAGAGTCCTCACGGGGAATGGTCTGGCCAGAAAAAATGCGACCCACCCAGGTGTTGGCTAGGGCGGGTCGCATGAATGGGGTCGATCTGTGGGCGGTCGGCCGAGGATTAGAAAATCCCCAGGGCCACCAGGCTGTATCGCACGACGAAGCCGGCGACGACCACGCTGACCATGCTCATCAGCTTGATCAAGATGTTCAAGCTCGGACCGCTGGTGTCTTTGAACGGATCACCAACCGTGTCGCCGACCACGCCCGCTTTGTGGGCGTCCGAACCCTTGCCGCCGTGATGTCCTGCTTCGATGTGCTTCTTGGCGTTGTCCCACGCACCACCGGCATTGGCCATGAAGATCGCGACGCAGAAGCCGGTCGTCAACGTTCCGACCAGCAAGCCGAGCACGCCGCCGACGCCGAGGACCAGCCCGGCCGCGACGGGCATGGCCAAGCCGAGGATTGAGGGCAGGATCATTTCCCGCTGAGCAGCCTTCGTGCTGATGGCGACCGGGCGGGCGTAGTCGGGAGTATCCGTCCCCTGCATGATGCCCGGCTTCTCCTTAAACTGCCGCCGCACCTCCTCCACCATTCCCTTCGCCGCACGACCGACGGCCTTCATCGTCAAGGCGCAGAAGATAAACGTCGACATGGCCCCCAGGAAGATCCCCACCAGAACCTTCGGGTTCATCACCGAGGCGTCGTAGTAGGTCGCGAAATCCAGGAGCGTTGCCTCTTCGACTCCGACCAACGGAACGCCGGTCGCCGCGAAGGCCAGTTCCCCGTGTTCGGGTTCGGTCATCACACCCGCCGGAACCAGTGCCGGCCCGTCGCTCAGGTCCACCGCATCCCACGCCGTCTTGACCGCATCCGTGCGACGGTCCGACGGAAGGGCCAGGTAGGTGTGATGATGGTCACCATGCTTGGTGAGCACAAAACCGGGAGACAGTTTGTAGATGCCATCTTCCTCGACGACCTGCGCGACCGACTCGCCCCAGCGTTCGAAGCCGATTCGCACTTCTTCGACATACGCAGCCAGCAGAGCCAACGCGGTCAGGGCCGCGGACCCGATGGCGAATCCTTTACCCGTCGCAGCGGTCGTGTTCCCCAGGCTGTCCAGGGCATCGGTCCGCTGCCGCACGATCGGCTCGAGGTGCGACATTTCGGCGTTTCCACCGGCATTGTCCGCAATCGGACCGTAGGCATCCGTCGCCAACGTAATTCCGAGTGTGCTGAGCATTCCGACGGCCGCGATGCCAACTCCGTACAGGCCGAGGGAGAAATAGCTGACGTCGTTCAGGTTCCAACCGCAAGCAAAACCAAACGCGGTGATTGTGCCGACGCACACGACCAGAACGGGAAACCAAACGCTCTGCATGCCTTCGGCGATCCCGCCGATAATCAACGTTCCCGGTCCCGTCAGTGCCTGCTCGGCCAACTGCTTCGTGGGACGGAACTCATCACTGGTCGAGTACTCGGTCCATTTCCCGATCAACCATCCGGCGAACAATCCGGCGAGGATGCTGATGGCGACGCCGGGGATGGGGATGGCTTGGGAAATGACGGTCTCGGACGTTGCGGGCATCAGCCACCAGGTCAGCAGAATCGCCGCGATGGCGATCAGGAAGGTGGACGCATTGATGCCGCGCGCCAGGGCCTTCAGCAGGTTCTTCTGGGTCGCATCCTCCTCGGTGCGAACGAGGAAGATGCCGAGGATGGAGAGGAAGATTCCGACGGCCGCGATCGCCATCGGCAACAGCAGCGACTGCAACTGGGCCTGGTAGGCGGTCATCCCCTCGACGCGAAGGCCCGATCCCGAAAAGGCGGCCACACCCAGCGCGGCGGTGGCCAAGATCGAGCCGCAATAGGATTCGTACAAGTCGGCGCCCATTCCGGCGACGTCGCCCACATTGTCACCCACATTGTCAGCGATCGTGGCCGGATTACGGGGATCGTCTTCCGGAATGCCCTGTTCGACCTTGCCGACCAGGTCCGCCCCTACGTCCGCGGCCTTAGTAAAGATGCCGCCACCGACGCGAGCAAACAACGCTTGCGCGCTGGCTCCCATCCCGAAGCACAACATCGTGACCGTGATTTCCGCCAGGCCGAGGCCGACCCCCCATTTCAGCAGGGCGAACCAGAGCGTAATGTCCAGTAGCCCCAAACCGACCACCGTCAGCCCCATCACCGCTCCGGATCGGAAGGCGACCTGGAGCCCTTGGTTGAGCGATTTCTGGGCGCCGGCAGCCGTGCGGTTACTGGCCAACGTGGCCGTCTTCATGCCGATCCAGCCGGCCAGACCGGAGAAGAAACCGCCCGTCAAAAAGGCGAACGGCACCCAGTGACTTTGCACGTCCAAGACGAACGCGAAGATCGACAGAATAATCACGATCACCAGGAAGAAGATCGCTACAATCTTGTATTGCTGACGCAGATAAGCGTTGGCCCCTTCCCGGACGTAGCCGGCAATTTCGACCATCCTGGGCGTGCCAACATCCGACGCCATCATCATCTGGAAGAAGCGATACGCATACACAAGTGCAGTGATTGCGCCCACGAAGGCGATCACCCAAATCACGACGGCAATTCCACCCGTCGACTGCCCCTCGGACCCGGTCGCTTCGCTCGCCATGGCCGTACTGGCCATGACCGCCGAAGCCGCGAGCGCCTTGGCGGCTAAGAATCCTTGACTGCAACCCATTGTGCTACCCCTGAACATGTTGATTTTCCCTTCTTGGACCGTGCCGATTAGACCGGTTGGACCGTCACTATGCTGGTTTGCGGGTACCGTGAAGCGGCTTTTACGTGCTCCTGTGACCTCAGCCAACAACCCGGGTCAGGTACCCGATGATTCTGGAAGGATGGAAGGACGCGGCAGGACGGCGGGCCTTGAATCGCGAGCGATTTTCGGGACCCTGCCAGACACCGTTGCCCGTGGGGAGACCGGCCGCCGTCCGGCTGCCGATCGACGCGGAATCGCGACCGAAAACCGCGACTCAGGCAAAGGATGAAGGCCCTCGATTCACCAGGACATAAAGCCCCGAAGTGTAATGAATGCGACAGAACCCTGTCAACAATACACCCCCTCTACTTGAAGCCTTGCAGATCGCCCAGAAATACTTGGAATTCCCCGAAACGTCGGTTATTCTGTAGGTTAGCGGCGCTGCCGCCGCGCCCCTTCAAAGGCCCCTCTGGAACGGAGAAGCAATCATGTCCCGCCGTTGTTCCAACCTGTTGACGTGCCTCGTTTGCCTGAGCGCCGCGGCTTGGCTGCAGGTCCCTTCGGCCCGCGCGGAAGAGAGGACTGCACCGGGCGACCGAGTGGAGCTGTTCGCGGCCATGGAAGCGCAGCAGATCGACGTCAAACTGATTCCGAAGAACGCGGAACAGGCGACCGTGATCATTGAGAACAAAACTGACAAGCCTCTGTCAATCAAACTGCCCGCGGCGTTTGCCGGCGTCCCCATTCTTGCGCAGGCCGGTGGTAATCTGGGCGGTGGCAACGTGGGGGGTGGAAGAAACAACTTCGGTGGCGGCGGCGGCGGAAACCAAGGGTTCGGTGGTGGCATGGGCGGCATGGGCATGGGCGGCATGGGCATGGGCGGCTTCTTCAATGTGGGCCCTGACCGAGTCGCTAAGCTCAAGGTCCAAACCGTCTGCCTGGAACATGGGAAAGAAGACCCCAATCCACGCGTGCCCTACGCCCTGCGACCGATTGAGAGCTTCACGCAGAAGGCTGAGCTGATTGAGCTCTGCGCTATGCTGGGTCGAGGCGAAATCGATCAGGTCTCCGCCCAAGCGGCCGCTTGGCACCTGAGTGACAACCTCAGCTGGCAGGAACTCGCCCAGAAGATCAAGATCAAACACTTGAACGGGCAGACCGAATTGTTCTTCAACGCACAGCAGTTGCAGCAGGCGCTGCGGGCGGTGCGGATTGCCACGGAACGCACGCGCAGCGAACCGACTCCTGGCACTTCGCCCACGACGAGCCCGGGTGAATCGCTCAGTCGGCTCTAAATCAATCAGGCCGAACGCGTCAACTGTTCGATCTCTTGCCGATAGGCTTCGCGCTGACGCTGCCACTGCATTGATTGCCGCTCGAATTCCGCCTCCAACCGGTCGAGCTCTCGCTCACGCTGGATTAATCGCGATGTGCGGGCCTCGATCTCGTCGTAGCGGCGATCGACCCACAATTGCAGCTCTCGTCGCTGGCAACGCAGCCGCTGCTGCTGCTCATTCAACTCCTGCCGCATGCGATGCAGCTCGTCCGTTCGCTGCGCCAACGACTCGTTGGCCAACCGGTAATGCTCCGCCAACCGGCTTCGCAACTCGTTCAGCCGTTCCGTCAACTCGTCCGAAGAGCAGGCGTGCACCAACTCGCCCCAGAGCTCTTCGGTTGCCAGCCGCAACTCTAACGCCTCACGGTGCATCTGCGTAATCTGCTCCTGGAGATGCTCCAGCTGTTGCTGCCGTGCCTCCAGCTTCGCTTCCTGCTGACGCAGCTCGGCGACCGGCCCGTCGTCGAGCGTGGGTCGTACCCGCGGCGAGCGGCCGAGGATGACCGACTCCGCATCGACCTTCGCCGGCCCCGTCTCGCCCGAACCGCCTACTTCCGTGGATGGGACCTCTTCCTCGAAGAACGGTTCTTCTTCGGACGGTGCCTGGAGCGCTTCGGTCAGCGTCGGACGGCGCAGCTCGATTCCCGGTGTTTCCACCGGACCTTTCGCCGTCTGCTGCTTCAGGCGATTCGAGCGGATTTCGTTTTCCAGCAGCGCCGTGCGGGCGTTCAACTCCGATTCACGTTGATCCAGATTCCGCTGCTTCTCGCGCAACAGCCCGGCTAATTCCAACGCCTGGCGGCGCAATTGGAGCGCTGCCTGCTCCGAATCCTGACCGGCAATTGCCTCGAGAAGTTCCCTCGAAGGCAGACTGTTCGAGACGGGATTCTCAGGCGCATGGGCCGAATCAACCCGCGTCTGGGCTTCGGCGGCAGAAGCCTGATCGGTTGGCAAGGATGATTGCGCCATCGCTTGGGGACCCTTTTTCTTTTTCTCTGCACTGCGAACGGTGAAAATGTTGTTCTCTCGGCAAGAAATCAAGCGACCAACGGAAGCGAACCGTACTCGGGTGCGGAAGCACCCCGTTGGGTTGCGATCCTGCCGCACTGCGAGACGACGGCGACCGCCTGGCCATTAGGACCGCTAAAGTCACCGCGTATTCCCCTATCGGCAAAATCTACCACCCGAGTTGAAGGGATCTGTGACCGCGGGGCGGCACGGATCGCACCACAGACCGCTGCCAGCTTGCTGCCGCATGAACAGCTTCCGCGGTCTTGAACGCCGAAACGGGGCGTGAGACAATCATCCACCTTACACAGTTCGTGTTCGAACTCAGCCAAGGGCAGGAATCGTTGGGTTGCTGTCGGCCTGGGTTCAGGGGAGCAATCAAGGCACCATGAAAGTTGAACCACTGGGTGATAAGGTCGTCGTCAGGCGACTCGAGGCAGAAGAGAAGACGGCCGGGGGCATTGTCCTACCCGATTCGGCGCGCGATAAGCCGCGCGAAGGTCGCGTGCTGTCGGTTGGAGATGGACGACTCCTCGCGGACGGGACTCGATCCCCCCATCAGGTCCAAGAAGGCGATCGCGTACTCTTCAGCAGCTACGCGGGATCGGAAGTGATCGTCGACGACGAAGAGCTGCTGATCATGAGCGAGGATGACATCCTGGCGATTCTCGATTAGCGACCCGATTCGTACGAGCCGGTGCCTAGCCGCCCGAAATCGACGTGCGGTCGGTCCGCTGTGCGGCACCGCGGGAGGCCTATAATTAGTTACTTGGCCTTCGGCATGCGCCCGACCCTGGTGATTATGTTCGTCTGTTCGCCATTTCCCGAGTCAGATTCAAAAGCAGGCATCGCTCGCGAATGCGCGAGTCGGAATACTGCATTGCATAGGAGTACCAGACCATCATGAAACGATTGATCCTGATTATTCTCGTCGCGATCTGTGCGGCTCCCGGGCTGCGGGCCCAGGAACAAGCTCGTGAAGCCTCCGTTGACGCCAGCCAGGTGGTATCGCGCGGGATCGAATTCCTGCGTTCGCGTCAGGCGGAAGATGGATCCTACAGTCGCGAGGCGGGACCGGGGGTCACGGCGTTGATTACTACGGCTCTGCTTCGGCATGGGCGGTCCCCGAGCGATCCACTCGTCGCCCGCAGCCTGCAGTATCTGGAGAGTTGCATCCAGCCGACGGGAGGCATTCATCAGATCGACTCGATGTATCGTAACTATGAAACGTGCCTGGCGATCCTCTGCTTTTCCGAAGCGAATCAAGATGGTCGCTACAACGATGTCATTCGTCGGGCGGACGCATTCGTGACCTCGATTCAGTGGGACGAAACGGAAGGGACGGATCGGTCAGACACGGCATACGGAGGCGCGGGCTATGGGAGTCACAAACGTCCCGACTTATCGAACACCGCTTTTCTGATCGACGCCTTGCGGGCCGCGGGTGAAAGTCCGGACAGCGAAGCGATCCAGCGGGCATTGATCTTTGTTTCGCGATGTCAGAATCTCGAGTCGCCGCACAATACGACGCCCTTCAGCACGAAAGTGGGCGACGGAGGGTTCTACTACACGATCGCTGCAGGAGGCTCCAGTCAGGCGGGCGAAACCTCGAATGGTGGACTACGCAGCTACGGTTCCATGACCTACGCCGGACTGAAGAGCATGTTGTATGCGGGCGTCGGTCCAGACGATCCGCGGGTCAAGGCGGCCGTGGAGTGGATTCGCCGCTTCTACGACCTCGAGGCGAATCCGGGCATGGGTGATGCAGGACTCTACTACTACTATCACACCTTTGCCAAAGCGCTTGCCGCCTTGGGTGAGGATCAGTTCGTGGACGACGCCGGTCAGATGCACGATTGGCGGAAGGAATTGGTCGCGGAACTGGCTCGCCGCCAACAGCCGGACGGTTCCTGGGTCAACCAGGGCAACGACCGCTGGCTGGAGGGCAACCCGGATCTGGTAACCGGGTACGCGCTCTTGGCGCTTTCCTATGTGACCCCGGGTGCTCGCTTCTAAGATTGTACGGACTATACTGGCCGACAAGGCCACCGACACGTCTCGATCAATCTGTTCACAAGCGTTTCCCGGTCGCATGGCAAAATACGTTGTACGCTACGGAGCAATGCGAGCACTCGCGGTGCTCTCGATGCGGGGGAATGACAAGTTGTCCCGCGGAGCGAAGGTCATCGCGCGCACCGACCGCGGTCTGGAAGCGGGCGAAGTCCTCTGTCCGGTCACCGAGGATGCACTGGAACAGATGGAGGATGCGACACAGGGGCAAGTCCTGCGGCAGATGACTGCCGACGATTTCAACGAATGGTCCCACATTCTGGCCCAAACGCGTCAGGAATTTGAGACTTGCCAGCGATACGTCGCCGAACTGGGCCTGCAGATGCAACTGGTGGACGTCGAGCGACTGTTCGGCGGGGAACGGCTGATCGTTTACTACCTGTCAGAAGACCGGGTGGACTTCCGCGAACTGGTGCGCAAACTGGCTTCGGAATTCCAGACACGGATCGAGATGCGTCAGATCGGGGTGCGCGACGAAGCCAAGCTGCTCGCGGACTACGGAGATTGTGGTAAACCCGTTTGCTGTAACACGCACCTGTCATCGATGCCCCCCGTTTCGATGAAGATGGCGAAATTGCAGAAGGCCACTCTGGACCCCACGAAGATCTCCGGACGCTGCGGACGGCTCAAATGCTGTCTGCGCTATGAGTTTGACACGTATGTCGAATTGCAGCGAGAGCTTCCGCCCGCCGGCTGCGACGTAATCACGAACAATGGACGGGCACGCGTGTTAAGTCAGTCCATTCTGACTCAACAACTGCTCGTGGAAACGGAAGACCACCGCCGCCTGATGATCAATGCCTCCGAGGTTCTGAGTGTTTTGCGGCGCGAGGGGACGCGGAAAGAGCCGCGCAGCCGCAACGCGCGACGGACGAAACCCGATGAGGGATCGCCCCAGTGAATCCCCTCCAAATCTCGACGGACGGGGACGGGCAGACGAAATCACCGAACGACAAAGACCTTTCGACCATGTCGCAGACGCATCCCTTTCAACAGGTTCTGGAACAAGATCCGCGTTACTCCCTGGAGGCTTACGAGTTCGTCTGCGATGCGCTCTCTTACGCCCGCGAGGTCCTCGGATATGGATCGCTGGAACCGGTCGAGGGCGAACAGAAACCACGGAAGGAGCGCCACCTGACCGGGCAGCAGTTGTGCGAAGCGAGTCGCCGCATGGCGATCGAACGGTATGGCATGATGGCCAAGGCGGTACTCAACAGCTGGGGCGTTCACTCGACCGGTGATCTCGGCGAGATCGTGTACAACCTGATCAGCGCCGAACAGATGAGCAAATCGGCGCGCGACCGTCGTGAAGATTTCGACGACGTGTTCGATTTCCAAAAAGCGTTTCTGGACGACTTTGATTTCTCACTCGCGCCAGCTCGTCGCAAGCCCTTGCCGGAGGAATGACCGATGGGGCGGCGGCAAACACCGCATCCGAGTCGCAGCGCACCGGACTCCCCGAACGCATCTACCGCTCCAGCGAGCATCGAATGGACCCGCTGGCGTCCCCGACCAAAGCGGATTCTCCTCGGCCTGTCCTGGATCCTCATGATCGCCTGGGCAGGCTTCCTGGTCGCAATGATCACCCTCAAATGATGCCGCTTCAAAAAACGCGACTTGGACCTCAGGCTTTCGCCGCGTCCAGCGCTTCCTGAAGCCGGGCTTTCGGTTGAACGCCGACAAACCGAGCCGCTTCTTCCCCGCCCTTGAAGACGATCAGCGTTGGAATGCTCATAACGTTGAGCTGTTGCGCGGTCTGCGGGTTGTCATCGATATTGACCTTCAGCACCTTCGCAGACCCTGCGTTTTCATCCGCAAGCTCCTCGATCACCGGCGTGATCTGACGACACGGCCCGCACCATGGAGCCCAGAAGTCGACCAGAACGGGCTGCCCCGACTTCAAAACTTCCTGCTCAAAATTCGCATCGCTCAGTTCCGCAACTTTTCCCATGACTTTTTTTCGACTCCGCTTCCGGGGAACCCAAACTCACGGACGGAAACCGTCCCAATCGGTTCTGCGTCAAAAATGACAAGAATTTTTCACGTGCCCCGAATTATAGGACCGCGCCCCCAACCGTCAACTAAGCTGGGGGAAGCCGAATCACGGAATCAACGGAGGAGAACCGATCGATGACCAGAGACCACGAATCGTTTCGCTGCTTCTGGGTCTCGCCCGGGCAGTCGGGGGATGTTACCACCGAGATCGGCCAGCTGCGAATGGACCAACTGCCCGCAGGAGACGTCGTCGTCCGGGTCGCTTGGTCCTCACTCAATTACAAGGACGCGATGGCGGCGACCGGTCATCCGGGCGTCGCGGGTCGCCTGCCACACGTTCCCGGAATTGACGCGGCCGGCACGATCGTCGAAAGCCAATCTCCAGCGCATCCGGTCGGTCTACGTGTGATCGTCACCGGATACGAACTCGGAGCAGGTCATTGGGGTGGCTGGAGCGAGTACATCCGTGTTCCGTCCGATTGGATCGTTCCGTTGCCGCCGGGCCTGACTCTCCAACAAGCGATGATGTACGGCACGGCCGGTTTCACCGCGGCTCAATGCGTTCAGCAGTTGATCGCCCACGGCATCACGCCCGGCAGCGGGCCGGTGGTTGTCACGGGAGCGACCGGGGGCGTCGGTTGTCTGGCGGTCAAGTTGCTCGCCCAACTCGGCTATTCGGTCACCGCAAGTACGGGCAAGGCAGAGGCAACTGCATGGCTGCACGAGCTGGGCGCGACGGAAGTCGTATCCCGAGAACGACTCCAATCCAGTTCCACGCGACCGCTGCTGCCAGGGCATTGGGCGGGCGCGGTCGATACCGTGGGCGGCGAAACCCTGGCCACGCTGATCCGCGAAATGAAACCCCACGGGTGTGTCACCGCCTGTGGACTGGTCGGGGGCATTGCGCTCAATACAACCGTTTACCCGTTCATTCTGCGGGGAGTAACGCTGGCGGGAATCACCGCCTCGCTCTGCCCGATGCCCCGACGCCAGGAACTCTGGAGCCAGCTGGCCGGACCTTGGGCGATCGAGGACCTAGCCGAGATCACGACGACGGTGGACTTGTCGGAACTTTCGGCTTGGATCGATCGGATTCTCTCGGGTCAGGTGCAGGGGCGAGTCGTTGTCCGGGTTGCCGGCGATTCGGACCAAGCGATTCCAGGTCATCCATCACCTCATGCTTGACCGACAATCAGCGTAAGACGAGAGAAGAGGATCGGCTCCATCGAGTTTCCACGCTCCACCAATTGGGAGAACACGGCCCGATCCTGGCGCCAACGAACCAAGGGAAAACGAAAGTGTCTGGCAAATCCCGGCGATCTCGAAAACGTTCCTCCGCCCCGTCTGCGACGACTCCTCCGACGCCCAATCGGTCGCCCACCGACGCCCCTGCTGCAGGAGTGGAAGCTTCGCCGAGCCGGGCACAATCCGACGAGAATACCGACGAGCTGTTTGCCCGAACCAGTGGCGAGTTGGTCCGTTTCGCGAGAGAGAAGCGACGTGCCCAGCGGCATTGGCAGCGTCCCGCGATGGTGATTGGATTCGTGACCGTCGCCCTTTTGGCGGGCCTGTTACTCTGTTGGATGGGCCTCGGACAGCAATAATTGTGAGTGCCGTCACCGCCGGCGGTGGCAAGGCCGCGCTGGGGTGACGCGATCGGATGCACCCCCATAAATTTCGAGAATTTCGTTCGTCGCCACGATTTGTGATTCTCCATCACCTGTCAGGAGTCTTTGGTGGGACTGATCCTTCTGTTTTTGTTTGTGGCGTTGCCGCTCACCGAGCTCTATCTGCTGCTGCAGTTGGCAGAGTGGACCTCGGGTGGATTCACGTTCCTACTGGTCCTGGTGACAGGTGTCGTCGGTGCGGCGTTGGCCCGACACCAGGGCTGGGGAGTCATCACACGCATTCGCCAAGAAATGAACTATGGTCAGCTGCCCACCTCCAGTCTCGTCGACGCGGTGATGATCTTCGTTGCCGGAGCCCTGCTCGTAACACCGGGCATCCTGACCGATCTGTTCGGTTTTTCGCTTCTGTTTCCCCCCTGCCGACGCCTCTATCGCCACGCATTGCTGCAATGGTCGCGTCGGCATCTCCACTGGGAGAGTTTTCCTGAGGCGGCGGATTTTCCCGGCGCGGAACAGCGGGAGAGAGATCGTGTGGTCGATTCCCATGTGGTTTCGCGAACCGTGACCGATCGTCCGGAGCGTTGACGCGGAAGAAGAACGCGTCGCAGCGCAACTTCGCAGTTCCGATATCCCGCGCTTGGCGTCGTTGCTTTACAATACCGAAACCACAAGCGCTCCCCGGATCATCATGGGAACCGACTCTTACCTTCCTCCGACTGCCCTTTCGGTGCGACCGACCATGAAGAAACTAGATGGCCAGACCGTGTTTCTCGGGTCGGCCATCCTCTTGGCGCTGGCCGTCGGATTGACTGTCCTTTTTCTCGGCCCGGGCACGAACGGCGGGGTCGAGCCACAGTCGCCAGCGGTCTCGACGCTGACGCTGGAGCAAATCCCCGTGGATGGTCGGCGAAGCTACGAGTTGCTCAAGCGGGTCTCCGCGATTGGCCCTCGCTTCAGCGGCTCACCCGGCATGCAACAACAGCAGCTCTTACTGAAGGAGCATTTTGAGAAGCTGGGCGGTCAGGTCGAATTTCAACGATTTCTGGTGCGTCATCCGGTCAACGGCGAGCCGGTGGAGATGGCGAATCTGATTGTGCACTGGCACCCGGAAAGCAAGCAGCGGGTCCTGGTCTGTGCCCACTACGACACACGTCCCTTTCCGGATCGAGACCCCGATCCCCGGGCGCGAAGGGGCATCTTTATCGGCGCCAATGATGGTGCCAGCGGAGTCGCAGTACTGGGCGAGTTGGCGCATTGGATGTCGACGACGGAATTCCCGCTGGGGATCGATTTTGTCCTGTTTGACGGGGAAGAACTGGTCTACGACGAGGATCGCGACCGCTATTTCCTGGGCTCGCAGTATTTCTCGCAGGATTATGTGCGGCGGCCTCCCGACTATCGCTATCGGGCCTCGCTGCTGCTGGACATGGTCGGCGATGCCGATTTGCAGATTTACCAGGAGCGACAGTCGGCGGGCTGGCGCGACAGCCGATTCATTGTCGAGGGAATCTGGAACACCGCGGCGCGATTGGGCGTGCACGAGTTCATTCCTCGTCGCCGCCACACGATCCGGGATGACCACCTGATGCTTCATCAGATCGGGCGCATTCCGTCCGCCGTACTGATTGATTTTGATTATGTGAAGCCCGGGACTCGTCAGTCCTATTGGCATACTCGAGAAGACACGCCGGACAAGTGTTCCGCGCTGTCTTTGGCGAAGGTGGGTTGGGTCGTACTCGAGTGGCTTCGAAACCCGATCCCCAATTGAATTGGGCACAGAGCCCGATCGAATTGCTATGGACCCCTTAAACTTGTGCATTACGCTGGGCCCGGTCGCCATCTACCTGATCTTGATCGGCAGTCTGAACTTGGGACGCCGGCCGTTCCTGACGACCGGCGCGCGCGACCTGCTGGCCCTGGCGATCGCGATTTCCGGCTTCGTCCTGATCGGTCCGGTCCAATTGTTCATGCCCCAACCGGCAGCCGACTACTTCGGCGGCTGGATCTGGATTCCGCTGATTCTGTTGTATTTCTTCTGCGCAGTGTTGGCCTCGATGCTGGCCCGTCCCCGTCTGGTGGTCTACAACATCACGCCCGAGCATCTTCGCCCGCTGCTGGAAAACGTGGTCAGCGGCCTGGACCCTCATCGGCGCTGGGCCGGGACGACTCTGGCGAGTCCGGGCCTGGGATTGCAGCTGAACATTGAGTGCCTGCCGGGTATGCGGAATGTGCAATTGGTCGCCGTCGGTAGCGATCAGGACCTCAACGGCTGGCGCCAGCTTGAGCTCGCCTTGAAGAAAGCGCTCAAAGAGATGCCCGTACCGGCGAACCCTCGGGGGATCAGCCTCGTCTTTCTTGGCGTCCTGATGCTGGGCCTGATCGCCTATTGGATGGCCCGGCAACCGTTGGCCGTCGCGCGGGCCCTGGAGGAGCTACTCCACCTGTGAGGGACCGACGAGATGCCGAGCCAAAGAGGGGTATCGACCGGGGGGCGAATTTTGTACCATTCCGTATTGCACGCTGCGGGAAGGTCGTTATGATGACTTGTTTTCGTGGTGCTCGAACTCAACGCTAGCGTAGCTCAATCGGTAGAGCAGCTGATTTGTAATCAGCAGGTTGTGGGTTCGAGTCCCTCCGCTAGCTTTTTCCGAATGGGTGGCCCGACCAGGAGGGAACGAGACAATCGTCATGAGATGGGCTCACGTGATCGCCCGGCGAGTCCAGTGAGCAGGAACAGAGCAAAGGGGGGTTTCCCGAGCGGTCAAAGGGGTCAGACTGTAAATCTGATGGCAATGCCTTCGAAGGTTCGAATCCTTCACCCCCCACTGACGGCGGAGCCACCTGAGCCAATTTCTCCAAAGGCGGGGGAATGTTCGCCGCGGGCCAAAAAGAGTATTGCGGGTGTAGCTCAACGGTAGAGCAATAGCCTTCCAAGCTGAAGACGAGGGTTCGACTCCCTTCACCCGCTTTGAGGCGGAGTCGCAACAGATCCATAGAAAAAACGTTCGGCTCTGCGAAAGTGAGCAACGGGAGACGAGACGAAAGGCGAAAGACCTAGGCTGCTGTAGCTCAGTTGGTAGAGCGCGTCCTTGGTAAGGACGAGGTCACGGGTCCGACTCCCGTCAGCAGCTCTGACGGTAAGTCTTGGTTGATCGTGGTGTGTGGCCGCGATAATTGTCAGCTTCTTGCAATGAAACGAGTGGAAATAGGTAAAAAGCATGGCCAAGGAGACATTTCAACGCACAAAACCACATGTGAACGTCGGCACGATCGGCCACATTGATCACGGCAAGACGACCCTCACGGGCGCTATCCTCGCCGTCCAGTCCGCCAAGGGGTTGGCCCAGTTCAAATCGTATGCCGACATCGCCAAGGGCGGTACGGTCCGTGACGAGTCGAAGACGGTGACGATTGCCGTCGCACACGTGGAATATGAAACCGAGAATCGGCACTACGCTCACATCGACTGCCCGGGCCATGCCGACTTCATCAAGAACATGATTACGGGTGCGGCGCAGATGGACGGCGCGATCCTCGTGGTCTCCGCGGCCGACGGCCCCATGCCTCAGACCAAGGAACACGTGCTGCTGGCCCGCCAGGTGGATGTGCCCGCGATCGTCGTTTTCCTCAATAAGTGCGACCTGGTCGACGACGAGGAACTGCTGGACCTGGTGGAATTGGAAGTGCGGGAATTGCTGACGAAGTACGAGTTCCCGGGCGACGAGATTCCGGTCGTCCGTGGCTCCGCACTGCCGGCCTACCAGAGCCCGTCAGACCCGGAAAAGACGAAGTGCATCGGGGAACTGATGGATGCGATCGACAGCCACATCCCGCAGCCGACCCGCGAAGAAGATAAGCCGTTCCTGATGGCGATCGAAGACGTGTTCTCGATCGAAGGTCGTGGAACGGTCGCCACCGGAAGAATCGAGCGGGGCGTGATCAAGGTCGGTGAAGAAGTCGAGATCGTGGGGCTTGTCGGTGCACCCAAGAAAACCACCGTGACCGGTGTCGAGATGTTCCGCAAGCTGCTCGATGAGGGTCGGGCGGGCGACAATGTCGGCTGTCTGTTGCGAGGCGTCAAGCGGGACGAGATCGAGCGTGGTCAGGTGCTCGCGAAGCCGGGGTCAATCACCCCGCACAAGAAGTTCGAAGCGGAGGTCTACTGCCTGTCGAAGGACGAGGGCGGACGACACACGCCCTTTTTCAGCGGCTACCGACCTCAGTTCTACTTCCGAACGACCGACGTCACCGGATCGGCCAACTTGGTCGGCGCTGAGATGTGCATGCCGGGCGACAACGTGCGGCTGTCCGTGGAACTCGGCAAGCCGATCGCGATGGATGACGGCGTGCGGTTCGCCATTCGCGAAGGCGGCCGAACGGTCGGTTCCGGTGTCGTAACGAAGATCGTGGAATAAAGAACCCTAACGCGGAGCCAGGGCGAAGGGGTGTAGCTCAATTGGTAGAGCACCGGTCTCCAAAACCGGGGGTTGCGAGTTCGAGTCCCGCCGCCCCTGCCATTTCATCCGCACCGAGGGTGCCGCGGGCCCCTCGGTGCGAGTGTTTCCCTGGCGACCAAAAGATGTTACGCTAAGCGGATTCGCGATCGCGCGTTTTGCCGAGCGATTCGCTCCGTTCCCCTGCCGCGTTTCAAAAACCCCCTCGCTGCGTCGGTTGAATCAGATGGCGAAAGAAAAATCGGTCGCTCGGGCGTCGTTTTTGCAGGACCTGTTCCAGCTGGGTGTCTACAAGCGGAACCAGGGGCGGATCGTGCGGCAAGTGACCTTCGCCGCCCTGGCGATCACGCTGCTGCTGGCCGCCTGGCAGATCTGGGCGGTGCTGCAGAATCGGAGCGGATTCCTTTGGTCTTACCTTCCGGGAATGGAGTTTCTGCAGTACCTCATTCCTGGACTGTTGCTGCTTGTTGGACTGTGGATCAGCTACCGGCTCGTGAATTACCCACAATTTGCCGACTTCCTGATCGCGGTCGAGGCGGAAATGAATAAGGTTTCCTGGCCCAGTAAGACCGAATTGATCCGCAGTTCATTGGTCGTGATCTTCATGATGTTCTTCCTGGCCTTCATCCTGTTCGGTTTCGATCTCGTGTGGCGCGCCTTGTTCCAGGCCTTAGGCGTAGTCAAGTAGTGTGCCACGGGACGCCGACCCCCTTCGGCTCGTTCAGGTACTCGCAACGTTTTTTTCAAGAGGATGGCTGTCCCGACTTCGATGCGAACGGATTCGGATGGCCCTACAAAGCTGATTCGACATGAACGCAAGCGATCCCAATCCAACGCCGGAACCGGAAGGCGATGAACTCCGCGAGGAGCCGTTGGCCGACGAATCGCGCGCGACGGACTCGCCTGCCCCAGCGGACGAAACGGAGCCGTCCGGCGATTCCGACGAATCGGCCGACGATGAGGAGTCCACGCCCACGCGGACCGGCCCCCTGGAGGAGACTCCGGAGGAGACCGAGGACGAACCGGAGATGGACTGGTACATCCTGAAGGTGCAAAGCAACCGGGAGAATTCCATCTGCGATGGGCTGCGACGTCGCGTCGCCGTGGCCGGACTCGATCGGTACTTCGGAGAAATCCTCGTTCCGACCGAGGATGTCGCGGAGTTCAAGAACGGCAAGCGGCGGGTCGTGAAACGGAAGCTGTATCCCGGCTACGTCGTGGTCCATATGGCGATCAATGAAGAGACCTGGTTTCTCGTCCGCGAGACGCCCGGAATCGGCGATTTCACGGGAGCTGCCGGGAAACCGACTCCCATGCTGCCGCAGGAAGTCGATCGAATCGTCAAGGCAATCCGTCCGGACGAGGAAGGCGGCGAGCCGATCAAGACCGCGATCCCGTTCAAGAACGGCGACCGCGTTCGGATTAAGGAAGGGACGTTTGAGAACTTTGAAGGCGAGGTGGAGTTGATTGACGAGGCGAATGGCCGCGTCACGGTGATGATCAATATTTTCGGTCGTTCCACACCCGTTGAGCTGGAACATTGGCAGATCGAATCCGTTTGAGTTAGCTCTCGTACGGGCGATCGTCGTTGCCCGTTCCTTTTTTTGCAATCAAATCAGCCATGGCAAAACAGTTAGTCGGTGTCGCGAAATTTCAAGTTCCTGGCGGCCAGGCCACCCCGGCCCCCCCGGTCGGAACGTCCCTGGGAAAATACGGGATCAACCTGGGCCAATTCGTGCAGCAGTTCAACGACCGCACGAAGGAGTACGGCGGAACCCCCATTCCCGTCGTGGTGAGCGTTTACAGCGATCGGACGTTTGACTTCATCACGAAGAGCCCGCCCGCGGCCGCGCTGTTGAAGCAGGCGGCCGGAATCGCCAAGGGTTCCGGCGTGCCGAACAAGGAAAAGGTGGCAACCGTCACACGAGCACAGATTGATGAGATCTGCAAACAGAAAATGGCCGACCTGAACGCCCGCGACCTGGAGCACGCGCGGGCCATGATCGAAGGGACGGCGCGCAGTATGGGTGTCGACGTGGTTGACAATTGACCTCTCGAGCCACACGGCCATTGATCCTCCTTGGGGAACACGTTTCGCTCGGGACAGCCCCCGGATCCGCATCACGAACCCGAAAGGCCGATCGGCACCAGCAAGCGGCATTTTGAACCCATTGGCAGCCCCACGGCAGACATCAAGACCATTACGGAAACTCAGTCATGACCAAGCATTCCAAGCGCTTTCGGGCGCTTTCCTCCAAGGCAGAGGCTCAGGCCGCCTTGCCGCTGCCTGAAGCGGTCGAATTGTTGAAGACGTTCAATACGACGAAGTTTGACCAAACGGTCGAGATCGCCGTTCGCCTGGGGATCGATCCGAAGCAAGCCGACCAGCTCGTTCGCGGATCGCTCGTCCTGCCACACGGCATCGGGAAGACGCAGCGCGTCGTGGTCTTCGCGAAGGGCGACCTGGTCGAAGCGGCGGTTCAGGCGGGAGCCGACGAGGTGGGCCAGGAAGATCTCGCCAAGCGGATCAAGGATGGCTGGCTCGATTTTGACGCGTGCATCGCGGCACCCGACATGATGGGAGTGGTCGGTCCGCTCGGAAAAGTGCTCGGTCCCCGCGGACTGATGCCCTCGCCGCGCGCCGGCACGGTGACCGCCGACGTCGCCAAGGTGGTGAAGGAATACAAAGCGGGGAAGGTCGAGTTCCGCAACGACTCGGCGGGAATTGTTCACGCCGTCGTCGGGAAGTTGAGCTTCGACAATCAGAAACTGCAGGACAACATTCAGGCATTCATCGATCACATTCAAGGCATGAAACCGACGGCGGTGAAAGGCACCTACGTGCGGGGACTGACGATCAGTGCGACGATGAGCCCCAGTGTGCGAATTGCCGCGTGAGGCGGAGCAGCCGCAAGGCGCGAGTCGTTAGATCCGGGAAAGAAAGACCATGAGTAAACAAGTCAAAGAGATGCTGACGCGGGAATTCGCCCGTCGCTTGGACGGTGTCAGCGATGCCTTGTTCGTCAATGTCGTCGGGCTGAACGCAAATCAAACCGTCACCCTGCGCAAGGAATTGCGAGAAAAGAACATTCAGTTGCTCGTGATTCGCAACAAGCTCGCTCACCGCGCCACGGAAGGGACTCCGCTCGGTTCCGCCCTCGACAACGCGGAAGGCAACCTGGCCCTGGTCTGGGGCGCGGAAGACTTCGTCTCGCTGGCCAAGGAAATCACGCGGCTCGACGAAGACAAGAAGCTGGAAGCCTTCCAGACCCGCGGCGGCGTGATGGACGGCGAGAAGCTGTCGCCCGAACGCGTCAAGGAAATCAGCAAGTGGCCGTCGCGGCAAGAGCAGTTGAGCTTGCTGTCCGGACAGATTCTCGGCCCGGGTGCTTCGCTGATGGCCGCAGTGATCGGGCCGGGAGGCACGTTGGCGAGTCAGATCAAACAAAAATCAGAAGAAGAGAACGAAGCTGCAGGTTGATGGGCGGCCGAGGCGACTCGTCCCGAGTCGAAGCGGGTTTCCCATCCTGCATCCGTATTTTTGCCATCCCGTACGAAATGAAATTTGCTGAGGTCGAAGGAGCCCCGGCCGACTGCGAGACGCGCTCGTTGGTGCTCCTCAGGAATGAAAGGATCCCGTCCGTATGTCTGAAGAAACCGCAACTGTCGAATTCCCCGCCGAAATCAAGACGCTGGGCGATCAGATCGCCAATCTGACGCTCAAAGAGGCGAAAACACTGAGCGATTACCTGGAACAGGTCTATGATATCAAGCCGGCCGCCGGTGGTGCCATCATGGCCATGCCGGGCGGCGGTGCCGGAGGTGCCGGTGAGGCGGCGGCTCAGGAACAGACCGAGTTCGACGTGGTCCTGACCGGCTTCGGCGACAAGAAAATTGGCGTGATCAAGGAAGTTCGTGGCCTGACCGGATTGGGCCTGAAAGAGGCCAAGGATCTCGTCGAAGGCGTTCCCAGCAAGGTCAAAGAAGGCGTCTCGAAAGAGGAAGCCGAAGAGGCCAAAAAGAAGCTGGAAGAGGCGGGCGCTTCCGTCGAAATCAAATAGCTTGCTGGTTCCCCCCTTTCCTCAGGCCGGCCGGTTTGCTCGCGAATCGGTCGGCAGGCAGGGTCGACTTGATTTCTGGATCGATGTCGGTTCATCGGACCACTTCGCCGGCCTTCAATTCGCGAAGGGCCGGACGCGGCTTGAATTGTGCGCCCACATCTGACTTGTCTACTCCCCTTCCGTACCGGAACACCGACCCCCGACCGCACCGATCGGGGGCCTTTGCGGGTTTCCGGCCGGTGGCGATTGATACCTGACTAGCGAAGGAGTATCTGCGCGTATGGCCATCACAGCTCAACGGCGTCTCCAGCCCCAGGAAACGCGTCGTTTCGGCAGCGGTCGCGAACAGTATTTCACGCCCGATCTGACGGAGATTCAGACTCGCAGCTACGACGACTTCCTGCAGCATGATGTCACATTCGAGAAACGAAAAGACCAGGGCATCGAGAGTGTGCTGCGGGAGATCTTCCCGATCGAAAGCTATGACAAACAGTTGACGCTGGAGTACGTGAAATACGAACTCGGTAAGCCGCGTTATACGCCGGAGGAGTGCCGGCAGCTGCGGCTGACTTACGGCCGGCCATTTCGCGTCTGGCTGCGTTTGAACAAAGAGCA
>CAZFWV010000076.1:0-22276 GCA_964522605.1 uncultured Pirellulaceae bacterium
TAGCGGCTACGACTTCCTTTCGATTTGCGTGTACGGGCATTCACGCCGAAGGTCGGTGGACGCGTTCAGCCGGCGCTGGCTGCCACAACGTACCTCGCGATGGCGGCGGTGATCACTGAAACTCGGGCGGCGGCACGGCACGGCCGAGCTTCTGGGCGTTCAAATCCTCCTCTTCATATGTCCCGTAGAAAGGCGCATTGGCGTCCAGCCAGAGGTAGACTTTCCGGAGATCTTCGTCCGGCAGCTTCACGTACTTGCCATGCGTCTCGTCCGTCAGGATCGCCGCCAACGGGCTTAGGTCGGCCCCGATCTGTCCTGGCCGGCTGACGGTCGGCATGTGCAAGCCCAGGTAGGGCTTGAGGTTGACGTACGATTTGCTCCACGCCAACGCACTGTCGTCCTCCGGCCGACCGCTGAGAACCAGTGTGCTCTTTTCGGGTCCTGTGGAGCCGTCGTGGCAGCGCAGGCAGTGCCGGTCCAGAATGGGCTGGATCAGCCGCGGGTAGCCGAACGGCAGTGAACCGTCGGGGCCAGGCTGGATGGCGGACGGCGGCCGTACGAATGCCAGCGCCAGCGTCCCGCGGCTCGCCGGCCCCGTGGCTGGCCGTTCATGGCAACCGACGCAACTGCGGCGCTCACCCGGCTGAAGGTAGACGATCGAGCGCATGCTCTGGACCGCGCGCCCGTCGGCATCTACCGCCTGAAAGTAGAGCGGCTTCTTCGCCGGCGCGCGGAAGTACGCCGAACCGTCCTTCTCCACCGGGACAGTACCCAAGAGCATCCGGGCGTTGGGCCCATACGCGAACGGATAGCAGATGGGCGGATTACTTTGATTGTCGGTCCGCGACTTGGGCAGAAGCTGAAACACGCGCAGTTGGACAACGGGCCGGTCGCTCGGCAAAGGAAACAGACTCTGGTTCACGTCGGAAAGCAGGAACTCACCTTCGTTCCCCAGATCCGCTTCACAGGTGCTGGGAGGGATGGGCGGGCGAGGGCGCGGCGCGAGGGGAATCGGATAGGCCGCCGAGATGCCTGGGCGGCGAAACAACAACTCGAGGTTGCCGAACCGGTCGTAGTAGTACAGCCCGGTCTCTCCCTCCTTGGCATGCCCAGTGGACTGGCCGCTGAGTGGCTCGTGGCTGAAGGCCACCAGGAAGTACTTCTCCGACAGGGGCCAGGGACTGTAGAAGTAGCTCTTGGGCCAGCCTTGCGATTCAGGAAAGCAGACCTCAGGCGTGAGACATTCCATCGCCTCGAGGCGGTCTTCGCCGCTTTGCGGATCTAGCGCCACGCGCGACGGGTCGAGCAGACAGAGCGTGCCACCCACGATTGAATGGTGGCCGCCGCCGACGAACAAGATGTGGTTGGAACCGGGTATCGCTTTCGCCTGGTAGCAGGCCCACGGGAGTGTCGTGTAGTTGCCGAAGAGAATCGCCGGACTGGTCCCGTCCGGATTACAGCTCCACAGGCCATGGAAGCAAGCGGCGTTGCGGTCGACATAGTCCCACCGCGTGTACAGGATTCGGCCGTCGTTAAGAACGGTCGGGTGCCATTCGTTTGTTTCGTGAAACGAGAGCGTCCGGATGTTATGGCCGTCGGCGTCCATGCGGTGCAACGAGTAGATCGCCTCCGGATTTCCGCCGCCGCAGCGATTCTTCCCTCCCCGCCGTGTGGACATGAAGGCGATTCCGCCGTCGGGAAGGGGACAAGGATCAAAGTCGTCTCGCGGCCCGGCGGTCAACTGCCGCAATTGCGAACCGTCATCGTTCATCGCCATGATGTGAAACGAATGGTACTTCTTCCCGGATTCGGCGGGGACCGGCGCGAACTGCGCGCCATAGCTCGGTTCTCCCGTTGGATTGGCAAAGGCGAAATAGATCGTCCGCGCGTCATACGAGAGCGACAACGTGACGAAATGCCCCTGCATCTCGGAATTGGAAACCAGCGTTTGCGTCTTCATGCTCTGGCCAGGCTGCTCCAACACAAACACGCCGGCGGCGGGATGCGGGTCGGCTGAACGGTAGTACCAGCCCACGTACTCATAGAGCATTTGCCCATGGCCAGCGTAACGCGGACGCATCAGGAACAGGATGGGCCGGGAGGTGACCAGGGGGTTCTTCAGCGCTAGCTCGCGCGCCGCCCAGCGGATCTTGAAGTACAACGTCCGGACGCCGTCCGCGTCCAGGGCGGCGAGATCCTTAGCTTCTACGCGCAAGCGGTCCAGCGCGGCAGCTTCCGCGCTCAAGTCGGGTACGCCTGCCGTGCCGCACAGATCCGTGTAGAGTCGTTCCGCTCGCTCCAACGCCCGCGGAATCTCCAACTTCATGAGCTCGGGCTGCTGCTGACGCAGTTTCCAACCAGCTGGCGCGGTGGACCATTGGCTGACGCTACTCTGCGTGGCCGATTTCCCCAGGGCCAGATTCTGCTCGGGGGCCCCTGTGCCAAACACTTCCACTTCATCGAGGTGCAGGTACTGGGTCTCGGGGTCCCGCAAGAGCTGCCGCAGCCAGTCCGCCTCGATTTCCTGTTTGAAGTCCGCCGCAGTAATGCCGGTCTGCGGATTGGCAGCGGGACACAACTGGGATGCCAACGCCAGGATCGCTCCTGTCATGGTGGCCGTCATGGTTCGTCTCCCAACTGGGATCGGAATGTTCCTGAATCTCACGAACTGTCCTGCAATTGCTTCTGGTCGGCCCGGACGTGAGCGGCGCATTTTACTTCACTTCTCGTTAGCTCGATTCTCGAGATGCTGTTGCCATTCCGTCTTCTGGGACCCACCGCCTTCGGTCCAGTCGGCGCGTTCGTGGGGCGACGCGAGAAGACGAATCGGCAGGCGGGAAGCGTGGTAAGACCTGGCGGCCTCGATGGTCGGGCCTTTGTGACCACGCTTCCAGGATACCGCCAGAGCAAACGATAAGAAACAGTCCTTGGCGAACCGGTTCAACACGGACTTTGACCGAACAGAATCGCGACGAGGAATTTCCCGGACAAACGTGCGTTCCTCGCGGAAAGTCACGGGGAGATTCCTGCCGCCTTTTCCTGCGATCCGAGCCGGTCGGACAAAGAGCTCATCGGCCCGTTGGACTACCTCCGGCCAGTTGGCCAACATGGCGCGAGGTGTCATGCGCGGGAACCGTCCGGAACACCTCGCCGGGGGAAGCAAAACACCTCTTTCTCCTCATTCTGCCGCCACAACAAGGCGCAGAGCGGCAGGGCCGCAACCAAAGGGGTGCTGCCGCACCCATGTCTCCAGTCGCTCCCGTTGGTCGCTCGATTTCTTGCCGAGATGACAACGTTTTCAGCGTTAGCAGTGCAGATGTTCCGCCCAAGTAACACGGGCACGACAGTAGAAGGGGACTCGCGATGAATCGGCGGGCTGTCCAGCAAATGACGCGTAAGCACCGGCTTGACGCAGTGCTGAGCTTGATCTTCCTTTGCGTGTCGCACACTCTTACCACGGCCCAAAGCGCGGCGCCGAGCTTGCGTCTGGTGAACGTGCAACCCACGGTATTCTACGTACATCACAACGGCACGCTGCAGCAGGTTGTGGACGTCACGGTGGAAAACGATGGCGAAGCCGTGGCAGGCGTTCTGCAAATCAAGTTCGGCGCTGAGGAAACCTCCGCGGCGTTGGGCAAGCTCGAGAAGGGCAAGTCGACCGTCCGGGCTCACGTCCCGGATATCCGGCAGCGAATGCAGATTGAATTTGTACTTAGCGTCGACGGACAGCCATTAGACAGTCACAAAATGGCTTGGCAGCCCAGCCGGCATTGGGAAGTTTACATTGTGCCGATCACGCACCACGATTTGGGCTACACCGACACGCTGGAAAATGTGCTGCACAAGTATGAAGGGTTTTATGACGACATTCTTGGCTTCTGCGAAGAGACAAACGATTGGCCGATCGAGTCACGATACCGGTACAGCGTCGAGGGGGCGTGGTCGGTCCAACAGTTCCTCGAAAACCGACCCAAGGAAGTCCGACAGAAGCTGAGCAAGTACGTCCAGGAAGGTCGAATCGAGATCCCCGCATTGTTTGGAAACCAGATCGGCGCGTTGTGCAGTCACGAGGAGCTGATCCGGTTGATGTACCCCTCGTTTCGCTTGAAACGGGAACTCGGCGCGCCGATTCGCACGGCTTCGATTACCGACGTTCCCGGTCTGAGTTGGGGACTGCCGACCGTGGCGGCCGGCGCCGACGTGAAGTATTTCTTCGCCGGTTTGCCCGGGTACTTTGACTGGGGCGGTCAGGGGGTCCATGGCTTCTGGGACGCAGCGACGATCCTTCCGCACGGCATCCCTGATGTGTTCCGTTGGGAAGGTCCTGACGGCGGCTCGGTGCTCGTGTATTACCAAGGAGGATACGGCCACTTCGCCGGGGCGATCGGTCCAAGTTCCTACGAAGAGATCCTGGAGCATTTACCGGGCAAGCTCGAAGTGATCCAGCAGCAGGGATCACCGTTGAGCGTCGTTCGCTACATCCATAACGGCGTCGACAACTTCCCGCCCAGTGTTGTGATCAGCCGCATCGTGCGGCAGTGGAACGAACGTTGGGCCTACCCGAAGCTCGTCGTGGCGACCAACGCCATGTTCTTTGAACAACTCGAAAAGCAGTGCCCTGACGTGCGCACGTTTCGGGGTGAGTTGCCTGATACGGATTACGTGGTGGGTGCCGCTTCGACCGCCTTGGAGACGAGCGTCAATCGCGTGACTCACGATCGGCTACACACGGCGGAGAAATTTGCCACCGTCGCGTCGTTGTTCGCCGATTATCCTCGCCCGCCTGACACCAGTTTCTGGGTTACCGCCCACAGTCATTATCCCGATCTGAATCGGACGATCGGTGAAGCCTACGAGAACATGCTGCTCTATGACGAGCACACCTGGGGCATGGCGCACTCGGTGGGAACGCTGCAGGACTGGAGCTGGAGCGACAAGAGCCGATACGCCCGTAAGGCCGCGGGTTTGGCCGAGTCCATCCTCGGCGGGAGCTTCGCTGCGATTGCCGATCGCATTGCACTCGACAACGACGGGCAACACCTCGTGGTCTTCAACTCCCTTTCCGCTGCGAGAACCGATGTGGTGAGGGTGTCCAGCAAGGGTGCCGGCTACGGGAAGTTCCTGGACTTCGCAGGAGAACCGTTCGCGTTGGTAGACCAGCAGACGGGGAACCCGGTGCCGTACCAGATCGTCAAGCTCGATAGCCCTCAGGCTGCCGTCCCGTACGCTGCCCAACGGTACGCCCGAGGACAATTCAATGCACCAGAACTCTACGAACTGATGTTTGTGGCCCAAGACGTTCCTTCCATGGGCTGGAAGACCTATCGCATCGCACCCGTCGAGAGAACACCGCCTTCTTCCAGCGGCGTTACCGTCGCCGACAACACACTGGAGAACCAGTTCTTCAAAATCACGCTTGACCCACAGGCGGGAACTCTGACGAGCGTCTGCGACAAGGAACTCTCGCGAGAGTTGGTCGACCGCGATGCACCGCATCAACTGAACCAGTTCATCGCACGGTGGGTAGCAGACGGCCGGTTAGAGAGTCCCGGCCGGGCGACAATTCGCAAGGGGCAGAGCGGTCCTGTCTGTGGGAGCCTCGTCGCATCTACCGCTGGTGCCGGTTGCCCGCAGGTTACCCAGGAAGTGATCCTCTACGACAACATCAGGCGCATCGACTTGGCCAACCGAATCTTGAAGGACTCCACACCGGGTCTGGAACTCTATTTCGCATTTCCGCTGAAGATCGACGAGCCAGAGTTTCGGTTTGAAGGTACGCACTCGGTCATCAAGCCGCTGCGCGACCAGTTTCCTGGATCGAACACCAACTACTACGCAGTCCAACATTGGGCGGATGCAAGTGATGGAGAGGTGGGCGTGACGCTCGCGGCGATCGAGTCACATCTGCTGGAATTCGGCGGGCTGTGGCCCTGCTACGTTTCCCAGGCGCATTCTGGACCGCGTGAGCATCTCGCCAAGCGAAACGAAGGTCTGCTTTGAATACCAAAAGGGATTCCAGTATAAAGACGCGGGCCGCACACTCTACATCGCCGATTTCGACGCGGAGAAGCCGTCGATTGCCGACGCCGAGCCGTTCGCTAATGAGGAGGGCGCCAATCGCTGGTTTGCCTATCCGCGTTGGACGAAAGACGAAAAAGCGATCGTATACCACGCGAGGCCCTCGCTTTATATGTACACACTCGCCGACGATGCCACCGTGAAAGTGTCGACCGAGGACGGTGCCGATTACCACTATTCTCACTGCGAGGCAACGCCGAAGTAGCATCTCTCCAACACAACGCTTGAGCACATTACTGACGGCGCCGCAGCCAATGAGCCAGGACGACCAACGGAAGTCCGGCAGTTGTCGATTTCGCGTTGCTTCCTGAGGAGCGTTGTCCGCGCCCTAGTGAAAGATCAACCGGTACAGGAGCTGATGAGAATGTGCGAAGCAAATCAGGAATTCGATCGACGCAACTTCATGAAGAAGGGGGCCGTGGCGACCACTGCCGCCGCAGCCAGTGTGGTGAGTGGGAACTCGGCCCAGGCGGGCGTTCCGGAAGACAAAAAGATCACCTTCTCCGGCGCTCTGCCAATACGCAAACTGGGCAAGACGGGTGAAGAGTTGCCCATATTGGGCTACGGTGGAGCCGCCCTGCCGAAGAAATGGGGCAACACGCTGTCGGACGAAGACCGTGTCAAGCTGGTACGCCACGCGTACGACAGCGGGATCCGCTATTTCGATACCGCCATTCGTTACACCTACGCGGACAGCCAGGCCATCATCGGCCAGGCTCTGAAAGAGGTTCGCGACGATGTATTTATCACCGCGCTGTCCATTCTGCTTCGCGGTTTGGCAGCCACCATGCTTGTCGGTACATCTCTGTTGGCCGTTGAACTGCCTGCAGAATTGCCGCTTTGGGAGAATGGATCGCCAGAGCATCCGTTTCGACTCGCGGTTGAAGAGCAGGTTCGAACGCACGAAGCCGCGCTGGGATCTCCCACCGGCCAGAATCGCGTATTCAGCAGCGTGTCGTCGCCCACTTATTGTATTCATCGCCCTGAGAAGCCGAACGGTGTCGGCCTGGTGATTTGTCCTGGTGGTGGTTTTCGCGACATCTGGATCGATCGTGAAGGTCACGATCTCGCCATCTGGCTGAAAGATTACCATGTCACTTCACTCGTGCTGAAGTACCGCACACGCCCCGCCGAGATGACCTCGAGAGAAATGTGGCAAGACTATCAAAACGCGGTGCAAGCCGATGGCAGGCAGGCAATTCGTATTCTTCGAGATCATGCGAGAGACTTGGGCCTGGACCCACAAAAGATTGGCATCTGCGGATTTTCGGCGGGTGGCCACCTGGCGATCAGCTGTGCGCTGTATGGCGAACCCAAGTTCAAAGAACCAGAAACCAGCGGAATGCCAGATTTTGCCGGTCTGTTCTATCCCGCGATTCCCGACGACGCTCAGCAATGGATCGAAAGCCGTTCGGCACCCGAATCCGCGACGCGTCCCATCTGTCCGATGTTCGTCGTGAATGCGCGTGTTGACGACCTGACACCCGCGGACAAATGCGTGGACTTCTACGCGTCGCTGTTGAAAGCAGACGTCAACGCCGAGCTTCACATCTTCAGCAAGGGATCGCACGGTTTTGACCTGGGGACGGGACGAGGCCAGTCGCTCGCTCTTTGGCCGACCAGTTTTGTCGCTTGGCTTCGCGACTGCGAGATGATCGAACCGTAGTGTGTCTCTCCGGTATCTTCTCGCCGACGTTCAACACCGCCAAACCGAGCAGTCTTGACTATTTGGCCGTTCTTCAAGACGATCAACGCATTAACGCCTACGAACTCGCGAAGGAACGTTAGTCCACGATCGAGGCCCATCACGAACAAGGCTGTCGATAACATGTCGGCGGTGAGAGCTGTTTGGGCGACGATCGATACACTCGAGAATTCAACTGGCGAATGACCGGTATGCGGGTTGAATAGATGATGATGACGGCGATCCGGTGTGAATGTCGTCGCGTAGTCACCGGAAGTCGCCAGAGATCGTCCGCCGAGCTTAGTCAGCGATACATACGCGTCCTCGTCGCGAGGATGCTGAATTCCAATCGTCCAATCTTCATGCGGCGTACGATTCCCGAGAGTGCTAATCTCTCCCGTGTCGATCAACGCATGCTCGATTCCGTGACTGCGTAGCATTTCGAGGACCCGATCGGCTGCGTATCCCTGCGTTAGACCATTTAACGTGATCTTCGTGCCTGTACCGTGGAGCCAGACGTGATCGCTACCATCGATCCCAAGGCCCTAGAGCTACGCGTCACGGGTCGAAGGTCACAGATGTCTGCCTTCCCCGGCGTGTTCGATTCCTTCTTCTGCTCCCGACCCGATCGCAGTAACTTGCCGGCAGTCAATCCCGCTACGGATCCGGCTCCACCCACACAGCACAAGAATCGTCGACGGCTGATTGGACGCATTGATGGGCCCCTACGCGATTGTTCAGAAGGATCTATCGTAGCGTCGCGGATGGAGCAAGTGAAGATCGTCTCGCCGTTTCATCGTGTCTCGGCGGCAGCACGCGGCGCCACGACAACCTCGAGCGACGAGAAGCAAAAAACAAGTGACAAATGCGATCGATGCGGTACGATGGCACCGTACGAGCGAACTTTTGATTCTACCATCCAACTGCGTGAGGGGAGGGTGATCCATGACTGCCAGGGTCTCGCGTCGAACACTGATGCGCCAGGCGGCGATCGCTGGAGCGGGAGGTTATCTGTGGACGGCCGGCGATGCGCTCCGTGCGTACAGCTCGTCAAATGACAAGTTGAACCTGGCGATCGTCGGCTGCGGAGGACGCGGATGGGATAATCTCAGTGGAGTCCATCGAGAGAACATCGTGGCGCTATGTGATGTCGACCAACGACAGGCAGTCCGGGCCTTTGAGCGATATCCAGATGCCCATCGGTTCACTGACTATCGGCAGATGTTGGACCAGGGTGATTGTAGTATCGATGCCGTGGTGGTCAGCACGCCAGATCACATGCACGCGCCCATCAGCCTGGCGGCGATGGAGTGCGGTAAGCATGTCTACTGTGAGAAGCCGTTGACCTGGGGTATCGAGGAGGCCCGGCTGATGGCGAAGACCGCGCGCGAGAAGAACGTGGCGACGCAAATGGGCACGCAAGGAATGGCGATGCACGGGGCGAGAACCGGAATCGAGATCATCCGTTCGGGCGTGTTGGGTGCGGTAACGGAACTACACGTCTGGACTGACCGGGCGAACAACTGGTGGCCCCAGGGCGTCGAGCGCCCGCAGGGCAGGCCCGCGGTTCCACCGGAGTTGGATTGGGATCTGTGGCAAGGCGTCGCAGCGACTCGACCATATCACTCGGATTACGTTCCGTTCAAATGGCGTGGCCGCAAGGACTATGGGACCGGAGCGGTGGGGGATATGGGGATCCACAACGCGGCGATGGCGTTTGTAGGATTACAGTTGGGGCTGCCCAGCTCCGTGGAAATCGTCGAGACTTCCGGGCTGCGACACGACACATTCCCCGCGTGGTCCAAGCTCCAACTCCGTTTTCCATCGACGCCGAATCACGGCCCGATCACGATGTATTGGTACGACGGCGGGCACAAACCGTCGGCGGAGCTGATTGGTGGTGGCGAGGTCGCGGCCAATGGCGCCATCGTCGTCGGTGAGAAGGCCGTGCTGTATTCCATCGAATGGACCGGCAGTGACTGGCGGTTGCTTCCCGAGGCGGACTTCCGCGACTACCAGCCGCCGGCGCCGTCCGAGCCACGCGCCCCGGACGAAGACCACTACTTGGAGTGGATTCATGCCTGCAAGGGCGGGCCTCCCGCATTTTGCCGCTTCGACGGATTCGCCGCGCAGTTGACGGAAGTCATGCTGGTTGCCAACCTGGCGCTTCGCACGGGAACAAGGATCGAGTGGGACGGCGACAGTCTGGAGGCCGCTGGTTGTCCGGAGGCCCAACCGTTTATCAAACGCGATTACCGCACCGGGTGGTAGTCGGTTGCTGAGGACAGACCGCAAGGAAGAGGGAGCTTTGCACGCCGGGTCGCATGGTACGTCTCCTTCGCTCAAGCTTGCCTTCCGTTACGAATCAGGTTCGTCGAAATCAACGAATCCATGCACCATCGCGACTCCCACCCGATACAATCCGTGAAACGAGCAACCGCAGTTCGTACGAAACACATAGGACTCTTGCCCTGATATGAGAAAGCCCCAAATCCACTGGTTCGGCTTCTTGATTCTGCTCACCACCTCGACGGCGGTCGTGGCGCAGCGGCGCGATGTCGTTGAGGCCGGAGCCATCGGCGACGGGGAGACCGATTGCACCGACGTGTTCCAGCGACTGCTCAATGAAGCGGGGGAAGCAGGCGGGGGCATCGTCGAGGTGCCGCCCGGACGTTTCCGCATCAACGGCAACTTGACCGTCCCGGCAAACGTGACGTTGCAGGGAATCTACCGCGTACCGCCGACCAGCGGACCGATGCCGATCGATAAGTTGACCGGATCAGTGCTCTACGCCGTCGCCGGGCGAGGTAGCGCGGAGGGCCCACCGTTCATTCGTCTGGCGGCCAACAACGCGGCCATCGCGGGACTGATCATCGCCTACCCTGAGTGGAATCGCAGCGATGTACCTCCAGTACCCTATCCCCCGTGTGTGTTGTCCGAGGGGACGGAAAACGTCGGGATCCGCGATTGTTGCTTCCTGAATCCGTACGAGGCGATTCAACTCGTTCGAGCTCATCGACATATTGTCCGTAACGTCACGGGCTATCCGATCAAACGTGGCATCTTTGTGGATGAGTGCTACGACATCGGCCACATCGAGAACATTCACTTCTGGCCGTTTGGCCTCGCCTACGACCCGCTCGAGCCGTACTGCAGATGGATCAACACACAGGGAATTGCGTTTGAGCTGGCTCGAACCGATTGGCACTACGTCTCGAACACGTTCTGTTTTGGCTATGGCATTGGTTATAAATTCTCGCAGTCGGAACATGGTGCCACGAACGGCAACTTCTTGGGGTTGGGAGCCGACTCCTGCCAGCGCGCCGTCGTTGTCGAGCAGGCGCAGCCCCCGGGACTTCTGATCACGAACGGCGAGTTCGTTGGGCGATGGAGCAGTAACGACTCAGTCTGCCTGGAAGTCGGACCGCAGGTGGAAGGGATGGTGAGTCTCGTAAACTGTTCGTTCTGGGGGCCGATTGATCGCTGCGTGTGGATGCGCAGCCCCGACGGTCAATTCACCGCCAATGCATGCAACTTCGTCCACTGGGACAACCGGGGCGCCGGTTCGCCGGCAATCCAACTGGACGCCGGCAAAGCCATCGTTCAGGGCTGCACTTTCGGCCAGGAAAACCTGCACGTGAAGGTTGGGGAGAACGTCGTTTCCGCATTGATCGTGGCGAACCAGGCCGCGGGCGGATTCCGCATGGAAAACGATGCGGGCCGGCGCACGCAGATGTTGCTTAACGAGACGGATCCGATTGAATGGACAGAAGAGGCACGTTCGCACTACCGGTTGAACATCGGCGCATCGGGCGACGGGCGTTACGTGCAGCGATGCCACGGCAGAGAGCGCTCGGATCGATCCTTCCGCTGGACCTTGCCGGACGCCAAGCTTCTGCTACCCGTCCTACCTGGCAAGCGTTATTCGATCACGCTTGTCGTCAACGTCCCACCACACGCCGTCACGCCGGATGGGGGCCTCTACCTGGACGGCAAGCAGCTTGCACCGCTGGAAGGTACGTCTTTGTTGACCGCCGAGTTACCGCCCTGCAGCGCGGACCGTGTTCGACTGGAATTGCGCTGCAAAGGCTGGGTCCCGCAACAAGTGATCTCCAACTCTTCGGATGCACGCACACTCGGCATTCAGGTTTTCTCCCTGACGATGCGTGCCGAGGGAGCCGACACGCGGGTCTTCAACGCCAACACAGGCGAGTTCCCGTGAACCTGAATGATGTTGCCACCGAAGGAGGACGCTGTGATTCCTCGTATTCTGCTTCGCCGTCTGTTGCTGATCGCAATGATATCGCACGCGGCCGCCTCGATTGTCGCTGCCGAAAAAAACGCGAGTCTCATCTCCGATACCGACTTGGCGGCGCCCGCAGAATATGGGCTGAAAGAGCTGACTTCGGTGTTGCGATCCCGTGGTTGGCAGTGGCAAGACGCCACCTCGCTTGACGAGGCCAATGGTGACTTAATCGTCGTCGCGGGTCTCTCCGAGAACAATGGTCCGGCTGTCGAACTCTTAACGTCTAGGGGAGCGTCATTGCCGGTGGGACCAGAGGCTCTGACCGTGAGAAAAATCACGTGGCGCGAAAAGCCCACCTTGGTGATCTGCGGATCTGACCCGCGAGGTCTCATGTACGCCGCACTGGATGTTGCTGATCGCATCGCTTGGAGTAAGCCGGAGGAAGATCCGCTGACGTGCGTGCGCGATTTATCCGAGGCCCCCGATTTGCTCGAACGATCGCTGTCGACGTATACGATGCAGCGGGCCTACTTCGAGCAACGGCTCTATGACGACGCGTATTGGGAGCGGTACTTCCGACTGCTGGCGCGTTGCCGATTCAACAGTTTCGTGATCATCTTTGGCTACGAGAACGGCGGATTCATGGCTCCGCCCTACCCCTATTTCTTTGACGTTGAAGGTTTTTCGGACGTTCGCCTCGTGGGGATTACCTCGGAGCAACAAGAACAGAACGTGCAAGCACTGAAACGCCTCATTACTTGTGCTCATCGTCACGGAATCGACTTTATTCCAGGCATTTGGGATCACATCTATCGAGGAGGCGTTCAGGGTGGTGGCATCCGAGGTGCCGACCGGACGCTTCAGCAGCCGACGGCTGGCCTAGTCTGGGGAGTCACGGCGGAGAATCTCGCTTCCTACAACAAGGCGGCCATCGCCAAGTTTCTGGATGTGTTTCCGGAGATCGATGGCATTCAATTCCGCATGCACGGTGAATCCGGTTTAAAGGGAGACGAGATACCCAGGTTCTGGCATGAAGTCTTCCAATCGATCAAGCAGAAGCGGCCCGAACTTCGCGTTGACATCCGCGCCAAGGAACTGCCAGATGCAGTGATCGACGACGGTCTGGCGCAGGGCATTCGCCTGCGTGTGGCCACAAAATACTGGATGGAACAGATGGGCTTGCCGTTTCACCCCACGCACGTGAATCCGCCGAACCAACGTGACCGCCGTCACGGGTACGCCGACCTCCTGACGTATCCCCAGCGCTACAAGGTCCATTGGCGTCTCTGGAACGGCGGAACAGCTCGAGTGTTGCTTTGGGGAGATCCCGACTATGCGCGACGGTTTGCCGAGAGCGCTCATGTCTATGAAGGGAACAGCTTCGAGGTAAACGAGCCGTTGGCGACCAAGATGTTGGCTCGCCCCCACGATGAACGGCCGTTTGATCTGCTGACGGCCGACTACCGGTACTATGACTACGAATTTGAACGCTACTGGCATTTCTATCAGGTGTTTGGTCGCCTGGGCTACAATCCAGAGACTCCCGCTGATACCTGGGAAAGCGAGTTCAAGCATCGCTTCGGTGACAGGGCAGGGCCATGCATCATGCAAGGCCTGCACATAGCAAGCCAGGTCTTGCCGCGGATTGTGGCGGCCTGTTATCGCTATCGGTACTTTCCTACAACGCGTGGTTGGGCGGAGAAAATGAGGATGGATGATCTGCCTGAATACGCCACGGCAGAAGGTAGCGACGTCGAGCAATTCGCAAGTTTCCAAGAAGAGGCGTCTTTGATTCTCGAGGGGAAACAAACGGCGAAGCGACGCCCTGCCGAAACGAGTCAGTGGTTTGCCCAGACGGCGGATTCGATTTTGAATCAGATTGCTGAAGCGGAAGCCTGTGTTGGCTCAGCGGCCTCCAAGGAGTTTCACTCCGCCGTCACGGACCTCAGGATTCTTGCTTACCTGGCGCTCTATCATTCGCGGAGAATCCCGGCAGCCGTGGACTATTGTCTCTTTCAGGAAACTCACGACCTTCGGTCCTTGGATCGTGCCATCCTTCAGGAAAAGCAAGCGGTCGATGCATGGCAAAAACTCGTCGAGTCGACGGGCGATGTTTACACGGACAATCTCGCAATGGGAATTGAACACGGTGGACTGGCCGGTCACTGGAAGGACGAGCTCAGACTCTTGCGAAAAGGGATCGACGAGCTGGAACGGGAGCGGGCGGAGTTCAGGCAGAATCTGCAGGGCGACGCGATTCAGATTGTCCATGTCCCACCTCAGCGAGTCCTTTCGGACAGCTCGACAACACTCCATGCCACCGTGTTCTCGCTGAGGGAACCTGAATACGTGCGCTGCCGAATCGTGTCTGCCCAAAGCCAGGAGCAGGTCTACGACATGCGGGTCGAGGGTCGCTGGCGATTCGCAGTCGAAGTGCCGTTACCTGCAGTGGGACAACATATTTTGTACGAATTCGAGTCATGCTCTGAAGGCGGTCCGCCCATGACGTACCCGCGGAAGGACCTCCAGTCGCCCTTTAAGTTGCAAGTGTCAGATGATCGGAAGCCGCCCGTCGTCGAACTCGACCGAATTGCAGCAGCAGAACCCGGGGAGGCGATTCGAGTCTCGGCACGTGTGACGGATCCGTCGGGAATCGATCGGGTGAGACTACGATACCGACATCTAACGCAGTTCGAGGATTACGAAACTGCGGAAATGATCCTCGATGAACCAAATGGCCATTACGTTGGCACCATTCCCGGCGAATTCGTGATCCCGCGCTGGGACGTGATGTACTTCATTGAAGCGTTCGATGAAGCAGGAAATGGGCGGATGTATCCGGATCTGGAGTCGGAAATGCCGTACGTCATCATACATCTGCGGCGCGATCCGTAGCGGATTGACGGGTTCGCCCTATCCACCCGTACATGAAAACGAGCAGTGAGACGTGGACAGAGCACGAATGATAATGAGAATTGGCCGCGGACGATTCCGTCCGTAATCTGCGGTAACCCGACGAGACGAGATCACATATCATGCGTTCGATAATCCCATCCGCCAACTCGCACGTCATAACCATCAGCGTGCTTGTAAGCTTGCTGGTGTACCCCGTCGCTGGATTGCGTGCTGAACGGAGCCGAGTGTTGTTGAGCGAGAATTGGTGGATTCGGCAGTTAAACGATACACGGCCTGATATTCGCGAACTAACGCGCGAGATCGCGGCCGCAACGAACGACTGGCTCGCTGTTCGGCAGATGCCGGCGCAAGTTCATGATATCCTGCTCGACCATGGTATGATTTCCGATCCGCGCATCGGAAAGAATGCAGCCGATTGCACATGGGTCAGCGAAAAGGATTGGGCATATGCGTGTAGGTTTCCGAGCCCCCATCATCACGATGGTCCTTTGTTCCTCTGCTTCGACGGACTTGATACCCTGGCGACGGCCTACCTGAACGGCCAGCCAGTTGGCACCTTCGATAATATGTACCGCCGCTACTCGGTTGACATTCGGGACAAGCTCAGTAGAACCGATGACTCGAACGTACTCGTAATTGTCTTCTCATCTGTCCCACGATTTTTGAAGCAGCTTGACGTCCCAGAGCATTTCGAAGGCGTCAGCAAATTTCATTTTCTCCGCAAGTGTCACAGTGATTTTGGATCCTATCTTGGGGCGCGTCCCGATTCGATCAAAGTCGGTGTTTTTCGTGAAGTGTTTTTAGATATTCCCGACCGGTCCTGGGTTCAGGACGTGTGGGTCCGGCCGCAGCTTTCGAGGGACTTCGGGCATGCGCGTGTTCACATTCAGTTGGAACTTGCCGGGCCTGCGACTTCCCTAGAGATGACGCTGCAGGCTCCGGACGGAGAACCGATTGCCACCGTCAATTTTTCGGATGTTGCAGGCACCGTCGAGTCCGTGCTCGACGTGGACACCCCACAACTCTGGTGGCCGCGCACCCACGGCGAGCAGCCGTTATACAAGCTCGAGGTAAACCTCCAGCATCAGAACCGGCAACTGGAGACTCGCTCCGTTTCATTCGGGATCCGGGATGTCAGACCGGTTCTGCTGGATGCAGACACTGGTGAGAAGCGGTTTCGCTTTGACGTGAACGGCCAGCCGATTTTCCTGCGAGGTGCTGATCTTGCGCCGTTGGAAGGGTCCACTCATTGTTGGAATGACGAGCGAGCGATGCGGTTGCTCGAGCTGATGGAATACGGCCGGATGAACGTGCTACGGATTTGGGGAGAAGGCAACGTTCCACCACAGTCGTTTTATGATGAGTGTGATCGACGTGGCATCTTGGTCTGGCAAGACTTCATGTTTGGCTACGGTATGCATCCGAGCGGCGACGAGCAGTTTGATCAAAACTGCCAGCAGGAAGTCGAGAGCATGATCCGGAGCCTGCGCAATCACCCTTGCGTCTTGTTATGGGTCGGAGGTAACGAGAATCACATGGGATGGGATTTTCGGTATGGCACAAGGCCGATCGTGGGAAATCGACTGTTCGAAAGCATCATGCCGCAGGCCGTGGGACAACTTGACCCCGATCGGTTGTTTCATTCCAGTTCCCCGTTCGGTGGTCGTGTGCCAAATTGGCCTTTGGAGGGCGACTGGCACGATTACACTACGCTCAAATTCTGTCCGCATGCTTCCGTTCCGCTGTACGCTTCCGAAGTGGGACGCGTCAGCGCCCCCTCCCTCAACAGCATGCGGCGATTCCTCCGCGATGAGGAAATCTGGCCGCAGGCCCACGATGCCTCCATCACGACACCGGGCAAGGCGGCATGGCCTCCGATGTGGCAATATCGTTCGGTTGACGGCTCGTGGGACAAAGTGGGTCCAATCGAGGATTACTGCGATCCCGTATCCGCCGAAGACTTGATCCGTGTCCTGGGAACGGCACACGGCGACTATTTACGGGATCGTGTCGAGCGTCAACGGCGAGGGACACCGGACGGACAGCCGGATGGCAATCGACGTTGCTGGGGCAACATGGTGTGGCGCTTAAACGACTCCTGGCCGATCATCTATTGGTCCATCATTGACTACTATCTCGAGCCGAAAATCGCCTACTACTACCTCCGGCGATCCTACGATCCGATCCTCGTGAGTTTCGAACAAACAAGGGACGAGATTTTTGTCTGGGTGGTCAATGACTCGCCGGTGACCGTTTCCGGGGATCTAACGGTCAAGCGGCGAACGTTTCAGGGAGATACTCTCGGTGAGAGGACCGAGCGAGTGGACGTCGCGCCGGGGGAAGCGAAGCGATGCTTCTCCACCACGGAGCTTGGACCGATCGTGAAACGCCGCGAATTTCTGCAAGCGGAATATGCGCAACGAGTCATCTCGCAACTCCTGAGTGCCGAGCGATATCTGCACTTGCCGGCTGCGGGGCTGAGCGCTCAGTGGGAAGACGGGAAGATCTCCGTATCAAGCCGCGCGTTTGCCCGGCAGGTAAACTTTGTAGCGGAGGGGGCAACGGGCGCGGTATTCGAGGACAACTTCTTCGACCTGGCTCCCGGACAAACGCGGGAGATCCGCATGCTGCACTCCGCAGACGCGGAACAGATTATCGTCGATTCGCTGAACTCCGACCCGATTGTCCTGCAGATTCGTTGATATGGCGTGGGACAACCAGCGTCGACGCCTGCACTTCACGTGCGGTGTCCGACCTCGGAAGGTCAGCCGCTGCGCCGTCTGCCATCAGGCATACTCGACGTCGCGGTATTCCTTGACGTAGTCTGGATCGAGATCCACGCCGATGCCTGGACCGGTTGGAACTTTGATCTTCCCATCTTCCACACGAAGCGGTGACGTTGCACATTCGATGGGTATATTTGTGTAACCTTTAAACTCAATGTGCGGTCCGGCGTTGGGCATCGCGGACACGAGGTGGAGCATGTAAATGAAACCAAATCCACCGGAAATATGCGGGATGCACTTCTTGCCCAGGGCATCGCCCATCCGAGCCACCTTGAGGGATCGGATCAACCCACCAAAGTAATATTGGTCGGGTTGAACAATATCCAGACCATCGTTGGCCAACAACCAACGAAAGGCATGGATACTGTGTTGTTGTTCACCACCCGCGACCGGAATGGAAAGTGCATCTGCCACCTGTTTGGTGCCGTCAAGCCAGTCAAAGAAAACGGGTTCCTCGAAATAGCTGTAGTCGTACTGCTGCAACAGCTTGCCAACCCGGATTGCTTCGTTCACATCGGTGTAATAGCCATTCGCATCTGCATACAGAGTCATCTCATCGCCAAAGACTTCCCGGATCCGTGGAATGATGGCCTCAGTTCTGCCGAACGGACCGCGCGCATCTAGATCTTTCGTCATGAACATGAGCGCCCCCACCTTGATTTTCACGGCGTGGGCTTGACTCCTTTCGACCGCCTCCTTGATAAGTGCGACGGACTCCTCAACCGGTTTCTCCCGCCACTCGGTCGCCTGATAGACCGGAATGTGCGTGTTGTGGATCGTGCCGATCAGCTGACCAACTGGCTTGCCGGCGATTCGTCCCATCATGTCGAGAATGGCAAATTCGATGGTGGCCAGAGGAATACCGATTGCCAAGCCGCCTAAACGAAAATTGAAGGCGTATTCCAGCGTCTTGTCGAGCAGTTCATCGAGACGCCGAGCATCCTGACCGACGAAGACGGGCTTCACTCGATTGACAAATATCGGATACAAGAGACTCATCGTGTCGTGAGCCACGGAGATGCCGATCGCACCATTCCTCGATCGCACACGACACAAGTAGGATTCACCACGACGCAGCAACTCTACCGACTCAATAACAATCGGTTCCGCAAAAAGCTCTTTCCTGAAAATCGGCTCACGAAGCACGGCATCCAGCGTGGCGTACTTGGCGTTGTCCGCGTCCAATTGGCCCCAACAGGATATCGGCAACGCGGCTGCTGTCGCCCCGCTGGCGAGACCGACGCCGAGGAGCCTTCGTCGATTTAGTTTCATGACTTATTGACTGCCTTTCAGGTTTTGACACACACGAGAACTGCAATGGGACCAACAGAGCCGCATGGCTCACGCAGGCTCCGCCTCTGAATGTGTCACGATATGTGTTTTTCCAAATCGCTGCAGTCTTGTGGACTGAGCGGTTTCTCAGCCATTGCGGCCGGCGCGTTAACGCTCTGATGAGCGAACGGACGCGCCGAGGATCAAGCTGCTCACTTCGACGCCGGTCTTCCCCAGTACTCGTTTGGGAATCGTCCGAGTGGATGGTCTCTCCTGGGCTGTCGGCGCCGCGAATCTCGCGTGGCCGGTCCCAACCATTGTGATGGCTGTCGCTCCATCGAACGTCCTGCGCTCCATTATCTTGCGCCGCGCTCTCGCTCATCCACGAAGCTGTAAAGTGACTGCCTTCGTGCGTGCGTTTCCTGAGCGTGGTAGGCAGACCCTGGCAAATCAAGTCATGTTTATGTAGCACGGGCAATCAGTATACTCGTCTTCAAACTGTCCCGCGAACTCCGTCGTAGGAGCAGACACGATACTCAAGGAATATCTGGAGATCGCACTCTGTTTGGCTGCACCACGTCAGCATCACTCATCAGAGGCGATGAGTGGATTCAATTCTGCGGTGCTAATTATGACCGGACGTCCGAAGCAATTGTGGCGAAGCGCTAGGGCTCTGAGATCGTCGGCTAGAAGAGTCCACTTCCGACGCGAGGCGCCTCGAGTCCCGTGAACTTCGATTATCACGTTTTCGGGAGTTTACCAAGACAATTTTCTCTCCCTCTGCGAGGTCCGGGTCGCGGGCCCGGACAGGGCGGTGCGGGGCTGTTGAATATGCTTTCGACTCAGAAACATGGGGAGTGCTGGCGGGCAATAAACGAACCGAGATCCTCGCTCCCTACTCCCCCGGCGTTGCGGGGGAGAAGGGCTGGGGATGAGGGGGCACGGCATCGAAAAGTCCCAAGATTTCCCGCGGATTGTGGCGCGTTGAAAGCCCCTCTCCCCGAAGCGGGGCGGGGGGAGCCAGAGTGGATCGGGTCCGCTACCAACGAGCCTGTCAAAATTCAACAGCCCAGGGCGTTGCGCAATCCGCCCTCTCCAGGCCTGCAGCCCGACTCTCCCGAGCGAGAGTGAATTCTGTCGATTAAGTTGCGGTAACAACGCGAACTTCTATACTGCATAGCCCCTGAAAGGGGTCTGGCTTCGGAAGTGTGCGTGTCCCGTCGGCGGGCAACTGTGCGATGATTCAGAAACAAGTAGGGCATCTCGGTCCTCTCGTTTAACCGCGTGCCCAGCGGGCCGCGGTAGATTCCTCCCCACCCGCAGGGCGACGCCCGTAGGTTAAACGAGGAAGTCGTTTCTGAGCCGTTCCTCAGGGCGCCGGGGGCCTGTCCTCGCTTTTTTTTCCCAACGAGTTGACAGCATGTGGTAACAATGAGACACATTTCTGTGGACCGTCGGCAAGCAGGCTCGCGGGATGCCTGAGGGATTGAAGGTTTCGGGCAACAACAATTTGGCCAAGTCAAGGTGTCGCAATGGAGACCCAAGAGGATCACGTCAAAGAATCGGGGGAAGAGGGCGAGCGCGGTGTCGCGACGACGGCGTGCGAGCGACGGGGTGTCGTGGATAAATGCCCTGTCTGTGGGACACGTGTGGATGCCGATGCCTACCACTGCCCCGCTTGTCACAGTTTCTTCTGTTTCCATTGTCGAGCTCGACTGCTGCCTCCCGACACGCAACTGCAGTGTGTCAACCAGCAGTGCGACTATTACGGCAAGCTGGTCTGTGATGTGTGCGATACTGCCGCGGAGAAGGAAGAGTCGCCTGCAGTTTACGCAGAACCGGAAGACGGGTACTGGCCGGCCTGGCTTGCCCTCGTTCTGATCATGACTCCGTTTATTTGGTATTTCAGTTCCATTCTGGTGGCGGCATCCATCGCCGTACTCGTCTTCGCCGGCGGTGGCGTGTTGCTTCAGCGATCAGGAATTAATATCTTCGGGCGCGAGAACCGAGTCGAACGTCAGAGATGGTCCACGTACCACACCTGTATCCGCTGCGAGAAGCCGGTAAAGGAAGTTCAAGGGGGCTCGAAGTGATTTCCTGAGGCCCGAAGGTGCTTCTCGAGCTTTCTTTCACGTGGTGTTCAATGAACAGGCGAACCGATGGCCGAATTCAAGATTCATGAACTTGAAGGCACCCGATATGTGGATATTCACCTGCGGGACGAAATGGTGCGCGTCGAGGCCGGAGCGCTTAGCTATCTGCAGGGTGACATCCAGATCCATTCGAAACTCCTGCCGTCTCTCGGTGGCGCAATCAAGTCACTGTTGGCGGACGAGGCGATTTACCGGCCCATGTATGTCGGTACGGGAGTAATTACGCTTGAGTCGACACTGGGTGGTTTCCATGTGCTGGATCTTCACGGCGAATCCTGGATTCTGGAGCGGGGTACTTATTGGGCTTCCGAGGGAAGCGTGGAAGTGAGCTACCATCGGGAGCGCTTGCTGACCTCGCTCTGGGCTGGCGAAGGTCCCGTTTATCTGCAGACGAAAGTGAAGGGGCAAGGCAAGGTCGTCGTCACGACACGCGGCCCTGTGGAAGAGATTTCCCTGGACGGAAACAAGCGAATTGCTGCCGAGGGGAAGTACGTGATTTGCCGAACCAGCGATGTCTCCTTCAAGGTTCAGCGGTCCACCAAGAACTTTTTTGGGCGATTTACCTCGGGTGAAGGTTTTGTGCGTGTGTTCGAGGGAACCGGTAAGATTCTGCTCAATCCGGCTCCGTATTGGCGCTACCGCGTGTTTACGGATCGTGGCGGTGAGCCCGATCATCCATCCACGACCACAACGTAATCGATGCCGCAGGAGAGGTTTTTGTTTGTTCTTTTGTCCTCGCCTCACGGCTGCGGGTTAAACGAATCGCCGCCGGGAGGATGTTGTAGTCTCCTTCGAGCCAATAACTTAAAAGCAGTACGACCTCGCGGAGAGGAGTTTTCAAATGTGCTTTAGGAACGAGCAGGTAACAATCTAGCAGATGACCGCAGTGCGAGATCCCGTCATGTGTGCTTTTTGCCGAATCGTCGTCTTCACGCTGGCCATGAGTTCCCTCATGGGGATCAGCAATGCACGCATTGCGCAAGCGCAGGTCGATGAGCAAGCCGAGGAGCAACGGGAGGAGGAACCGTCTGGCGAACATCCGGACGCGATCGGCGAAGAGAGCACCGAGGAAGGGGCAGAAGAATCTTGCGAAGATCTCGAAGGCGAAGCAGACGACAAAGACGAAGGTGAAGCGAACGAC
>CAZFWV010000076.1:22376-23556 GCA_964522605.1 uncultured Pirellulaceae bacterium
GGACCGAGGAACCGGAAGCACAGGTGGCCGTCGAAGTGACCGTGGAGGAACCGGCGAAGCAGATGGCGGAAGAGCCGGTGGAGGCACCGCTGAACGGCGCACCAGCGGAGGTCGTTGCAGCCGAAGCGTCGGAAGAACAAGAGGGGACGCCAGAGCCATTGGTTTTGTTCTGCTGGCCGGGATATGTTCCTGATTCGGTTGTGGAGGCCTTTGCGGGCGAAACGGGGATTCGCGTCCTGCGCGAGTACTACAGCTCGAATGAAGAATTGCTGCGGCACCGACTCGTCGGGCGGCGTTACGATCTGGTGCAACCGAGTGACTATGCTGTGGAGGCGCTGATTCGCAGAGATGCTCTGCAGCCTTTACGGCTTGACCGGATACCGAATCTGAAAAATCTGGATCCCAGCTTCCGCGATCTGCCGCACGATCCCGAGGGGGCCTACAGTGTTCCGTGGCTGTCCGGGACGGTCGGGATTGTCGTCAATACCGAACGCGTCGAAAAGCCGGTTCAAGGGTACGCGGATGTCTTTTCGGGAGATTACCGTGGGCGAATCGTCGCGCTAAGTGATCCTCGAGAATGGCTCGGGTGGGCACTCTGTTACCTGGGCTTGTCGGTCAATGAGGTGACTCCCGAAGTGTTGGAGCAGGTCAAGCCGGTTTGGGAAGCGTGGATTCCGCAAGTTGCGGTTTTTGATTCCGATACCGCAGCTCAGGTGATGATCAGCGGGAACGCGGACATTGCGCTTACTTGGAGCGGTGATGCCGGCATCCTGCTGGGGAAGTCACCGATCTACCAGTATGTGTTGCCGAAGGAGGGAGCACATCGGTACGTCGATTGTCTGGCGATCCCGCGTGGCGCAAAGCACCAGGATGCCGCCGAGCAATTCATGAACTTCATTCTGCGGCCGGAGATCAGTCTGATGATCTCCGCCGAGATTCCCTTTACGAACCCGAATCAAGCGGCTTTCAAGCAGCTTTCCGAAGCGGCACGTTCGAATCCGGCGAGTTACCCCCAGGGAAATCCAGATCTAAGGGGTTTCCGAGAGATCGGCGATATGGTGGAGCAGGTGGAGAAACTCTTTAATGACTTGCGTTTTCGCAAAGCGAAAAAATAGAAGAAATAACTGTGGCCCTGCGGCAAATACATTAGAACCGGTTTCAGAACTGGGAGGGCGAGGCT
>CAZFWV010000077.1:0-23472 GCA_964522605.1 uncultured Pirellulaceae bacterium
GGTCTGACGTGAGCGAATCTAGACCACTTTAGTTTGCCCTGGTACGGCGATCGGATAATTGCCATCTGTATCGGGAACGACAGGCGGCATCGACTTGAGTGTGTATTGCTCCAAGCCCGGTGCAAGGGCAAGATCAGATTGAGTCGCTTGCTCCCAGGTAATCTCCTCGCCGGAGTACGTCACCATCCGTCCCAGCGCGGCGGTCATACTGCTCTTCGCCCCGTGATAACCATCGTTGAGCGGCACTCCGTTCCGAATTGCGTCGACCAAATCCTGATGCTCCTGTCGGTACGGACTGACCATTCCTCTACGCCGGTTCGCTCGTCCTTCCCCACCGCTGTAGTCCGCGGAGCCGCCCATCCCATACGGTCCGGAACCCACGGTTAGCATGCCGCGTGTTCCATGCACGTTATCGGACACGTGCGACCATCCACCGGGCTGTTGCTTTGCCTGAGCAAAATGTCTCGAGCCATCGGCGTAGACGTATTCAACAAAATGATGATCAAAGATCTGACCGTTTCCACAGCCAATGCGAACCTGTCGACCGCCCAACCCGTTGGCCTTCACGGGCGGCTCGTCTTTTTTCATCCAATTTGCGATATCGATTTCGTGGACCGCCTGCTCGACAATGTGGTCTCCACTCAGCCAGGTGAACATGTTCCAGCGGCGAATCTGCCATTCCATCTCGGTCATACCCTCGGGTCGACGGTCATAGTTCGGCCCACCCGCCGGCATGTTGAAGTACGTACGAATTAGGATGATATCGCCAACCTCTCCATCGTGAATGCGATTGATTCCTTCGACGTAGCTGGCCTGATGTCGTCGCTGAAGTCCGACGACGACTTTCAGGTTTTTGTCGTCGGCAAGCTTGTTCGTTTCCATCAACAGGCGATAACCGGGACCGTCCAGGCAGCAGGGTTTCTCCATAAACACGTGCTTTCCGGCCGCGATCGCCGCAGCATAGTGCAACGGCCGAAAGGCAGGCGGCGTGGTCAGCAGGACAATATCAATGTTGGTGGCCAATAGCTTCTGGTAAGCGTCGAACCCAATAAATCGATTCTCTTCGGGCACCGAGATCCGATCGCGGATCTCTTCGACCGTCTCCAGTGATTTCAAGCTCCGCTGCAACCGATCCTCGAAGACGTCGGCCATCGCGATGAGACGAATGGGGCCGTTACTTTGGAGTGCATCATTGGCAGCTCCGGTCCCACGACCGCCGCATCCGACGAGGCCGATCCGAAGTTCATCGCTCCCCGCTCCATGTGCGAAGCGAGCGATCGCCAGACTTCCCGCCAAGCCGGCTGTGGCGGAGGCAGAACGTGAAAGGAACTGGCGCCGAGTTGATCGACGGTTTTGATTTGGCTGCTCGGGGTTGTGCATACGTCGGACTCCTTATGAATTCTCTGTTTCCCTCTCCAGACTGATTTTAGCGTTTGCTGTGCGGCACGGCCATCTCGACCGACACATTCCTAGGCCGAACGGCCGCCTCAATTTCATAGGCGCCGGGTCCGGGCAGAATCCGCAACTCGCTCTTCCGTTCGCCGTCTTCTTCCCAAACATGCGTCACGTGCAATGGAGACAACGGCATCGTAGCGTCAGCAATGCAGTGGGCGTAAATCGCGAAGTTATTGAGTGCGGGATCACCATGGTATCGCACGAGCAACCGTTCAACGGGCTCGTCGAGACGCACTTCGCGAGCAGCATTGTAGTGCCAGTGGTTGACGTACGTCGGGACATCCGACTCGTAGATGGTTTCAAAATGCCGACCCTCGTCGATTGAATAGGCGATCGTATTCTGATTCTTTGTCGCCGCCTGCTGGAAGTGCGTTCGAAACTGCGCCGTTGCCGTAAACCATGCGATACGCGTATCGGCAGGAGCTTGTACAACTGCAGTGGCGTCACCATGAATCCGCTCCGTGGTACGACCTGGATCGTAGTCGGTTGGCGGAGCGACAAGATATTTCAACAGCTCATCCGGCCGATTGGCGCGAGATCGCACTTCGACGACGCGCGTGTTCAGGCCGTAATGATCACCCGTGCGGTACGTCATTCGGTTGACCCCTTGTCGCAGAGCAGGAAGCGAGGCCGGCGCGACCTGAACCCAGGTGGTGATCTTCATCCGGCGAACAATCGCTTTATCGGGATCGCCCGTCAGTTTGAGTTTTAGCAGATACCCGTATCGACCACGAACCCACGGCGTCAGATCGAAACGTCGAGGTTGGACGTAGCCAAATTGGTGAGAATTTGGGCTTGTCGTATCAGCGTTAGCTTCCATCACAACCTCCGAATTCTCACGAATTCGGCTACGTGTCATCGATCTGCCCAACTTCAAAGAGTCAACTCCAGCCCCGTCGCTGGGCACCTCTATTTCATCCGCGTCCTGCGTTGAATCCATTTGTTCGACACCTTCCCCACCGATCCGGTCCCACGTCAGACCATTGTCGGTGGAAAGCGAAAGCTGTACGTCAGCACCATCGAGTTCGACAACCGACGCGTCACAATCATCCTCTGTCGAATCCAAGTCACCGACCAACGGCACGATAATGTATGGCGAACGGACCGCGAACATGGCCTCACCTTCTCCCGCGTGCTGAAGTGTCAGCCCCGCGGGCGTGGTGACCAGATTTTCTTGCTGCGTGATTCCATACTCAAAATCGCGCGACTTGCTGGTCAAATCGGGCTCGTACACGAGACGCCCATTTCCATGGTTGTGGACGGTGAAATGGCGGTGATTCGGCTTGGGTCCACGCGGTTCTGCCTCGATCAGTCGACGCAGCCAATCTTCGTCATTGTAAAGCGGAAGGTGATGCCATCTTCCCCCCTGCGGTTGCCACCATCGAATGAGCGATTCCCCGGGGCGAAGAACATAATCCATGGTGTGACCGGTCTGTTGAAAACCGTGGTAGTACTCAGCCTTCGTTTCCCGGTAGATCTTCTGCGCTGAACCAAGCGCATCGTTGGGGAAGAACAGGGGGCCACGGTCTTGCCACAACGTCGTGTCCTCGCGCGCTTCCTGTAACGACGCCAACGTCCCATCCGACCTGCGAAACACGGCGCGCACATCGATGTCCAGGTAGTGCCATCGATTTTCGTAAAAGGCCTCGGCCGCCACGTGGCTCCAGTTTGGCAGCGTGACAGTTCTCGCAGGACCGAGCGATACGCCTTCGCACACGCCCGCCATAACCGGTCCGAGGATGGCGCAATAGGCGTAGCCGTACACATTGATAATCTTCACCGGATCGCGAATCTGCGTGTACTCGCCCAACGCATCGTCGCCTTCACTGACCACGTTCATGTGGAAAAGTCCGGTTTCGGTATCGGCCAGATACCTATAGATCTCGTAGGCCCGTGCGTCATCCGTCAAGTTAGCCCAGCGAGGGAAGTCGGCAAACGTTTTCAGACTCAACGTATCCGCAACGTGGGGAGAGATGATTCGCGGGGAGAATACGGTCCCCTGCGCCGCGACCTCCCCGTGGCTTCCATTCCGGCAAGGGACTCCAGCAATCACCACGATCACCACGACCAGTCGCAAGATAGACGCATTCATGTTCGACCTCACCAAATGGATGAAAACACGTCTCTCCTCCCTCCTTTCCCTCTGCGGCCCTCCGCGCCAAGGCGCGGAGGGCCGCAGAGGGAAAGGAGGGAGGAAGGGAGTTGTGGAGAGTGGAGAGTAGAGCAGTGACGTTGCATCAGAATCTGAGTTCAAGCATCGAAAAGTCATCATCCAGCAGCTCCGATCCGTGAAGTTCTCGCACGTGTTTCAGCAATTCATCCATCGCGTTGGAGGGTTCGGGCAGAATTCGGGTCAGGAATGCAACGTATTCCTCAAAGCTCCATTCGCTGCCATCGGTCTTGTGGATCTCGTGAACTCCGTCACTATAGACAAACAACTTGGAGCCGGGCAGGATGGTTTGCTGTCCCGTCTCGAATTCAGACCAGGAGATCATACCCATCATCGGTCCTTGCGACTCGAGTCGGATCGGTGGCTCGACTGGACCATCCGACGGCGGATATAGCAGGGCATCCGGATGTCCGCCTCCGCACCAGATCAAATCGCGGCTCTTAGGTTGATACACGCCGTACCAGATTGTGAAGCACTTCTCGCCGTACTCTTCCATCGGGAACGTTTCATTGAGTGCCGCCAGAACTTGTGCGGGGTCGCGAAAATCGGCATTGGCCAGCGCGCGGGACCGCAGCTGATTCATGACCGAGACCGACAGCAGGGCCGAGTCCAGTCCGTGCCCGGTCACATCGATCAGGTAAAACGCGAAGTGTTCCTCATCAATCCAGTGATAGCCAAACGTGTCGCCACCGATATCGGTTGAAGGAACATAGCGCCAGTCGACGGCGATCGGCGATTCGGTCTTTTCAGGCAACAAAGCACTCAAGTACTTCGCTCCCGCCTCCATTTGTGCCGCCAGACGCTGACGGCTCAGCGCAATCGCCTCGTAGGCCGCATTACGTTGCAGCAGGTTGATGTAACCCTTCGAATGGTATCGAATTCGAGCGATCAGCTCGAGCTGATCAGGCAGTTTGACCAGGTAATCATTAGCTCCGCGCGCGAAAGCTTCCGCCTTCGTCACCGGTTCCTCTCGAGTGCTAAGTACGATCAGTGGTGTGTCTTTCGTTTCCTCCTGCTGTCGATATTGAGGGACGAGGTCTAAGCCATCGATTTCCGGCATCACCAGATCCTGCAGGATCACGGTCGGTCGCAGTTCGGCCGCACGCGCCAAAGCCTCCTGCGGGTTCTGGCAGAAGTGAAATGTGATGTCGTCATGCGGGGCGAGCATCCGGCGGACGGCTTCTCCGATAATCGCTTGATCGTCAACAAGCAACACGACGATATCTTGTTCGAACTGCCGCTGTACCGCTTCCAGATCAAGATCCGCACCCGTCATCTTCGATTCCTTTCCAATCGTGAGCGAGACAATCGTTCCATTTCTCGACTGATGGCCGGTCCGATTTGCTTCAACGGCAGAATGTGATTCGCCGCATTCAAACGGACAGCTTCCCCCGGCATCCCCCACACAATACTGGTCGCCTGATCCTGCGCGATCGTATGCCAGCCCGCTTGTCGCAACGCCAGCAAACCTTGAGCACCGTCCCGACCCATTCCGGTCAGCAGCACCGCAACCCCGGGCTCCCGTCCGGCTTTGATCAACGAGTGGAAGAAGACGTCAACCGACGGTCGATGTACATGCGCAGCAGGGTCTCGCGTGTAGATCAAGTGGCCCGAGGGAGCAAGAATCAGGTGATCGTCAGTGCATGCCAGATGGACCTTGTCGAGAATCGGCGGGCTTGGCCCGTCCACAATTTCCACTGGCAGCTTCGATTCGTTGGCGAGCCACGCTGCCAGACCTGGCACGAATCGCGAATCCAGGTGCTGCACAACCACAATGGCAGACTTCAACGGGCGGGGCATTTGCGAGAACACTTCGGCCAGAGCTTGCGGGCCGCCCGTGGAAGCACCGATCGCAACGAGTGGTACCTGAACGTCCAACCTTCGTTCCACAATCGGCGTGGCTGAGGGCATCCCAATCTCAAGGCCGGTCGCCCGTTCACCGCGCACTCGCATCACGAAGCGAATCTTGCGGACGAGCTGTTCGCCACCAGAGACATTCCCTTCCGGCCCTAACGTGGGCGTATCAACTGCATCGAGCGCTCCATGACCCAGCGCTTCATAGACCTGAGCGCAATTGCCTTGCACGGTCGCGGTAACGACCAGAATCGGACAGGGCGCCTGCTGCATGATCTGTCGCGTCGCTTCCACTCCATCCATCACCGGCATGATCAAATCCATCAAGATCAAATCCGGACGATCTTCAGCGCATTTGCGAACCGCTTCCTGGCCATCCATCGCGACCCAGGCAATCTCCGTATCGGTCTGAGCCATCACAACCCGCCTCAAGGCCTCAACAGCCAATCGCAGATCGTTGACGATCGCAATCCTGATCACGCCGATTCTCCGATCAGATCCGTGACGGTTCGGATGAACGAATCATCATGGAAGCTTCCTTTCGTCAGGTAGGCATTCGCCCCAACCTCCAAGCCAAGCAATCGATCTTCTTCGCGATCCTTGTAAGAGACGATAATGATCGGCAGTTTCGCGAAGCGAGGTTCACGTCGCACGGCACGAATCAGATCGATTCCGTTCATCCGAGGCATATCGACGTCGGTGATTAGTAAATCATATGCTCGAGTCGCCAACGCGTTCCATCCATCCTGTCCGTCGACCGCGACATCCACATCATACCCGCTCAGTGACAACAATTGTCGCTGAACCTCACGCACGGTGATCGAATCGTCGACAATCAGGACCGTCGGCTTTGCCTTGGATTCTTGCGTGCTCAGGGTGGTGACACCGCGGAGTCGACCTTCGCCCAACAATTGATTGATCGACTGCAGCAGATCGTCGATATCAACGATCAACAATGGATCTCCCGATTCGGTCACCGCGGCTGCCGAAATGTGTGGCACTTTACCCAACCGAGGGTCCAGCGGACGCACCGCCAAGTCCTGTTCGCCAATGAATCGATCGACGGCCAAGCCACAGTACTGATTCTCCTCCCCCAACACAATCACACTGATGGTTTCACCGGTCAGATCTGCCGCGGGAAAACCCAAGACCTCGCTCGCGCGGACGAGTCCGACGCAGCGATCATTCAACATGAACTGCAGTTTTCCTTGGATCGGCTGGATCTCCTCAACGGGCACCCGCACGATCCGAACGAGTTTCGCCAGTGGAAAGGCATACGGCTCTCCGTCGATCTCCGCGAGGGCCGCTCGAATCACGGACAGCGTGACCGGCAATCGCAGAGTGAACGTGGTTTCTTGATTCGGCACGGAAAAAACGCGCACGGTGCCCGAGACTTCTTGAACCATCGTACGCACGACGTCCAAGCCGACGCCCCGCCCCGACACCTCCGTCACTTGCTGCGCCGTCGTGAAGCCGGGCAAAAAGAGAAACTCGAACAACTCCTCGTGACTCATCGAAGCCGCCATCGTTTCGTTCGCCAGACCTCGCTCGATCACTTTCCGGCGGATTTTTTCCGGATCGATCCCGCGTCCATCGTCACGGACTTGAACCGTCAACATCCCGGCATGGTGGCGCGCTTCAAGCGTCACCGATCCCACCGGCGGTTTTCCCGCCGCCTCCCGCTCTGCCGGCGTCTCGATTCCATGATCCAGTGAATTGCGCAAAATGTGATTCAACGGAGCTTCCAGCTTGCGAAGGATGTCGCGGTCGACGGCAACGGCTTCACCCAAAATCTGAAAGCGGACTTGTTTGCCGAGCGTCCGAGACAGATCGCGGATCATTCGAGGAAACGGCTGCGTCCCTTCTCGAAACGGCCGCATCCGACTGCCGATCACCTGGTGGTAGAGCGCAGTGGACGTGCTGTCGACATTCCAGAAAGCTTTATCCAATTGCGCGGCATGATCTTGCAGGCGATCCTCGATGGTCCGATTCAGTGATCGCAACTCCTCAATCATCGATGCTTGCCCGTCAGGTACTCGATCCGCCTGTCCGAGTTGACTGAGCAACGCGGTAAACCGACGTTGAGAATCGCGCAGCATCGCCAGGCCCTGTTGCGTCTTTTGCAGTCGTCGTGCGTCGATCATTGATTCGCTGGCGAGGCGCATGATTTGATGCAAGCTGGCGGAACTGACGGGAATGGTCCGCGTATCGGCAGCCGGCTCAACATCGGCGGCCGGAGTCGATGGATCTGCGGGTTTTCCCGGCGCGGTCGCATCGGGCTCCTTGATATCACTCGCACCGGGATCAATATCGGGAGAGCGGGATTCCTGCCGAGTTGGTTCTTGTCGCACCTCTGGCTCGGCGGGAGCCTCGCCCTCCCGAATGACGGCTTCGCCCGTCTCACTCGGCAGCTCGACCGAAGCCGGTTCCTTGGTGTCCGGGGTCGCCGGAATGTCAGGGACCTCGGTCGTCGGATCAGCCGATGAGGTTTTCGCCGGTTCCGAACGCTCGCTTGGTGGCGGTTGACGCAGCTGCGTCGTCAATTGCTGACATTCTTCCGTCTGCTCGACAACCCAGCGATTCGCTTCCTGTTCCTTCAATTGTGCCAGGCCCTGAATCAGGTCGACACCGCGGAGCAGCTGATCAACACGTGCCGAGGTCAGGGTCTCCGCCCCTCGCTGCACGCCGACAAAGCAGTCCTCCATCGCGTGAGCCAATTCCACAATCGGGTCCAGACCGATAATCCGCGCCGCACCCTTGATCGAATGCGCGGCACGCATCAATCCCTCGACGTGCGACAACTCGTCCGGCTTCGCCTCGATCGCCAGCAGTCCATCACTCAAGACGGCCGCATGCGATTCGGCTTCCAGCTTGAACAGCTCGAACAACGAAAATCCAGAAAGGTCACCGCTCATGACAAAGCCGCTTGAAACCGATTCAGCACACGAGGCAGGTCAAGGACTGCTACAAGTTGATTCTGCTGGCGAACTACATTGACCGTGAAATGACCGGTCCGCGAGTCGGCGGTCAGGGGAGGCGTCTGGAGGTCCTTGGGAATCACCGCAATCACACCATCCACTGCATCCACCTCAACGGTCCACAGGTGAGATTTGTCCTGCAGAACGATCATCCGTCGACTTTCCCTCGTCGGTAGATCCGTTTGACGCTGCGTCGGTTCTTTGACGGGGGAGCTGATTTCGAGCAGGTTCTTCAAATCGGCGCACAGAAGCAGATCACCGTCCACATGGCACAATCCGCGAACCAATGCGTTGGTCCGGTGAGGGATCCTATGGACGGGAATCGCATGCGTGACTCTTGCGACACTCTTCGCCGAAATCGCGAACGCTTGCTCGCACAGTTGGAAAACAAGCAATCGTTGAACATTTTTGTCGGGCGTCTGCAGCGCTCGCGCGACACGGTCCGTGGCATCCTGCAAATCCTCAGGCAGCAACGGTTGATCCAATAAACGCTGGATGGCCTGATCGCCAAATACGCTCTTGGCTTCCACCGACTCGGACTTCCGCGGACTATCACCAGAGGATGCGTTCATTCTTGAACCTCCGCCTCGCGCGATCGGGCCGCACGCTGACGGTACCGGACGGCTTGCTGAACATCCCCTTCACGTTCGCTGATGAGAGCCAATTGAAAAAGCGCCTCCGTGTGGTTCGGCGATAGGTAAACGAGGCGTTCGAATGCGTTTCGCGCCTGATCCAACTGCTGCAATGCCAAGTAGATATTGCCAAGCAACTCGTATGGGCGAGGATCGGCGGGATTCGTGTTCATGATCGACTGGAGAGTCGACAAGGCCTGACGCAGCTCACCGTTATCTGCCTGGACCCGTGCCTGCTCCAATCCGTGTCTCTGCTGTTCAGGGAGCGCATCGGCCGCCATCGCAATATCGTCGTCGAGATCCGACTGCGGCCGTGCCGCGGAGTTCGGATTCGACCGTTGATTGTCGAGACGCATTTCGGTCGAGGACCATCCTGAGCTTTTCCCATCTCGTGCCGACGACGGCAACGGCGAATGACCCGCGAGAGGCACTTTCTGCGGATCCGGTTCTGCGCGGACCGCATAGCGGGCAGGCTTTGCCGCGACAACCGGCTTTGCCCGCGCATGTGCGGAATCAGGCGGCGCGGGTCGCATGGCAAACGCATGCGGTACCGCGATCGGTGAGAATCGCGACCTTAATGCGGCCGTATGCTCCGCATGCCCGACGAACAGGAGCCCATCGGGACGCAACCACGCTTCCAGCCGATCGACAAGCTGCTCGCGCGCATTGGGATTCAAGTAGATGATCAGGTTGCGACAAAACACGATGTCATAGGATCGCGCCGGCGGAGAAAACGACGTGTTGAGCACATCACCGACAACCAGATTCACCGTGGCCATCACTCGACAATCGACTTGAAGCCTGCCGTCCGCCGGATGCAACCAGGCTTTTGCCCAGGGTGGAGGCGATTCGCGATGAGCTCGAGGAGTGTAGACGCCACGACGCGCGATCGCCAGTGATTGCGTTTGCCGATCGACCGCATCCACCACGATGCGACTCCACGGCCAGCCCGCCGCCGCTGCCGTGATCGCCATCGAGTAGGCTTCCTCGCCCGTTGCGCAGGCGACACTCAGCATCCGCAGATACGTCGTCGCCATCGCACTCTGAAGATACACGCGCAGATGGTCCAACAACAACTCATACGATGCGGGATACCGGAAAAGCCACGTTTCGGCAACAGCCACTTGGTGAACCAGTAGATCTAGCTCGTCCTCCTGCTGCGTCACTCGCTGGACATAGTCGTCCAAATCGCGCAGTCCCAGTTGACGGCACCGTTGCCGCATAAAGGAAACCACACCTTCTTGCTCCAACAGCGCATCCGACAGGCCTGTCGTGCGGGCAAGTTTCTGGCGCAGTTGGGTTTCTTGATCGGTCATGAAAGCTCTGGAGTCGGTATCCCGTCCACCCGAATCAGTTGTACCATTCCTGTCGGAGTGAGCACGACCGGGCCTAATAGCGATTGTAGACGCACCGCCCCCACCGGGTCGATTGTCGACGCGGCTTGCTCGCCCGGTGCGCTGCCGAGCGAGTCGCCTGTCGAACGCGCCTGCCCAGATTTTTGCGGAGAATCAATCGCCCGCCCTGCCATGGTCTCCCCGTGGAGCGTCGCCTGCCGATCGACGTCGAGCTGCTCACTACCCAGGACGCGCTGGACCAACAACCCCAGCTTGGCAGTGTGCAATTCCACGGCTTGCGATTCGACTGAGCGCACGACCAGAATGCGCGCCGTTCTTCGCAAGCCCCGTTCGTCGCGTCCCAGAAGCAGGTCAAAGTCCAAGAGGGGCAACAGCGTCGCCCGGTAATTGAACAAGCCCTTCATCCATCGCTCGGAGCCCGCGAGTGGCCGCCAACGAACGACAGGAATGACCTCCACAATACAGCGAGTCGGAATTGCGAAAGTCTGGTCATCGGAGGTGAAAAACACAACGTGCACGGAAGATCACGACTTCAGTTGAAAAGAGGCGATCGACGACTTGAGGGATTCAATCGCGCGATACAGGTCATCCCCTGCCTGTGCGTACTCACGGATGGCTTCCGAAGTCTGCTGAGCATGTGATGTCAGCTGCGACATCGCCTGGCTGATCTGGTCGGCTCCCTGCGCCTGGCTCTGCATACTCTCATTTACCCGCTCAAATTGCTCCGTGTTCGTATTGACACGTTCGATAATCTGCGACATCTGCCGGCTGATCTGGACTACGTCTTCAACACTGCGCCGAACTTGCTCCGTGAACCGATCCATTTCCATGACACCGGCGGAGACGGCCGACTGCATCTGATGAACCATCTGCCCGATATCGAGCGTTGCGGCTGCGGTTTGATCGGCGAGTCGCCGAATTTCGCGGGCAACGACCAGAAAGCCGACACCGTATTCGCCCGCCTTCTCGGCTTCAATGGCCGCATTAACGCTCAACAAATTCGTCTGATCCGCCACCTTGGTGATCGTGGTTACAATTCCTGTGATATCAGAAGCCTTCTCATTGATCACCGCCAGTTTTTCGCCGATCGGTCCGGTTGCACGGTCCAGCTCGCGCATGTTGTTTTCCATATCATGGAGTCGAGCATTTCCCGCCGTCGCCAAATCGCGAGTACCCACCGCAACTTCATTCACGTCACGCATCGTATCGACTAACTCGGTCGTTGTCGCAGAGATCTCCTTGGCTGCAGCGGCAATTTGGTTGGCCGAGGCGCCAAATGAACTGAAGGCCTCGGACTGTTGGCGGCTCGTGGCGGTCAGTTGTGTCGCCGTTGAGTTCAACTGGATGCTAGCCTGTTTGACGTTTCCGATCAGACCATTCAGGTTGTTCGTCATCTTCCTGATCGACCGCAAGAGGATCCCCGTTTCGTCCTGGCACGTGCCCGCCTTGATCTCGCGCGAGAGGTCTCCATTGGCAACCTGCTCCGCCGCTTCCACGGCCAGGTTCACTCGCCGACTCAAGCGATACGAGATGGTCAGCAAGAGCGCGATAATGATTCCCACACCGGTCAGAGCCAGCGCGATCCGTTGCAGCAACTGTCTCCAAATCGGCCCCGTCGTCAAGCCTTCTGCCTCGCGCAGCACCAACGTCCATCCGCTCGTTGGCACATCGGCGACGGCGAAAAAATACTGAGCATCATCGGTAGGATCGTCTTCGAGCACTGGCTTCTTGGGATGGGGTCTGCGGGTGAGCTTTGAAAAGAGTTCGTCGTACTCTGTCTGCGAAACCTGCTGCGTTCGCAATAAGTCCTCGGTCGATTCCGCTCCCGTGTCAAGTGGATCCGTTGTCGCAGCAATAAAACTTCCACGGGAACTGATCAAGAAGCAATCTGCGGATTTTCCATCTCTATTTCCTTCTTCGGATTCATCCTTCACATCTGACTGCAGCAAGGATTCGATATCCGACAATGCGATATCCATGCCCGCGATGCCTTTGAATTCTGCGTCGATGATGATGGGGAAGACTTGCTCGACGATCATCTTTCCCTGGTAGACGTACGGCTCGGTGATAAACGGCTTTGCCTTCTTCGTCTTTAAGTACTCCTCCTTGGCGCCGTCGTAGTAGAGGCTGGATTCCATGTCGACCAGCGGCTCCAGTTTTATTGTGCGATCCCGGGCATTGCTGACGAACCAATACGGAATGAAGCGGCCATTCGAATTCATCGATTCCGCGGGGAGTACACCCAGCGATTCGGCATCTTTCCCGTCGGCATTCGGCTCATATCCAAAGTACGCACCGGTGATGGCATCGTCACTCTCGAGCACGTCGCGAGCAAACGCCAGAGACGCCTGACGATCACCAAACATCCCGGCTTCCTGTGCCTGCGCCATCCGCTGCGTCGATTGAACAACTCGTCCGTGAATCGATTCGATCTTCGAGGCAATTAACTCGGCCTGTAGTTGCAGACGTTTTTCGCTCGCTTCGCGCATCGCCCGCCAATTGGCGCGTGCCGACAGGACGATGATCGTACTGAGCACCAGTAGCGTCGGAAGGACGACATAGAGGAGCATCCGCCCCAGGATCCGGTGGCGGAGATGATGAAGCAGCTCGGACATGTGGCACAACTCGCAAAGCGGAGAACAACTAGCAGCCGACGGACCGACAGGTGCCGCCATCAGAGAGGAAGGAACCGCTCCAGGAGGTCGCATTGCGGCACGGATCTTCAATGATCGGGCCTGTTTTCCGATGAGTTGCCGACCGGCCTCGACCCTGAGGCGCAACGCAAACCACCCAACCGGAGAATCGCCCGCCCGGATTCTCTTCATCCTAGTTCTCAGCCCCAAGCCATTCAACAGAATCCACACCAAATGTTCAAAGATCTGATCGCACGGACAATCGGCCAATCCGTCGATCGGCAACCTGCGGGAGAACGGCCGAAAATTGGGCTGACGAAGGAGCGGAAGCCAGGGAACGAGAGAACGAGCAAGCGAGCCTAACTCCGCGTCCTTCCGCGCAGCTCCGCGGCCATATTCCTAAATGTCGCACGGACTTGTGCGGGACAATGAGAGTGCATCGTTGGATCAACGCACGTCGTCCCACGTCTCCTGACCGTGGGCTTCGAGCGTCAACAACAACCGCTCCAGAAAGAACAGATCACCGATCGGCGCATCTTCGGCGTCCACGTACTTCTGCAGTCGCTGCGCTGGCTGCTGCTCGATCAACGCCTTGACCGGAAAGATGATTGCGGAGTAGAGCGGCGAAAGCGCATGACTTTCACCGTAGTAGCGGCTGAACCCACTGGCTTGGGATAGAAACCACATCGGCCAATGATCGGTTCCCCGAGCAACGTGATCGGTGATCGAATCACGGATCTCGTCATGATCACGCACGTATCGCGCCACTTCCGGGACCAATGACAAGAGGTGAAATCCCGCGAAGTTGAATTCGTCGGACCATTCCGGCTGAAAACCATATCGACGCAGCATCGGCGTGCGCCAATTCGACTCTTGTTTGATCGCGAGGAATGCGTCCCGCGCATCCCGCACCGCCTGACCCTCAACTTCCCGATCACCCACCCGTCGAGCCAGACGCGCCAGGCCGATCGGAGCAGAAACTCCTCCGAGATACGTGTTTACCTCACTTCGATGGGTATCATAAAACGCCTGGATCGGTTCCCAATGCGACTGCAGAAGCGATTCATCATCGAGGCATTCCAGACAACTCCAAATCGAATACAGATTGTGGACTCGGGGCAGAGAGGAATACAGACGCCCGCCGTCCCACTCGCGAATGTGTTCGGGAACTTCAAAAACCTGTCGGGGCGTTCCCGGTTCGGTTGGCGAGTTCAAGCAATCCGTCCATGGGGCAAGCAGAGACATCTCCTGCTTCAGATACGAACGCAGGCGGGACTGATGTTCAGGCGGAAGGTAAGGATGAATGCGCCCCAACAGGCCAATCAAGTCGCCGGGATTTGTGAAGTACCATCGTGCATTCAATTCGCCCCGCTTCGCAAAATACGGTTGCAGGTGTCCGGCGGCCATCATCCGCTCGACTTGCCGCACCAATTCTGCGCGAACGGGTTCCGCGTCTGCCGGCAACTCGCGAATGACACGCTGCTGCCAGATGTAATCCTCCAGATCCCCAATCGAACTCGGCACTGCCGGATTCGAATCACTCGGCGGCTCACGTTCAACGACTACATCTGCTTTCGTGGCCTGACGGCCCGCCGAGACTTCCGCGCGATCATCTGAACTTTGCCCACCAACCGATTCGTAACAAGCTAGTGCCCGGATGTCGAGTTCGTTCACGAATAACGCCTGATCAGCGACAACGATCGGAGTTCGTGCAGCGCCGTGTGTGTCGAAAATCCGCGCCGACCGCGGTCCCGCATCGGCATTGGAAGCGTAGTAGACAACGTCGCCCGTCCAGCCACCTCCATCATGCTGACCAAACACCGCACTGATTTGCCCGTTTGGATTCTGGTCGCCGTCCAGCTTGATCCAACGCGCCTGGCGGAATGGGTTGTGGTAGTAAACATACTCTCCGGCTGCGGTCAGCATGTGATGGTTATCCAACTCGATGCCGGGCCCACCTTGATGAATATTCCGACGAGTTGGCAGGATGATGCGGTCGCCGGTCGCCAGGTCCAGGGCGCTCAAGTCGGGGCTGAAGGCCGTACCGAATGATCCCCCTGTGATGATCGACCGCGCCGAGACGCGCCACCAGGTGATCGGACGTCCGCTCCCGTCAAGGACCGGCCCCATATTCGCGTTGCCTGTTCCACCAACGATGCCCATGGGCACCTGATAGGGCTCAACCGCTCTGCCGTTGCCGTCGCCCTTCGTCGTGAACACGTAAAACGACTTTCGGGTTGGGCCACCTGCCCACCGAATATTGCGTGTTTCCGGCAGCATCTCGCCGGCGTTGTCCTGCCAATACTTGCCGCAGTCGACCGCATACGTCGGATCACCGGCAAGCCATTCCAGGATGGCTTGACGTTCTAAAGGCCAATCTTCCAGACGCTTCTGTCGGTGATTGCCCGGCGTCGCGTTGAACAGTAACGCCTCCATCACATACTCGGCCATTCCATCGATCAGGATCTGGAATGTCATCACTTTGTCATCGACGACGACGGGCCACGTATTACGGAACGATTGACCCGTCAACTGCCCCGGCTCTGTCTTCCAGAGCAATTGCCCGGTGCGAGCATCAAGTGCGTAGAACACCATGTTCTCCGCGCCGAAGAAGACATGGCCCTGGTCAACCGCCGCCGGTTGGCGAATCGCGGCCCCTGCATCGAAGCGCCAGCGAACGGCGCCAGATGTTGAATCGATCGCATAGAAAACACCATCCAATCCCCCGCAATAGACGGTTGCGCGCGAAATGGTTGGCGGAGTCACAAACGGTCGGCCGCCGGAAACGGACCACAGGACACGACCATCCCAATCCAGTCCGTAGATTCTGCCATCCTGACAGGCGACGACAATGCGATTTTGCTGAGGATCATCGGACGGTTTCTCAATCGCCGCGGCATGCACCAGAGCGCCCGGAAACTGCCGTTGCCAAATCGTTCCGCCATCGCGCGAGTCGAGGCAATAAAGTCTGCCCGGCAGATCGCCGAAGACCACGCGTCCGTCGGCGACGACTGCGTGCATCGTGAACGAGAGCAACCCCACGCTCTCGCGAGGCGGGCGAGGCACCTGACCGGCTGGGACGGGCCGCCGCACGACCACAACATTGTCTTCGCCGTACCAGACCCACCGCAGTTGATACGGTGGTTCGACGGCTTCCGGCGCTCGACCGTGGTGGGCCGCGTTGTGCTGGAACTGCAGCCAGTCGTTGCCGGATACGGTAGCTCCCGGATACAACGCAAGGAGAATCAACGCGCTGACCCACAGGAGAAATTGTCTCGAAAACCGTTTCGCACGCGCCCGACCGATTGCGTAGCTGCTCGATCGCCAATATTGGGAACAACAGCGGACCACGGGAGATTCAGGTCCCGGGACCTCTGAACTGGTTCTGTGCATTTCGGTAGGCATCCGGTAGATTTCCGTGATCGTGAAGCAGTCCATTCCTCGTTGATTCGCGACAGTCTGTGACCTGCGCGCTTGTCTCTCTCTGCGGCCCTTTACACTGCTAGCGTTGAGTTTCTTGTCGGGGCGAGCGAATTCTATTATGCGGTAGGGGTGAGTTGTGCTTCTACTTGGCTTTACTGTTGTCATTTTGATGCACGGCACAGCCTTCGGCAGCAACCGTACTGTGTGCCACTGGCTTTGCCAGTGTCCTCTTGAGTCGAGGAACAGCACTGGCATAGCCAGTGGCACACCCATTGCGCCGAACACGGCAGCACTCCGTTTGGTTGCGGCCGAAGGTTGCGCTGCGCCTTCGCGCCCTCTGCGTTTCACCTTTTTCGGCGATAGAAAAGAAGAAAGGCGAAACGCAGAGGACTCAGAGGCGCAGAGGAGCGCAGAGGAGCGCAGAGAAGATCCCATGCATGAGTTTAACGTGCCGAAAGACATGCACTTGGATTTGACTCTGCCGCGATTCGCATCGATCAACTTGATCGAAAGCACTCCCGCGTCGAGGACTATTCTACTGGAGCGCCTTGGATGCTTCGACACCCTCGGCCGGGGCTTCATAGAGTTGGTCAAGTTGCTCGACCTGCTTCTTCTGGTTGATCGTATTACGTAACTGCAAGCCTTTCAGCAACTGACGCTGCAGCGATTCGGTTGTTTCCGTACCCGCGGCCTCAACTGCCTTTCCCTCTTGGGTTTCCGGGACAAGATCGATTGATCCACGGAAAAACGCATAACGCGACGTTTCCGCCTGGGCGATCACGGTCGACGTTCCCAGAATCCCATCGGCAACGTAGACACCGCGCAAATCCGTTTTGCCGGAGACGAATTCGTCATTTCGGCTGCCGATCACTTTCACGTGGACATTCGGCTGATACCGCTCGTCCGTTCGGTTCTTCACCGTGGTCCGCACTTGGCCGGCTACTGAATCCTCTTGCACTTCGATCGTGAGCGGCGTGATCAACACGAGTCCGCTGGCATACAGGTCATCACCACGACCAACGACGAGATACGCTCCCTCTTTGTCTAACGGCAGAGTGATTGCGCGATCCCGATCGGCGTAGTCTTTACCGTCTCCCAATTCAATGCTCTGTTCGAAGTACGGCCGAATACCGGCAAGGTTAATCTGCGTAATTCCTTGCAGATCCCGCTTCAGTAACCCGAACTTCATCAGATCGATCCGATACACTTTCAGATCACACCCCACGAGGTTGCGGTACTTCAAGTCAATCTGAACCGGTTTCCCTGGTTCAATTGTGATGACTTCGGGCAGTCGGATCTCCTTGCGTGTGAAGTATTCAATCGACTGTTTCGCGTCAGGAAATCGATCTTCCACGCGACGATACTGCGCGATCGCCTCGGCTGCTTCGCCCAGGCTGTGATGAATCTGACCGAGAATGTAGATGGCTCGCCACTTATCATCACTCTCTTGCTCTCGCCCAGTCCGTTCATCCACCCGCTTCGCCTCGGCAACCTTGCGGCACATGACCATCGCCTGCTCGTGCTGGCCCATGGCAAAGCGGCAATAGCCAACGATGTACCAGAAGCTATCCAGCAGGTCGCTCTTGGGATACAAGTCCGCGTACCGCTGACAGGCGGCAGCCGCCTGATCGTACGCTTCGATATCCAACAGTGCATTCGCAGCAGCGAACGCAGCTTGATCTGCCGCCGGATCATCCGGATAGGCAGTCAAGAAGCTTTCCAGCATCCGCCAGGCCCGTTGGATCAGATCCACGCGGTTGATCTTCTGCTGGCGCAGCTTGTCATCCGCTGCAGCCGACGGTGCTTTTGCGTAGACACGTTGTGCGAGGGAATAATCCGCGGCTGCGATGTAGCTTTCCGGCGGATATTGCTGGAGCAACTGTCCCATGACGTCGACGCTCCGCAGGAACTCCCCTTGCGATTCGAGAAAACCAGCGACCGCACTTTCCCGGGAGAAGCTGCCTTCGATGGTCGCGCGAAAGACGAGATAACTCCGTTCATACTCGCCCATCTCATCATAGGCGTTTCCGACTTTCAGGATCTTTTCGAATGGAACATTCTCGTTCGGCCATTTTTCGCGCACGATCTCGAAGTAGTGGACGATCTTCTCTGCCGGTCCTTTTTCCAGATGGATATTGAAGAGCGTTGTTACCGCTTCCTTGTAGATCTCGGCACGCAGATTCCATTGCTGGATGAGTTGTTCCAGATGCACTTGAGCGGCATCCAATTGATGCGCACCAAATTCCAGCTTGCCCAGCTCGAACAACTCTCGTGGAGTCAATCGATATTCGTCATCCGACTGCGATCCGAGCGGCACGACCACTAGTGTCTTCGGCTCAGCCACAACGAGTTCGTCCGGCCGATACGCATTTCGCACCAGCGTCGGACCAACTCGGTAAGCGCCCGGAAGATACCCGGTCAGATCGTAGTGAATCGCGCCGATCTGGCGCCGACTGCCAACGTAGAAGGTGATCTGACCGGAACCGATTTCGAATCGTTCGAATCCGCCGCGAACAGAATCGGCCACAACTGTCGTGCCACAGGGAATCGGCTCAGTAATCACGAGGTATTCCAACTGGGGATCCGGCGTATTCTGGGGAATCCCGTGCCGCCAGAGATTCAATTCCACATGACCGCGACGTGCAACAGGTAATTGTGTTAGCGGGTTGCGGAACGATGAGTAGCTGCCATCCAGAACGTCGAAACCGCGAGGAATTTCCCTGCCATCGCGTTCCAGTGGAGCCGGTTCGTAGAAGCGACGGATCTCGTAAGAGCGAGTCGTGCTCTTGAGTTGATCCGCCGACACAAACCCACCCAGGATGCACTGATACGTGTAGCGCCCTCGACCCGTGATCTGAAATTGAACGCGCTGCTTTCCTTCCTGAAGGAACTCGCTTGGCACCTGGACCGATTGAGTCAGCGACGAAGGTGTCACCTGCAATTCGGCAACCTTCTGATCGTTCACGGACACCGTGAGACGGTAATTCTCGTTGGCGAATCGGCTCCGCGCGGACCATTGACACAACGCCAATGCGGCAGGTCCGGTTGCCTTGTCGGGTGCCCAACGATATCCCGTTCGATGCGCGAGCAGCCAGTCAATCGTTTCTTGCGTGCGCTGGGAAGCGGATTCAACGTGCTCCAGCCCCAAAGCATACAAGGCGCGGAGCTCGGCGGGGCTGCTGTTCCATGGTAACAGGCCGCGGGGAGTCTCTCGCCGACTGGTCGACTCGTCAAGATTCAATTCGGCGACCGCGTCCAGCAGCTCTTTCGCCGTTGTTGTTCGGTCCATCTCGGCAAAGACCAGCACGGTATACAGAATGGCCGCCGGCGAAAGAACGGGTCGGCTGCGATAGAGCCGGTTGGCGAGCGTGAAATCTTCGTGACCTGCAACCGTCAAGGCGTGCAACAGCACTGCCTTGCTCTCATAGTCGTTCGCGTCGGCGGAAGCGCTTTGACTCTGCAAATAATTGACCGCCTGGTCAAAGTTCTCCTCCGCAATGCGATAACCGGCGTCCTTCGCCAGCGCCAGCGACCATACAGCGCGCGAAGACGCAAAGGCGTCGCTGTTCCCGGCCAGTCCGGTCCAACTCCAACCCCCGTCGTCATTTTGAGCTGCAATGAGGGCGCTGATTGCGGCGCGAATTCGCTGGTCGAGCGTCTGCGACGTCGGCCCGCCTTCGTCACGACTTGCCGCCAGTAACTTTTGCAGCGCCAAGCTCGCCATCAGATCACTTGTTGTGCTTTCCAGTCCAGATGCGAGCCGATCGATTTCCAACTGGCACCAGGGCGCCGGTCCCAGCACGATATCGACTAGACTCTGCTCGACTGTTGGCCCAACAAGGATTTCAAGAGTCGGATTGGTGAATGGCATCGTGGCCGACGCTTCCACCCATGCCGTTGTGTCGCTCGCCGCCAACCCGCTGACCGCAGAAAACACGGGCACACCGAACGGGTGAAGTGGCACACTCTGACGGATCGTGTCTGTCCAGGACGCGTCCGCTTCATCGGATCGTGGAGCCGTAACCGTCAATTCAAACTCGACATCCATGCGGGGAGCAATCGTCTCCGCTCCATCCTTGTCGTGCGGTCGGTGGAATTCACAGGCAAAGCTTGTTTCATGGAGTCCCTTCGCCTGCACGTCGATTGTCTTCGTCTCGGTGACGGAGCGACCTGCAATCGTCGTTTTCAGAGTCACTTGAATGGGACCGTTGTCGACGGCAGAATTGTGAACGGTCGCCAGAATCTCTGCTCGATCTCCATCGGTGAACGCAAGCGGCAGTTTGAGTTCGCCGAAGAGCGGTTTCTTGACGGTCAGATCGGCACTAACTTCTCCGGCCAGTGTATCTGGCGTGATCCCTTTGGCAGCGAATGTCCAGGCCGTTGATTGCTCAGGAATTCGGAAGGTGACCGTCGCCTGCCCATTCTCGTCCGTGACGATTGCGGGATTCCAGTAGGCCGTTTCCTGCGGACCGATTTCTGGCAGCAGAACAGCTCCCTCGCTGGCGAGCCGGACCGCCAATTGCTGTACCTGTGCGGCGTCGAAGCGTCCGGTGTCGGAAAGTGCAATCGCTTCCACTACACCGTTGGACTGCAGCACGAGCACTTGCTGACGATTCTGCTTGCCTAGCTGCACAAGGTTCTCGACATTGGCGGGTGCGTAGTAATGACGCCGCGCACCCATTTCCGCCCATGTCGTCGCGCCTGGGTCCTCCGCGACACCGAACTTGCTATCCACCGCGTAACCCCACGCTTGTCCGCCGATCCGACCAAAGCGCGTAACTGCTTGCTGAACCCCATCCGCGTCGAACCCCAACGCGAGTTGAGGCGCATCAACGACGCGTGCTGCCATGTTCGAGGCAACGCCGCTCTGAACCTGGACACCCGCGTGAGGCGCTGGCGCCTGGCCGGCGGCGAACAGATCGACCGTCGGCTGTGCTTCGATCACATCTCCCAAAACCCGATCGCGGGGAAGGGCCATCCACTCACTTACGAGTGGTTGTGTAGCGCGACTAGCCTCTTCAGCTCGCTCCACTTCAATCCGTTCCCACTCCGCGAGCAATTGCGGATCGATCGGCCGGGTCTTGGGACGGTAAGAAAACGAGATGCTGGACGTTGTCCGCACGGAAGGTTCGCGGCGAGTCCCCTCAAAGAACGAATCGATGGTCGGCATGGGCCAAGGGAAACGATCCAACAAACTCTTCTCCAACATCGCCAGGCTCACTTCAGCCGATACCGGTTTTCCTTGAGGATCGGTCGTCTTGACCGAGACTTCGACTTCGTCCCCGGGCTGAACCGGCTCGCCGTCTTGCCGAGTGGACTTCCACTGGACCTGGACCTTCAACGCGCGGGCAACAGAAAAGGAACTGGACGTCGTAAAGAAGCGCGGCAGGGGGATTCCTTTTCCCTTGGCGTCACCGGTCTGCCGCGGGTCAGTCATCACGGCCACCGCCAGGTCGAAATTGGGAGCGAGTGTCGCGGAAAGCGGCAAACGCAGCGTGTTCGCACCCTGTTGAAGCGTAATCAACTGGTAATCGAGGACCCGCGCTCCCTGAAACGTGACCAACGCCAGTGCCGGTTGCTCGCGCCAATGGATCTGGACCTCAGCAATATCGCCAACCTGGAAGGTATGTCGGTCCGCCAGGATACGCAGCCGCACGTCATCCTGGTCGTCGGAGATCTGAATTACGTGCTCACCCGAAATCACGTTTTCGAAACGATCGCTTCCGACCGCGCGACACACGTACTCCCCACCCTTTTCCAGTGCGACCGTCTGGCGCGCGATTCCTTGGTCGTCGGTCTGCACAACGTATTCCTGCACCAGTCGCTCACCGACGGTTCCATGGACTTTGGTCCGCTCCAGGACCCGCAGTGTTAGTTCCTGCTCAATCGGTTTCCCCTCGGCATCAAGCGTTCGCAGTGAAACCTCGAATGATTCCCCGGCAACGTAAACGGAACGCACGGTATCGAGCGATATCGAAAACCCTTGTGTCGAAAGAAAGAAGTTAACGGCTTGCTGAAGGCTTCGATCCGGGACGGTAACCAGGAGAGGCAGGAGCTGACTTTCGAGATAGTCGCGCGTCGGCAATTTGATCGCGACTTCCCCCTTCTCATCCGTCGTCGCGGTGTAAGACCGATCGTTCGCGAGTTGGTAGGTGACTTGCCGATTGGCGAGCGGAGCCCCGTGATAGAACTCGACGCGGATCTTGCCCTCGATGTTCTCACCGCGATAGTAGATTCGTCGCGGCGTATCTACGATGATTCGCACGGGTTCCAGCTTATACTCGTGCACGACGAACGTGCCTTGAAACTGCCGCTCCTGTTGGTCGATGATGATGACCCGATAGTCGCCCTGCGGACAACTGCGCGGAAGTACAAAGTGTGTATGGAAAGACCCAAACTCACTCAGGGTCACTTCTTCCTCGCGCAGTAGCCGATTGCGCGGATCGAAGGCGCGCAGCGTGCACTTTTTTCCGACGGGAACCACGTATCGATCATCGCTGACCTGTCGCAGGCATCCGCGCACATGCACGACATCACCGGCGCGGTAGGCTGGCCGATCGGTATAGAGATAGCCTTTCTCCGTCAGGCCCTGGGCGACGTTGACGCCCTGGAGATCAATGATATTCGAGGCGACATGTCCATCCTGAACGGCGAACACGCGCACATCCTGCGTATCGCGTAGCTCGCGATAGGACTGCTGAAAGACACCGTCCTCACCCGTCGAAGCCTCGGCAAAAACCTGTTCCCCGTTGGAGATCAGCAATTTCGCTCCAGACCAAGGCGCTCCGGTCCGCAGATTTTCGGCGAACACAAAGACTTCATCGCGGGAGCTTTTCACGATGATGTCCAAGTCACTCTGGATCACCATCGTCGTTGCTTCAAGCGTATCGCTGCTAATCGTAACCGCCATCACGCCCGCGGTACTGTCGTTGGGAAGCGGGATTTCGATGGTCGATTCGAGCGACTTGTATT
>CAZFWV010000078.1:0-23313 GCA_964522605.1 uncultured Pirellulaceae bacterium
AGATGTGGACCGGTCCGGCTCCACTGCGGCCTTATGATGGCCTGCCTCACCGCCGCTGGTGGCGTACGTTCCGGGAGTACGGCAATGGAATCGTAGGCGACATGTGCGTTCACATGCTGGACACCGTCCGCTGGATGCTGGGCCTTGGCTGGCCTAACCAGATCACTTCCGACGGAGGCATCTTCGTTCAGAAGGACGGAAAGTCGAATATCTCGGACACGCAAACGGCCACGTTCGACTACGACAATCTGACCGTCGTCTGGCAGCACCGCACGTGGGGAGATCCACCGGACCCGGATTATCCCTGGGCCATGTTCCTCTATGGCGACAAGGGTACACTGAAAGCCAGCGTCATGCAGTACGACTTCATTCCGCGTGGCGGCGGAACACCGATCCACAAAGACTGCCTGTATGAGCGCGAGGAATTCCCGGAGGACGTAACGGAAAAAGACATCGAGCTCCACGCGGCCCCGGCAACTCGTCGTCATATGCTCGACTTTCTGGCCGCGATTGACAGCCGAAGCCGCCCCGTCGCTGACATCGAAGAGGGACATATTTCGACGGCCAGTTGTATCCTGGCGAATCTCGCCATGGACCTGAATCGACCGCTCGTCTACGATCCGCAGACCAAGACGGTCGTCAACGATCCGCAAGCCTCGCAACTGTTGCGCCGCGACTATCGCCAACCCTGGAAATACCCAGTGGTGGATGGAGTGTAGATTTCACTCCTTTCCAAAGGCGGCCACAAGAGCATCGTATTGCCGGCGCGTGATGGGAATCATCGAGCCATGACGCACCTTGGGTGGCAGTCGGTACTTATCCCAGTCGCGATAGTTCGTTGCCCCGGAAATCTGATACCACGGGCCTTCGATCTTGCCGGCAACCGACAGTCCATAGGCAACGCCAGGATACTGCTCGTAGTAGAGATACCACGCTTGCCCATTGGGTGAAGGGATGAGCGTGGGCGCCTCGCGAAAATTGGGACTCACCGGTGGTCCGGCCGTGGAGTAGGGTCCGAGAAGTTCTGCCGCGCTGCAGATCCGAATCGTCTTGCCTGTCGGCCAATCGAGCGAAGGATAGAGTTCGTCCTTGATGATCGCATAATACCGATCACCGATTCGCCGCACGATGACGTCAATCGTCGCCATTTCCCAATCGAACAACCGGCGCGGCGGGTCCGAGAACTCGCGCAGATCCTTGGACGTGGCGTACAACGTCCTCTGACCCGCCCAGTACGGCTCGGGTAAATCCTGGTTATCAATTTCGTGTGTCGTGTGCCAGGTCACAAGATACTGGGCACTGCGACTGTCATAGAACAGCTTCGGGGCACCTATGCGATGGATCGCCTTCGGGTAATTTGGCACGTGATCCAGATCCGGCACATAGTCGCTGTGTTTCTTCCAGTGGATCAGGTCATCGGATACCCAGAAGTTGATATCCGGGGCGCTATCGTTTCGATTGCCGACCAGATAATATCGTCCATCGTGGCCTTGGCAGAGATCCGCGTGACCGCGGTAATCTTCAAACACTCGCCGACCGCCGGCGAGCAATTCCCAATGAAGTCCGTCGAGGCTAACGCTGTAGTAAAGCCGCCAGTAATCCCCGTGCATCATGTGGGCAAACAGATACGCCTCATACTTGGGCGTCTCGCCCGGTGCCACCTGCCCCGGAGGATCCGGCTGCTGCCCGAGCAACGGACTCGACCACACACCAAAGCCACCACACGCCAACAGCCAGACGAAACTCCGCGCAACCAACTCAACAACGCTCGGCCCACAACCTCTGCGACCTCGGCGTTTTATTGACGGCGGCGCAGTGAATGACTCTCTCGGGATTCGAGTCAAAGAAGCCAGCATCTCCTTCATATCCTTTCAATAATTGACTCCGGCGGGAACCTCTTGTGTACGCAAAGCCGTCGCTGGGAGTCGAACTCAGCAATGCTCCGGCAGGCTCCTGAATGGTTACGCACAAGTTGGTTGGAGCCTTTGGCCGAAGAGGAGCCGCGGATTTCGCGGAGGAAACGGATGACCGCGGATCGGTCGGTGCTGATCTGTTCCGTCGGTTTGATCCGTGGTTCCTCCTCGGGATCGGTCCAATTCGAACCTCGCGATACCCTGGCCATCCGGTCGCCAGAGAAGAATGCACCCTACTGTGCAACCGCCTCAAGACGTACAGCCGTCGCCGGCGGTTGAAGCTCCCATCCACGATCTGCGCGCTGCGCTGGCACGGGCCCCAGTTCTTTCCCCTGTTCGTCGAACGCTCGGACCGAGATCGTCGACGCCCGGGCGAGTTTTTGAATTCCGGCCTGGACACTCGTCGCATCGAACTCCCGCACAACATCCACGATCGTCAAACGGTCGACGCCTTCGACGATCGAGACGGTCAGGCCGTCCGCCTGTCGACTCTTGCGTACCGCGATGCTGCCTGAGGTCTCGATCCCATCCAAACTCGACCGCTGTCCCCGTCCATCCAGAAACACAGTTTCCGGCGTGCTGACTCGATCGACTCGATGTCCTTCGATGTTCGCCGAGGATTCGCGAAAGGCGTCCGGCCCGATCGCTAACCACCCATACGGCGGAAGTTCGTACGACTCACCGTCGTCATCCTGGACAGTCCACGACTGCGAAGGATTCCCATTCACCCACACTCGCAGCCCATTGGGATACTGGACAAACAAACGTGAGTCGCGCCAGTCGCCAGAACAAAACGCAGCGGACGAATCCAGCAAAGTGCCATCGGCCGTGCCGTATCGAATCACCTCTGGCTTCAGCATCGCATAACGAGATTGCAGCGGTTGCAACATGTAGTAGGACCGGCACGTCTGCCGCATGCCATGGACTTCCTCCACGAGCCAACCGATGTGACCGTAAGCAATCGTCGCAGCCAGAAACTGGTCGATACTCTGGACGATGTTCTCCGGAGACTGCCAGTTCTCTTTCCCACTAAAGAACTGTGCTGTCCAGGGCATTCCAATATCGACCGTCAGCGGGTGCATCTTGAGCAGGTCGAAATGCGGCAGGTAGGGATACTCCCACAAACGCAAACCACCGTAGGTTAACGCGTAGTTGCCCACGCACAGACCGGAATAGAGCCATTGGTGATTTCCCTCGGACCAGCAGTGCCCGTCATAGATATCCTGATCGTGAAGCAAAAGCTCGCCATAAGCGTAATACGTAGCGGCAAACGTACCGGCCCCAGGCACGCGCGCATCGTAATCAGTACGGTCCCAGGGAGCGACTGATGTGTGAACGTCCGTATAGGCGGCATCCGTACCAAACTTCTGCTGAATGAGCGGCGCGAGTTTCCGATCCATTTGGACAGCAAAAAGTGCCTTGGGGGAATAGCATCGAGGCCATGCGGTCACCAGATTGCCATCGGAGCGACGCATCACGTGGTCCGGATCCCAATAGGCATTCACGGGAGCGAAATCGGTGTAGTTTGTGTACAGTCCTGACCGCCAGCCGAGGCTTCGCTGATCCGAAACGTACTGCTTCAACGCTTCATCACCGCCTTTTCCCGGTGCCGCCTTTTCACGAAACGTGAAACTCTCGCCTCCATCACGCCATGTAATCTCATGATTGCATTGCGTCAACATCTCGATGCCGTACGCGCGCAGCTTGCGGGATCGTTCTCGCTCCCGATCATAGTCCTGCGGCCCCCAACTTTCCTGCCACAGGCGAGTCGCCGCCTCGCGCCCTCGCTTGGCCGGCGGGTTTGCAATCGTGGCCAGCGTCTCTTCAAACACAGGTGAGAACGTCAGGAAGAACCGCTCGTACATGTCGTTGCGGCAACCGTCGGTTTTCGGGAGATAACGCACGCCTCCGTTCAGGTTCACGATGGCGCCGTCAATGCGATCGGTCGAATACGGCACGGACGCATTGGACCGATACCAGTCCATCCAGACCGAAGCAAAAAACGGCGACGAACTTCGGGACATCAGGACTGCCAGGTGATGTCCGCCGTAGTTCATGTAGGGCAATGAAAGCAATTCCGGCGATTCGACATCACGAAGGTGTCCGTATGAGAACTCCGTTGCAAGTCCACCCTTACACACGCAGTCAACGACCAGACTCTTCTGCCAAAGCCGAATCGTCGATTGAACGACGACCGGAGTACCAGCGACTTTCATCTGCCAAGAGGCTTGGAGCTGTTCTTCATCGATCGGCTGGACTTCCACCAACTGCGCGTCCGTAACGGGCTGTGTGAACTTGGGTCCGGCATCAACCAGCGCCGTGGCGATCTGTTTTCCATTTAATCGGATCGGCACCGGCCTCCAGAACTGATCTCCTGCCGTCAATTCATATTCGACCGTCGCGTCGCTTCCCTCGTAAACGAATCGCCATGTCGTGTCTTCCTGGTCCCGTCTCGTCGAGAATTCGGTTGTCTGATTTTCCGGCAGGATAGTTTCTTCTCGCGTGGGAAACGGCAGTCGTCCCGGACCGGTATTCGCACCGGGAGATTGTCCTGGAAACGGATCTACTCCCCGCTCTGGACGCGGATCAAACGAAAGTGGCTCGTGAGACTCAGCAAAGAATGCGAGGTCTTCAAAGAGCAGTTCTCGGTCCTCGGCATTTGCCGCACCCGCGATCTGAATTCCTGCCAGCCGTAGTGGACCGCACTCGCGCAACTCCTTCGGCAACACCCGATGCACCAACCACCATTCTTTCCATCCGACCTGAGAGAGTGCGAGTGGGTGCAGAACATCCTGCGAATCGAGCAGCAAGAGAGAGACGTTGACTCGCGGAGTTGTCGCGTCAGGGACCCACGACCAATTGTTGCCATAGATCCAGATCGTCGTGGCTGTTGACGATTCAGGAATCGGCACGGGAGCCGGGGGACGCAGAATCATGCGACTTTGGGCCGAGGTGCCGCGGTACACGAGTCGCGCAACCGGTGATTCCCACACGCGAGACTTCTGGGATTCGAAAAGCTGCGCATTCGCGCCCTCAACACACTCGACATGCCATCCTTCGAGTTGATTGAAGTCGACTAATGGAGCGTGCTGCGGCTGACGGTCAGCCCAAACCATCTCATAAGGTCGGGGCCCAGCCGCTTCATCAGCAGGCATCGGTTGCGCGGGTCGGAACTCGAGGAACTCCCGGTTCAGACGGGTAAAAGTGATGTATTCATAACCGTCCTTGACGCCACGCTCCCACAACACGCCGACGGTCTTATCCGGCAGCGTGGTCAAATCCGAATAGGCGGCAAATTGCTCGCTGATAATCTGCTCGAGCGGAAATGTTTTCCCTTCGTCATAACTGATGCGTGCGACAAGCGTCTTTCGACCCGGCCCCCGCGGGCCCGTCCAGAGGATTCGGTCTAGATCATCGCCCGCGGATTTCGCTGTTAGCCGCTCGATGGCACAGCACACCGGCGAAACCGGGTTGCCAGGTTGCGGTTTGGACCAAGTTCGTCCGCCGTCTTCCGAAAACGACATCCAACGATGATCCCCCTTGCTTTGACGAATATCCATTAGCAGGCGTCCATCGGCAAGTTCCACGATCTGATTCTCGTCTCCGTTGCCGGGTACCATTTGACTCCGCTGCCAAGTCTGCCCGCGGTCTTCACTGAAGAGCGCAAAGTTTTCGAATGGTTCATACTTCCACACCGGGGCAACCAGTCGGCCGTTCCGATCCTGAATGACACCGCCCGGCCCAACGACGCTGGCCCGCCACTTTGGATCACTCCAATCGCGAGCCACACGAGTCAAATCGATCGGCTCGGACCAACTCACACCGTGGTCATCACTGAATCGGGCGAGCACCTGGTTGTCGTCGGTGCCGGGCCGCGCGGTATGCGTGTTGCGGCCGGGTCGACATCGAAGGTACAGCAGCCAGATCCGACCCGACTGCCGATCCACAACCGTCGCTGGATTCGCCGCCGACCAAAGCTCACCCGGATCCTCGATGACTTTCATAGGCGACCAGGTCAATCCACCGTCCGTGCTGCGACGGTAGACCAGATCGATATCCTGCCCCTCGTAACCCGGGTCGCGCAAGTTGTGCTTTCTGGCTTCGGCGAACGCCAACAGCGACCCATCACCGGCCGTCTCGATCGCGGGGATCCGGTAGCCAAAATAACCTTCCGTACCGGCCACGAATACGTCCGTGTGCGTCAGCAAGGGTTCGGCCGCGGCAGGTAGTGATACGGCGAGAACGAGGCTTGTCAGTATGGTCAGGTCGAATCTCATCGCAGGATCCTCCGCTTCGTATGTCTGAGATTGAGAATCGTTGGAATTCCCTGTTCTCTACAAGTGGCTTCAAAACCGTTACGGACCGAGTTTGTGGCGATTCGTTTAACCCGCAGCCGTTAGGCGAGGATGACCTTCCGTTCTTTGCTCTGTCCTCGCCTGACGGCTGCGGGTTAAACGAATCGCCACGGGGAGGATGTTGTAACTTCATTCGAGCCAGCGACTTAAAAGTTGCACGACCTCAGAGGGAGAGAGAGGTTTGCAAATGTGCTCTAAACCGATTGCGTCAGTGGCGAACCCACGAGAACCGGTTCCTCAACGCGTTTGAGCAATTCAAAGTTGCAGATCCGAACCAGGGGAACCCCCTTTTTGTCGACAGCAAGCTGCTGATCGCGATCGATCGACAACAGAAGGTGGGAACCACGGAGGCTGAGATCTTCGATTCGGGCGGTGGCCAAGCGAGTTTTTACGGCCCGCATCACACGGACATAATCACGTTTACTGAAGCGCCCTTCGCGATAAGCGGCTAGCGCATCAATGCCTTTATAGATCGCCTCGTCCTTCATCGCCAGCACGTCATCCGGCCCGTTCCAATAGCCCCAGATCGTCAGATACTCGTGATGTCGGCTGAGCATGGAATGTCCATCGGGCGTTCGCATCCCGGAATGACTCTCGTAGCGACTGTTATCCACCAGAGCGGAAGAGACCGTCGACCGATGGCCGGTCATGTAGATCGCGCGAGGATACGTCGTCTCGATCCCTTTACGCGAAAGCTCCATCGCGATCGAGAACTCCTCGAAGGGACTGTTGTATCCATGCGACAGAATCCGTGCTTCACGGCGAACGAACGGATCGGCGTCGGGAACCTGGCCCACACGAGAGACGCGCCACACGAGATGCACATTGTCGATGGTGACCGTTTCGTACATCTCCTGCGAAGTGCTGATCTTCGTTCTGGGAGTCCGTCGCCACTTTTCCGGCAAGAAATAATCGAACAACATCGGATCGCGGCCAACCACCCACAACGCTCCGCCCGTACTCTCGACCTGACCGTAGACATAGTCGACGCCCATAATCGTGACGGGAGTCAAGCCTTCCGGAAACTGCTCGTAACGCTCGAACCGGCGAGCCTGTCGAATCAGGTAGTCCTTCCGTTTGCGGGCTCGCATCTCCTGCTCGCGCGTGGGCGTTCGCTTGAGAAGCTCGAAATCCACGAGACCATAATAGATCTTCCCACCGCGGTCACTCAGCAGCTTCCCGTCGTGGTTCGCACGCACAATGATGTGCTGCGGCTTGTTGTCGCTAACGGTGAAGCCTTTCGCGTTCAGTTCTTCGCTTGAACGCTGAATCAGCGATCCGAGATCGGCACGGGTGAGCAAGCCCTGACGGCACGCCTCCGCCGCGTCCACTCCCTTCAACCATTCGTAAATGACTGCGTAGTTTCGGTTCCAGTCAATCGCGATTTCATCATGGTTCTGCTGAATTGCTTCAATCTTGTGACGCCGCCGTCCTAATTGCTCGCCCTGGATGTATTTTCGCGGGACATAGATGGCCAGCGGCTTGTGAGTTAACAGACGACCGGGAGACTCGAAGCGTGTGTTTCGAAGTTCAAGAACCAGGCTGAACTCCATGAAGGGGCTGTTAAACTCGGCGTCCGTATCTGTCGACCGAGTTTCTCCCGGGATGTCCTGCCCCATTCGATTCCATTTGACGACGATTTCCTTGGATTGGTCTTCGACTTCTTTCGTCGTAACCCGGTACAACGCACTTGTTCCGGGCAATCGGACACTGTGGTTTTCCATCCACGATTCATCTGCCCAGTGGTTTTCGGGCATCAAGCATTTCGTAAACGGAAGACCATACTCCGTGACGTAAAGATCAGAACCGTCCTCCATGCGCAGATGAAGGTATTTCACGCCAAAGACCGTGATTAGGGGACGCGGCGCGAAGTAGACCTTGATGCCTTCGATTTCGTTGATTGCGTTTCGCATCGCCGGTTTTTCTCGAGGCACCTCCCAATCTGATCACTTCAGTCGTTCTTGCTGGGCTGCCAGCTGAGCGCGCAGGCGTTGCGGCACCTTGTCGCCGAACTTCGCCAAAAACGCCTCCGCGTCCTCCATATCCCGCAGATAGGCTTTCTGATCGACCTTCAGCAACTCGTCAAAATCCGCCGAATCGATCTCCAGATTGGACAGATCGAAATCCTCTTTTCGAGGCATATAACCGATGGCAGACTCCTCCGCGCCGATCTTCCCTTCGACTCGCTCACACATCCACTTCAGGACGCGGCTATTGTCGCCGTACCCCGGCCACAGGAACCGCCCATCCCGGCCCGTTCGGAACCAGTTGACGTAGAACACCGCGGGAGCGTGCTTGCCCAAACGGTCGCCCATCTTGAACCAATGGCTCCAATAATCGGCCATGTTATACCCACAGAAGGGCAACATCGCGAACGGATCGCGGCGCAACGTTTGCCCGACATCAAGAGCTGCCGCCGTCGTTTCCGATGCGGCCATGGCACCCATGAAGACTCCATGATCGAAATCAAAGGCCTGCGTCACCAAGGGCACGACGCGGGTCCGCCGCCCTCCGAAGACGAAGATGTCGATCGGCACGCCTGCCGGATCCTCCCAGTCTTCGCAAATCACCGGACACTGGGCTGCGGGAGCAGTGAATCGGGCGTTGGGATGAGCCGCTTTATGATCGCAGTCGGGTGTCCATTCGTTGCCCTTCCAGTCAATCGCATGATTGCACGGTTCGTCGATCCCCTCCCACCAAATGTCATCATCATCCGTCAGGGCACAATTCGTGAAGATGCAGTTGTCCTTCAACGTCAGCATTGCCATCGGATTCGACTTCATGCTGGTTCCGGGCGCCACGCCAAAGAAGCCCGCTTCGGGATTGATCGCGTACAGTCGGCCATCGGCCCCGATCTTCATCCAGGCGATATCATCGCCAATGCACTCCGACTTCCACCCTTCGACAGTGGGTGTGAGCATCGCCAGATTCGTCTTGCCACAGGCGGAGGGAAACGCCGCAGCAATGTGAAATTGACGACCTTCCGGATTCGTAAGTCGCAGGATCAGCATATGCTCAGCCATCCAGCCTTCATCCCGCGCCATCCGAGAAGCAATGCGGAGCGCAAGACACTTCTTTCCGAGCAACGCATTTCCGCCATACCCTGATCCATACGACCAGATCAGACTCTCTTCGGGGAAGTGTGCAATGTACTTCTGCTCAATCGGCGCGCACGGCCAGGGAACATCCTCCTGACCGGGCTCAAGCGGCGCACCCACGGAATGTAAACACGGGATGAATTCTCCATCCTCTCCCAGGGCCTCGAGTACTTGATCGCCAACTCGAGTCATCACGTGCATGTTCGCGACGACGTAGGGGGAATCGGTGATTTGGACGCCCACCTTGGAAATGGGCGATCCAATCGGTCCCATCGAGAAGGGAATGACGTACATCGTCCGGCCCTTCATGCAGCCGGAATAGAGCTCCTTCATCGTCTGCTTCAACTCGACCGGATCGATCCAGTTGTTCGTCGGACCTGCATCTTCTTCCTTCAGCGAAGCAATGTACGTGCGGTTCTCGACGCGTGCGACATCCGTTGGATCGCTGCGGAATAAGAAACTGTTCGGACGCTTCTCCTTGGCCAGCTTCGTTGCCATTCCACTGTCGACCATCAACTGCATCAGCCGGTCATACTCGGCCTGCGAACCGTCTGCCCACTCCACTCGATCGGGCTGACACATCTTCTGGACTTCCGTGACCCACGCCAGTAATTGTTTGTTACTCGTTTTCACGGTCTGCGCTTTCCTTTTTGTCCAAAACCCTTTGATTTCGTGGTCGCCCGAATCGAAGTCCAACTGAGCGGATCGCAGTCCACCGGGAGATGTCCGCCGGCACGAACGCCTTCTATCGACGGCGGCGCAGCCAATCGACCCGGGCGACCAACGGGAGACCGGAAATCACCGGTGTCCCGTGGCTTCCTGAGGAACATCCGCCTCGCCGTAGGGAAAATGTAGCAAAAACTCGCTCCGACCACAGTCATGTGGGGATCGACTATAGTGGATCGGGAGGCCGTCGTCCATGACGGACCACTCGAGCCGTGTAGCGGTGGACCCGCGGTTTTGCAGCGACGATTTGCGTAAGGGGCGCGGAATGCAGAGGCACGCGATGAGTCGGCGAGATTTTACCCAGATTCTGGCCAGCGGGCCGCTGCTCGCCGCCCATTCTACCGGGGCCTCGGCACAGGACCCCAATCCGCCGTTTGCGTTCGGAGTCGTTGCGGATGTGCAATACGCGAATGTCGATCCGGTCGGCTCACGCTACTATCGCGAGTCCCGGGACAAGCTCGCGGATTGCATCCAGCAATTCAACCAGATGGAACTGGCTTTTGTCGTCGACCTGGGCGACTTGATCGATCGCGACTTCGACAGCTTCGGCGACGTGCTGCCCATTTACAACCACCTGAAATGGCCCCACCACCACGTCCTGGGGAATCATGATTTCTCCGTCGAGGCCGCCCGAATCGACGAAGTACCGGGGCGGATCGGACTGCCGCATCGCTACTACGCCTTCCACCATCAGTCCTGGCGGTTCCTCGTGCTGGACGGAAACGATGTGAGTCTCTTCGGACGTCCACAAAGCACACCGGAGTATCGGGAAGCCGAACGAATGTACGAGTCGCTTCGGACGCGGAAGGTTCCCTGGGCACAGACCTGGAACGGGGCAATCGGTCGCAAACAAATCGAGTGGCTTCAGCTGCAGCTCGACGAAGCCTCACAGCAGCAAGAACGCGTCGTCATCTTCTGCCACTATCCCGTCTACCCCGACAATGCACACAATCTGTGGAACAGCGCGGAACTACTCGATGTTTTTGATCACTACCCGTGCATCGTCGCCTATCTAAATGGACACAACCATGCCGGAAATTACGCGCAGCGAGCTGGCATCCATTACCTGACTATTCCTGGCATGGTGGAAACGCCCAACACAACCGCGTTCGCCGTCGTACGCGTTGATCCGAACCAGCTGGAAGTGATTGCGGGAGATTGGAGGCTGGAGGCGGGAGACTGGAGGCGGAAGAGAAGAGAGAAGAATGTAGAATGTAGAGAGTAGAGAGTAGAGAGTAGAGACGAAACAATGTGGATGTGCGCGGCATCGTGAGACTGTTGCCGACTGCTCGTGTTCCTTATCTCCTCGTCCCCAAGCATTCTTCCTCCAGCCTCCAGCCTCCAGCCTCCCGCCTCCCGCCTCCAGCCTCACTCCTCCCCAAGCAGTCGAAACGCCCGGTTGCCGGCGGCACGATCTTCATGCAGTCTTCTGCCGATCCAACTGACGATGATTTCCTGGCTGGGCAGGACGGCCATGCCTTCCTGGCCGCCATGACCAAAACAGGCAAACAGATCATCCGGCACGTCGGGAAACCATAATCGTCCGTCCCGAGCGGTTCGATTCAACCACCACATCCAGCTGTAGCCACCACTGTGATCGCATTGATTCCCGCCGCCGCCGATCGATCGGACCGGGAAAATCGTCTCCACGACCTCGCCGGTTGTTCGCGGAATGGACAGGGGCAGAGGGTCGTTCACGCAGAGCACGGCCAGGTCCTTACGGAGAATCTGTTGGTCCGCCCATCTTCCCTGATGGAGGAACAAGAGTCCGAACCGGCAAAAATCGCGTGCGGACAGCTGAAATCGTCCGGTCTTCGCCTGAAGTACATGCGGCGTTCCGTCTTCAAATTGGAGCGGCTTTGATAATAGAGGCATGATCACGGACTGCTCTGCCTGATCCCAACTCACCCCGAAGACTCGCAGAATCAGCGTATCCCAGAAGAAGCCCATCGTGGCGTCGTTGTAATCAAACGCCGTTCCAGGCTCCTCGCGGTAGCCCAAGCACGCCGTTTGAAAACCCAGGTGTCGAAAGGTGACTCGCAGATCCTTGTGATCCGTCGCCTGACGGACCTTTGCGTCCGACTGCCAGAAGTCCGCGACGTGCGCGTCGAGGCTCTCAAGTTTTCCGGTCGCCACCGCCTGCATCAAGAGGTAGCTGTAAACCGGTTTCAGGGCGGACGCGACATCGTGCGGACGGTCATAGTCTGCCCACGAGTAGACAAGATAGCCGCGTCGCACGATGCAGCCACAGCCACCAACAATCTCACGAAAGGCATCCAGCCGCGCCTCATCCAGCCCCAACTCGGATGGAGCGCGACGTTCCCATTGTGCGCCGGGAAACACGGAGCTCTTCAACGCGACCTGACCGTCATCACCACACACCGTCGCGGTCGTCGCGCCAATCAGGGTCCCGACGAGAGCAAGGACGCGAAACCAACTTGCCGCGGTCGATGGTCTCATCTCGATTCACTCCTCGATGATTTGCACTGCTCCCTAACGGAGAGAATACAGTTCTCGCGGCAAGAAATCGAGCGACCGACGGGAGCACCCCGTTGGGTTGCGGCCCCGCCTCTGTCCGATTCCCACCTTACATTACCTCAACCATTTTCCCGCATAGAAGGCAATGCAACTGACGGAAGTGGCCAAGACGGCACCCCAACACATATCGACGATCGTGACAATCAACGGCCAATCCTTCACGGTGGCAAGATTCGTCAGGTCGTACGTGGCGTACGTAATCAGCCCGAAGAGGGCACCCAAAATCAGAACCTTCCGAATCGAGTTCGCCTGCAAACCGGGAGCTACGACGAACACAACCAGTCCGGCAATGAAGAGCAGATAGAAAACGATCGCCGCCGTCCAATTCGGCGAAGACCGCATCAAGTAACCGAGGTGTTTCTGATAGAATCCTCGCGCGACCACGCCCAGCCAGATCATGTCGATCGCGAAAAACGCCACAAGCGTGACCAGATAAAGCTTGACATGCTCTTTCATTGTTCGTTTTCCCGTTACCGTGGTCACCTAACCCGTGGCAGAGCATCATGCGGAGCGACGCCGGTGAATCGCGTCGCATCGAAGCAGTCACACCCACTCCCACTGTATCGGCAGATTTACGTAGGAGGGATGGGCACGCGCACACCCAACCAGTTCCCCAGCGTTTCCGCATTTCCTCGATTATAGTCGTCTGATGCGTCGCGAACATGGATCCTTGCGACCTTTCGTGCCCTGGGTACACTGTACGCGTGCTGGCGTGTCTTGAAGAAGAAGAGGATTCGATCATGCATTTGGATCGCCGTCAGATGCTCTCGGTGCTGGCCAGTGCAAGCGTCGCAAGTTGGGCCAAGCCGCTCGATGCATTCGAAGCGCCGGAGGAGATGGAACGGAGGTTGATTCGGGCCGCGGAGGCACCGGTGTTGGATGCCAGCCGTTTCCCATCGCCGGTTATTATTGATTCGATCGAGCTGCTGCAATTGGGGCGTGACGAGTTTGTGCGTGTTCGTTCGAAAGATGGGGCCGAGGGCATCGCCGTCACCAATTCGCGGGGCCGAATTCTGGGACCCATCTTGCAGGAGTTGATCGTTCCCTATTTCCTAGGCAAGGATGCGAGGCAACTTGAGACGCATCTTTGGGAAGTGTATCGGTACCAGAGCAACTACAAGCTGCAAGGACTCGCATTCTGGTGTCCAATCGCGTGGGTTGAGTTCGCGATTCTCGACCTGCTCGGACGGATTGCCCAGAAGTCGCTTGGCCAACTGCTGGGAACCGTCGTTCGTCGCCAGGTTCCATATTACGTCGCGAGCAGTCGGCGTGACACGACGCCAGAGCAGGAAGTCGAGCACTTGCAGCAACTGCTTGAGCAAAGTCAGGCAAAAGCCGTCAAGTTTCGCGTTGGTGGTCGGATGAGTCGAAACCAGGACGCGTTGCCCGGCCGAACCGAGCGGCTGATTCCGCTTGCGCGAAAGACGCTTGGGGACGGAATCGACTTGCACGCCGATTCCAACAGCTCATACGATCCTCCGGAAGCAATTCGCATCGGACACATGCTGGAGGAGGTGGGAGCGGTCTATTTTGAGGAACCGTGTCGATTTGACGAGCTGGAAGCAACAAAAGAGGTGACCGACGCGTTGGCGATTCCCGTCGCGGGGGGTGAGCAGGAATTCAGTGAGTGGCGTTTTCGCTGGATGATTCGGAATCGCGTCGTGGATATTGTCCAGCCCGACCTTCAGTATTATGGTGGACTCATTCGTTCAACACGCGTCGCCCGGATGGCGGCCGTCGCGGAAATGCCGACAACCGTCCACATCTCAGGCGGCTTCGGCTTCGTGTACATGTTGCACTTCGCCTCTTACATCGACGATATCGGGCGTTACCAGGAATACAAAATCGGCATCGAACGCTATCGGGATTGGTTCGATCCGCCTCTCGCGATTCATGACGGTTGCCTTCTGGTTCCGGAAGGCCCAGGAGTCGGCATCCGAGATCCGGCGGGCCTGCTGAAAGAAGCGAAACCTGTCCTTTGAACAGCCTGCTACCTTTCCTTCCTTTACCACTTTCACTGACGAGAACCTTACCATGCGACAATCTGTCTCCGTATCGTGCTTAACGGTTTTGATCGGCTTTGTGGTTGCTTTTCCCTGTTTCGGTGATTGGCCCCGGTTCCGGGGCGCTGAATCCAATGGCATCTGCGAGGAAACGGGGCTCATCACCGACCTGCCGGAGGACGGCTTGCCGCTACTATGGCAGATTGAAGGCTGCGGTACGGGCTACTCGTCGCTGGCAATCGTGGACAACACGATTTACACGATGGGCGATCTCGACATTGAAGGAGACAAGTCCCAATACGTGATCGCGTTTGACGTTGCGACGCAAGAACGACTTTGGACCACACGCATCGGACCACCGCACGGCGATGGCTCGCGCTGCACGCCAACGGTCGACGGCGAGCATGTCTATGCGTTGGGAACTTCCGGCGACCTGGTCTGTCTGAATGCCAAGACGGGCGTCATCGTCTGGCAGAGGAACCTGGAACAGGATTTCGACGGAAAGATGATGTCGGGATGGCGGTGGAGTGAGTCTCCGTTGGTGGACGGAGATCGCGTGATCTGCACGCCCGGCGCCAGCGATGCCATGCTGGTGGCACTGAACAAGGATTCCGGCGAGGTGATCTGGAAGTGCAGCGTCCCCGACTTAGGAAAACGCGGGAAGGATGGGGCCGGCTATGCGTCGATCATCGCTGCGGAGATCGACGGCGTACGTCAGTACATTACGATCGTGGGACGAGGGGCGATCGGAGTCGCCGCGGACACAGGGCAATTCCTTTGGGGCTATAACGATATCGCCAACGACGTTGCGAATATCCCATCTCCTGTCGTTCGTGGAAATCAGGTCTTCGTCACGACCAGCTACAAGACCGGAAGTGCACTGCTGGAGCTGAAGCGTAATGGGGATCAGTTTGACGTTCGCGAAGTCTATTTCTTGACGCCGCGCGATTTTGAAAACCACCACGGGGGTGTCGTTCTCGTCGGGGATTACCTTTATGGTGGTGATGGCCAGAACAGCGGGACTCCCGTCTGCCTGGATTTTGCGACGGGCGAAATCAAATGGAAGGAAGATCGGTGGAAGCGGGACGTCGGCGCCAAAGGATCCGCAGCCGTGCTCTACGCGGATGGACATCTGCTGTTCCGCTTCGAGAGGGATGCGCTCCTGGCATTGGTCGAGGCAACTCCGGAGGAATTCCGTGTCAAAGGCGTCTGTAAAGCCGCCGTCGATGATGGCCCCGCCTGGGCTCACCCGGTGATCTACGACGGAAAACTTTTCCTCCGCGCCAACAATCATCTCATGTGCTACGACATGAAGAAGAAAGGCTGACACGGCGCATCGTGCGCGAGAGGTAACCACCCTCAGATTGGACCGAAAGAGAAGAGGAAACCACGGATTTGACGGAGGGTACGGATCCACACGGACCGATCGGTGGACATCCGTATCGTCCGTTCGATCCGTGGTTTCTCTTTGATCTTCGGTTCCGCTCGACTTGTGCGCAACTCACCTCTGTTGTGCGCGGGTCTCCCAACTCCGCACTCCCCAGCACTCCATTCGGCGGGACTAGGAGTCCGGCGCCAAGCTATGAGCACTCTGCGGTCCTCCGCGCCTCTGCGCACTCTGCGTTTTTATTTCTTGGCCTCGAAGAACAAAACGCCTGGGTGCCACTGGCTTTGCCAGTGCTGTTTCTCGACTCAAGAAGACACTGGCAAAGCCAGTGGCACACCAATTGCGCAGAGGCGCGGAGGGCCGCAGAGGAGATGATCGTCTGGACACTAGGCGAAGACTGCGTAGAGCGTGGCGATCAGCAGGACGAGTATGGCGGAAAGAATGCGAGGATCAAAGCAATCGCGAATGGGTTGTCGAGTGATTACGGCCAGTGGGTTCGGCCAACAGTATTGTTCGACCTGGCGATCCGAAGGCGCCGGCGTGATCAGGCTGACCGCGACGTGAACACCGCTACAGAACACGAACAGAATCCACGCTTGCAGCAAAAAGGGCAAACCTAACTGCTGAGTAATCCACTGGAGCCCAAACGCCGGAAAATCCAGAACGAAGACAATCATCCCGACGACAAACCCAACGACTAGCGTCGTGAGCGCGGCAGTCGCCGTTCCGCGCCGCCAGAAGATGCCCCACAGAAAGACGACGCTGATCGGAGGTGCCAGCACGGAAATCATTTGGTTGATTCCCGCAAAAATGCCTCCGAAACGGCCCCCCTGGGTTGACCAGATCACGGCAACCAACATGACAACTACCGCCGTCGCCTGGCCAATTCGAACCAGCGTTCGATCATTCGTCTCCGGCCAGATTCGCTTCACGATGTCGATGCTGACGAGTGTGGCAACTGAGTTTAGCGCTCCCGCTACAGTACTCATCATCGCCGCAAGTAAGCCGGCAAGGACAAGTCCCTGCATGCCGCGCGGCAATAAGTTCAAGATCAAAACACTCAGCGTGCTGTCGGCATTCTCTCCAATTTCTTCTCGAAACAGCACGTATCCGATCACACCAGGCAGGACCATCAGAAACACCGGCAGGATCTTGATGAAGCCCGCGAAGATCGGACCGATCTGGGCATCACGTTCACTCCGCGCACCCAAGACTCGCTGGACAATCGTCTGGTCGGCACACCAGTACCAGACTCCAAGCACCGGGTAACCCAAGAGCATGATCCACCAAGTGTAAGCTCCTTCGGTTCGGATCATGCTGAGCTTTGAGGAATGGGGATTCGCGGATTCCGCGTTCCGCTGCAAGACTTCCTGCCGCTGCTGTTGGACGGTGCCGAGGGACTGTAAGGCGGCCGCACAATTCATGGCATCCGTAACGGAGAACGGTACACCGGGAGAATCATCCAGCGACAGATAACGCGATAGCGATTCTTGTTCCGTTGGAGGGAGAGCCGTTTGATCCAGCGAATCAAGAGCAGATACAATCGACGCCCGCAGCGCTTCATCCTCCTGGATCCGGCGCAGTCCCTCGTGGATTGCCCCTGACTGGTTCTCACCCAACTCTTCGACTACAGCCTCAAACGTTGCGGCCGCCGCAAAGCATCGATCTGCCAACTGGGACACATCCAGAGTCTGCTGACGTAAGCATGCTCGATGCAAATCGCTGAGCGACCGTGTGTCCTGCTCGGCCAACCTTTGCAGTCCGAATCCGGTGACCGCCGCCGCACCCAGCAGGAGCAATACGGTCTGAATCGACTCCGTCACGACAACCGCCTTGAGTCCACCCAAAGCGGTGTAGAGGATCGTCAACAACGAGACAATCGCAATCGCAACCGTGATATTGAAATCCAGGTACGACGACATCGGCGCCCACCAGCTTGGCGTCGGCAGCGGAACGATCTGCTTCATCACCTCGGCACCCGCATAGATCGTAACGCCGATGTGAATAAACAGGGCACCAACAACCGCCATGATGGCAAGCACCGTGCGTGAAGCCGGACCGTAACGACCTTCCAGATATTCCGGCAACGTCGCCACACCCGTTTGGAAGTAGAACGGCGCAAAGACTAAGCCGAGCAAGATGAGCAGGAATGGTGCCAGCCATTCGAAGTTGCCGAAGACGAGTCCGTCACTAAAACCCGCACCCGCCAGTCCCGTCAAGTGAACGGTCGAGATATTCGTTGCGAAAAGCGCCAGTCCAACCGTCACCCAACTCAACGACCGACTCGCCAGAAAGTATCCGCTACTCGAATCCCGCTGATGACGTGAAAACCAGATTCCGATTCCGGTAATCCCAACCAGATACACCACAATGATCAGCAGGTCGATCCGATGAAGTGCCACGGTCAATACACCTTGAGTATCAACGGGTTCGCTATTGTTCTGACATGAACAGGAGTCATGAAACGCGCCGAGCCGGTCGATAGATCTCTGCGCCCCTCAGCGTCTCTGCGCACTCTGCACTGCTAACGGTGAGTTTCTTGTCGGGGCAAGCGAATTCTATTATGCGACAGGGTTGATTTATGTTTCTACCTGGTTTGACTGTTGGCATCTTGATGCGCAGCACATCCTTCGGCGACAACTGCACTGTGTGCCACTGGCTTTGCCAGCGCCGTTCCTCGACTCAAGAGGACACTGGCAAAGCAGTGGCACACCAATTGCGCCGAGTGCGGTAGCACTGCCTTTGGTTGTGTCCGAAGACTGCACTGCGTTTCAAACTTTTTAACGTAAAGGGCCGCAGAGGAATCGCTTAAACGAGTCGTCCAGATCATCGGTATTCTTCTTTCGTCAGCTCGATCACCCGCTCCACATTCCGGCGATCGATGATTGTGGCCCCGGCGTCGATATTCGATGGCAGGATCCCGTAGCGCAGGTAAAGTGTCAGCTGCACGACGGGGTAGTAACCCTGAATATAGGGCTGCTGATCGACGGTACAGCGGATGGATCCTTCTTGAATTAGACGCAACGTTTCGGGCGACAGATCGAAGCCGGCAGCCCAATATCCTTGACGCGGAAAATTCCGTTCAATCGCGAGTCCCGCCGCCTCTGTGTCGGATTGTCCCGTCCCGAGCACGATGCGGATTTCGGGATGCTGTCGCAGCGTTTCTGTGATCCGCTCGACCGCTTGTTCCGAATCACTTCCGGTGGTCAGGACCGTCCAGCGCAGCCTCTTGTCCTTGAGTGCATCCTGCTGTCCACGTCGTCGGTCTTCGAGTGCCGAGACGCCTTCGTCGTGCCGCGTCAGCAGGACATGACTTCCATCAGGAATCGACTCCGAAATCTGCTCCGCCAGTCGTTGTCCTGCCTCATACAGCCGCTGACTAACGGAACTCAATCGCACGTTGGGCGTGGCGTGATCATCCACATTGAACGCCACCACGGGGATTCCTCGCTCCATCGCCCGCTGGATGACCGTATCGAAAGCCTGTGGGTCGATGATATTCAGTGCGATTCCATCGTAACCTGTCTCCATTGCCTGCTCGACTAACTGCACTTGAGCGTCGAGATCAACATCCTCTGTTCCGCGCCAGTCGCAAGTGACGTGGAGCGACTGCGATGCATCCTGCATTCCTTTCTTCACCGGTCCAAAGAAGGCAGCATCTTTGCAGCAAGTGATGAAAGCAAATCGCAACGAGTCCGCTTCCTTCGGCTGCGCAGTTCGATTCCCGGCAGATGGCGACTCCGCCGCGGCGAGGGAAGTGACAAAAACGGCCCTCGAATGGTACGGTACCCCGACGACCACCACGACCACGAGAAAACCGACGGAGACCCGCCGCAAAGCAGCTGTTCGTGCTGAATCCATCATGCCGACAACTCCCCTCGCAGTACCGTACGGACACAACCGGCAGGTCCGTTGCACTCATTCCGCACTCGCGTATGGACCTTCCCACCGCGCACGGAAGCCTGATAACCGATCAGTTCACTACGGCCCAATCGTTTTCGCCAGAACCGCCTCAGGCAGCATTGTGCCGATCCGGTGACAGGATATTCCGCGCCTATCGGTCGTGCAAGCCGGCGGCCGTCGCCCGGTGCTGCCAGAGTCACAATCTGCCGCGGGGACTGTGCGGCCGGCAGTCAGGCGGTTCATAATAGGTAGACCGGTCGAGGCAGCGACCTCGAAGCACAGCAAGGCGAGCTTGCCAGCTTAGGAGACCCCAGCGTCGTCGGAATTCTTCGTAGGACGGATTGGCAATCCGTCTTCCGTATGTGGGACGGATTGGCAATCCGTCCTACGAAAATGACGGATTACCAATCCGTCCTACTTTTTGTGAAATTGGCAGGGAGAGTGAAATGACGCAGCGGCGTTTTTATGTCGTCCACGGGATGGGACGTGATGAAGTCGGACTCGTGGGCCGAATCACGCAGCCCATCGCGCAGGCCGGTGGCAATATCCAAGATCTGCGGCAAGATGTGCTGCATGGTTTGTTCACCATCTATATGCTTGTCGATCTGACCGACAGCCAGCTTGATCCCGATCGTCTGCAGGCCTTGATGAAACAAGTGAGTGACGACACTGGCCTGCGAATGACGACCGAGCCCTACACTCCGGTCCCGCGTCTGCCGGAAAAACAGAACCTGCTCATGATCTTGGTCGGCATGGATAAACCAGGCATCATTGCCGCCAGTTCGGCGTTACTGGGCAAATACAATGCGAACATCGAGTTCGCGCAGACCATCGCCCGCGAAGGAATCTTCTTGATGGAGTTGCTGACCGACGTCAGCCACGTTGCAATCCCGGTGGACAACCTGAAACGGACAATCCGACAAGACCTGCAAGCGATGGGCATCCGGGCGGTCTTTCAAGACCAGCAGGTCTTCAACAAGCGCAAGCGGATCCTCTTATTCCATCGCACATCGAGCTTCCTCGATCACTCGATAATTGACGAAATCCTGCGCCAAACCCAGTTGGATCCGCAAGAAGTCGCCAAGGTTTATGACGTTCAACAGCCGATTCGCTCGCTGCAGAACGCAGCGTCTCGTTTGGATGGGTTGCCCATGGACGTGATCGACACGGTCCTGCGGTCCATCACGCCGACGTCGGGCAGCATGGAGCTGATTCAAACTTTGAAAGTCATGGGATACAAGATCGCGCTCGTCTCAAGCGGATTCTCCTTTTTCACAGATGCGTTAAGAAAGAAGCTGGACATCGACTACGCATTCGGCATCCCGCTGCAAATCGACGACGACGAACGCATCGTGATCGGAGAGTTATCCGCAGGTGAATCGGGCAGCCATGATTTGGCGGGAGTACTGTCGTATCTTCAAACCACCGAGGATGTCGACGCGGAGGATATTTCGACAATCGATGACCCTGACAGTGATGAAACGTCGGGCATTCGCCTGGATTTCGACCTGGAGATCCTGCTCGATTGCTTCAACCAGCGTGTCATGTCGAAGCAGAACCTGATCGGCCTGCTGGGGAGTTTTGGTGTCCCGCGGTTGGTGGAACATGGGGACTGAAGAGAGAAAGAAGTAGCTTGAGACGAGTGCCCGGTCCCCTATAGACGTACATGGGAATTGAAGTGAAGAGCGATATCGAGATAGCACAGAGCACGCATTTGCAGCCGATCGCACAGGTGGCGGATCGATTGGGATTGACCAATGACGAGTTGATTCCATACGGCCATCATATCGCCAAGGTCCCACTCGGCGTGATGAAGCGATTGGCGGACCAACCAAATGGGAAACTGATCCTGGTCACCGCGATGACGCCACCTCCCGTCGGTGCCGGCAAAACGACAACGACGATCGGCTTGGCTCAATCTTTCGCGCGTCTCGGTAATAGAGCAATGATTGCGATCCGCGAACCATCGCTCGGACCTTGTATGGGAATGAAGGGAGGAGCAGCGGGCGGAGGCTACTCCCAAGTCTTGCCGATGGAGGAAATCAACCTGCATTTTACCGGCGATCTGCACGCGGTGACGATGGCCCATAACCTGTGTGCGGCATTGGTCGACAATCACCTCCATCACCGTGCAGCGCCGGAAATCGACGCGAGGAAAATCTTCTGGCGTCGTGTCATCGACATGAATGACCGATCATTGCGCCACACGATCGTCGGGCTACTCGATCAGGGAATCAACGGAGTCATGCGGGAAGATGGCTTCGAAATCACTGCTGCGTCAGAAATCATGGCCATTCTCTGCCTGGCGACCAGCCTTCGCGATCTGAAAGAACGAATCGGCAACGTGATCGTTGGATACGATTCACTCCGGCGTCCCGTGCCTGCCCGGGAAATTGGTGCCAACGGCGCCATGGCCGCACTCCTGAAAAACGCAATCAATCCGAATCTGGTGCAAACGATTGAAGGCACACCGGCATTCGTACATGGAGGACCGTTTGCTAACATCGCGCACGGCTGCAACTCGCTGATCGCTACCCGAATGGCAATGAAGCTCGCCGATTTCGTCGTTACGGAGGCCGGTTTCGGCGCTGATCTGGGAGCGGAGAAGTTCTTTGATATCAAGTGCCGCATCGGTGGACTCAAACCGGCGGCTGCCGTGCTGGTTGTGCCCAAGCGAGCGCACGCGACGCACGGGATCGAAAATCTACTGAAACATGTCGCGAACATTCGCAGTTTCCAAGTCCCCGCCATCGTATCGATCAATCGATATGTCGATGATCGCCAAGACGAGCTTGAGGCCATTCGACAGGAGTGCCTCGACGCGGGCGTCGAGGCGGTCATCACCGACTTCCGAGAACAAGGCGGTGAAGGCGGCCTGGAATTGGCCGAAGCGATCGTGGATTTGTGTGCGCGTTCAACTCCACGTTTGGATTACCTCTACCCACTGGACATGCCTATCGTCGAGAAGGTGCGCACGATCGCGCAGCGAATCTACGGTGCCGATGACGTACGGTTTACGCCACCCGCAGCGCAAGAGATTAATCGCATCGAAAACCTCGGGTATGGAGCTCTTCCCGTCTGCATGGCCAAAACGCCGATGTCTCTGACCGACAACCCGAAGATTGCCGGCTGCCCAAAAGGATTCACGATCACGATCAGCGGAGCGAAGGTCTCGGCAGGCGCCGGTTTTGTCGTGATCTATACCGGCAAAACGATGACAATGCCCGGGCTCCCCAAGGAACCGGCCGCGCTGAAAATCGACATCGACGACAACGGTGTAATCTCCGGGCTGTTCTGAGCTGCCCCCCCTGCGACGGCGTCAGGAAACCCGCACCAAGCCACGTTCTCACTCCCCCTCTGCGCATCTGCGCTCTCTGCACTGCTAACGGT
>CAZFWV010000079.1:0-15601 GCA_964522605.1 uncultured Pirellulaceae bacterium
GACGGTTCGATCGCGAGCGCGCGGATCAGCTTCTACGCTGCGCTGCCCCAAGGCGGGCATTATCGCTTTGAACTGGCCGAAGGTTCGCCAGCGGTTGGCACGCCGCCCCGGGCGACAGTGGAGGACGACCTGCTGACGCTCGACAACGGCCAGGTCGCCATCCGGCTGCCGGCCGGACAGAAACAGTTCGCCAAACCGATGGTGATGGCGGGCGATCGGGCGGCGCTGTTGAACAACCTGGATCGCTTGGAACAGGCCGGCTTCGCCTTCGGCCCGATCGCCGGCGTGCGTCTGGCGGATGGACGCTGGGTTGGAGGCAGCTATTTTGCAGCGGAGTCGATCGAAGCGGTACGCTTCCGGCAGAAGAACCGGGAATCCGAACCGGACGCAGCCACCTTGCGGGCTGCGTTGCAGAAGGCGCCAAAGGTCACTGGTTATGAGACGCGCATCACGGAACAAGGTCCGCTCTTCGCGGAAGCCAAGGTGCGGTTCGCGTTTGATGACGGTGGGTTCTACGAGATGACCGTGCGCGCGCTGGCGGATGACCCGGCCCTGAGGATCGATGAGGTCATGGACCTCAAGACCAACTGCCCGGAGGATGATCCGCTGTATGTTGCCCTCTTGCTGAATGACGGCTGGAAGTCGGAAGGCTGGAAGCCCGATGCCTCGTTCTTCATGACCACTCGGCGGAAAGACAAGTTCGAACCGTTCGAAGCCGCGCTGCAGGCGCAGGGGTTCCCGTCGCGCTATGTCAGCGTGCCGGTGGACTATGACACCGACCGCGCAATCGTTACAGAGATCGTACCGCACGATTGTTGGAGCGAACGGGCGCAGTATTTCGGTCTGGTCGAAAGCGATCAGCTCCGTGAAAACAGGGCGGCGCGTTTTCTTGGCGTCGTGCCCCTGCATGCCGGCACGTGGCGCGCGGCCCACTGGGTGTTCCCACCCAAGAACCCGCACCTCTTCCAACAGGTGCTTTCGTATCCAGATGGTTCGCTGGAACTGCGCTGGACGCTGCGCGCCCAACCGCATCCGCAGAACTTGCTGCACACGGGCGAGTATGATCCGGACTTTGGCCTGACCGGCGTGCGCCGGCTTTGGGCCCTGATCGGCGGGCCTTTCCAATATCACGACACGCTCCATCCATTTCGAAACCACGAAGGCAGTGTGAACCTGGACAATTACAAGGACTGGAATCTGGCCTGGTCGGATGACACTCGTGCAATTCAATCCACTCCGCCATCCAGCGAGGATCTAAGTTCACCTCCCATCGCTCACCTGAACGGCGCGTTTGTCAGTGATGACCGCGAGTACGCCTGGTTCAGCCACTACCGCCAGGCGGAGAAACTCACCTGGGCGGTCGATTTGCGCCGCCAACTGGAGCAGCCCGGACTTTCGCCTGCCGAGCGCGGCCGCATTCAAAGGAACATCGCTGCGTTCTGCTACTTTGTATCCGAACCGGACTTCAACACGCGCGCCTCGATGACGCACCAGGGCAACCCGAATATGCCCGTCAACCGTTTCTTTGCTCTACCGTTTGCTGCAGCCGTCATTCCGAATCATCCAATGGCCAAGACCTGGATGGATGTGTCCGCCGCCTATGTGCGCTACAAGGCGGGCGGCAACACGGCGCCGCGGGGCGCCTGGAGTGAGTTAATCAGCTATTACGCAGCCAGCGCGCCGACCGTGATGCACGGGGCGCTCGTGGCCAAACAGGCGGGACGCTTGGATGACAGTACCGCCCGACTGGCCACGGGCCCGATGGATTTTACGCTGAAACTACTCTCGCCCTTGGATCCACGCTTCAACGCCAGGGTCGTGCCGGGCTTCGGCCACGAAGGTGCCTTGATGTTCAACCAATGGACACCAGCGGCATCTCTGATTCGTGACCTGAATCCGAATCTGGCCGGCAGTTTTGTCTGGGCCTGGGATCAGCAAAAACGGCCCAGTGCGCAACAGCACGACAACGGCTTTACGCAACTCACCGCGAATCAAACGGACCTCCTGGCCCAGGCAACGCCGGAGCTGGTTCGCCAGGCGCTCGCCAGCAGCTGGCTGCCGGGTTTCGGCGCCACCTTGCGAGCGTTTCCGGGTGATCCCCAGGAGACTTTTCTTGCTTATCGCCAAGGCTACCTGGCCAGTCACTCCGACGCCAATCAGGGTGACTTCGTCATCTATGCGAAAGGCGCACCACTAACGGGGATGAGCCTGGCCGGCTATGCCATTCACAGTGGAGAGCGCAAGGCGCTGTTCGACGAGTTTGGCTGGCATAGCCGCGTGCGATTCGGTGATCAGACCGACAGCGGTGGCTGGCCCGGGGGAGGGCCTGTCTCGGGAGTCCACCGACATTTCTTCAGCGAGTCGGCAGATTACCTGCGCGGTGTCGGCGACTACAGTCCCCGCGTCACGGATCCCAAGATCCCTTACGTGCGCGACCTGAACTCGTCCGATACCGTGCGGTGGACGCGGCAGATTCTTTTCCTGAAAGACAAACAAGCTGGCGGTCCCAACTATTTCGTATTTCGCGACAGTTTTCGGAATCGCGACCGGGGTGACAAGGCGGACCTGCCGCCGACGTGGTGGTATCAGCGGACGCTCGGATCGAAGGAGCAGGTGAAAACCTCCGAGACCGGCTTCGACTATTCCAGCCCGTGGGGCCCAAGGATGAATACGCATTTTCTGCAGCCCGCGCGCGTTCGCATGGAAAACCGCGAAGTGACCGCGCCGGCGACGCTCTACAACCAACTGGCCCGAACGTGGCTCGCTGCGGGCATGCCCGTGGTGAAGCAGGAAGGCGAAGCCAACGCGACGATCAACGAGACGATCACCGTCAATGCAGCGGGGCCGATTTCGCCGGGTGAGGATGTACTGGTTGCCATTTATCCCCAGGGCCCGGACGAAGCTCCGCCCAAATACGAATCCTTGGCTGACGGTGTAGCGCGGATCACCACGACGTCGGCAACCGACTACGTCTTTGCCAGCCTGGACGGAGTGACCTTCCGCAATGACGACGTTGCTTTCGATGGCCTAGCCGGGGCAGTTCGGGTTTTTCAGGACGAAGTGCATCTGATTGTTGTCGAAGGGCCAGGCATTCTTCGCTACAAGGGTTACACACTTAAGACGGGACAACCGGTGACACGCGTGGTGCCGATGGCGGAAATCTCGGCTGGCAAAACGCTGGAAGTACCCGCGGCGAAGATCATTCTCTCATTCACCTTGGATGAGCAGGCTGGTTCCACGGAACAGCTTGCTCCCGGCGTGAAGAAACAAACGCTTTCCGACGGCGTGGCCTATGAGTTCAACTCGCTGCAGCCGATTCGGTTTGCCGAGGATCAGGTTGTGTTCGTGGGGAGTCGCGGTGGGATCCGGATCGACACTGCCAACAAGACCGTGCGTCTGGTCTTGCTGGACGGCCAGCAGATCGGCTATGGCAAATTGCAGGCAGACGTCGGCAGCGGTCCCTACGACCTCACTTTCCACCATGACAAGGTGATGGGAGTCAGCGAAGGACCGGGGCGATTCCTTCATGTAACCATGCCCGCAGGGATTGTCCAACTGCCTGCGTTGACGATGGGCGGCATCAGCTACGCTCCTGGCACCCACGGTCAGGTCGCGATCGTCCCCGTGCTGGACGGCCGATGCGAATTCACGCTGGAGAATCTACCTCAGCCTCCCGTGTTCCGAAGTTGGCAACTGTGGTGAATTCACCCGTTGTCTGCTCGATCCAGCAATGACCGATGTTCTTCCTTCGGCAACAAGCGAACTCGTCGGCCGAGTGGCGACGGTGCTTGGTCTCAGTGATTCGCGTGGATTAACATATGACGAAGCAAACACGAATTACACCGAAGGACGTTCCAACGCAGCACCGCAGGAAGAGCATGATGAGATCTTTTTTGGTGTATCTGGCCATTCGTCTGACGACGTTGATGCTGATCGTCGCCTCTCCTGGGACGACACACGCAAGCGACGAGTCGCTCACGCCGCAGTTTCGTCAACCAGATCCCAATGCGTTTCCCGATCTGTTTGCCTGGACCGATACGTGCAACGTCTATGTGCTGCGAAATGGTGATAACGGCGTGCTGATCAACCTGGGAGACGGCAGTGTGCTTGACCATCTCGCGGAGATTGGCGTCGGACACGTGTCGTGGGTGCTGTTGACCGATCATCACCGCGAACAAGCCCAGGGTAACGATCGCCTTGATCGAACCGTCACCAAAATCGCGGCACCGGAAGCGGAACGAGCGATCCTGGAAACGCCGACGAAGTTCCGGAAGTGGTTTCCGAACCTGGGTGACGAGTTCTCGGTCCATGGTGCGAGCTACGTGCGCCCGCCGCGCTCTCCGATACACCTTGACCGGACTTTCAGGGCGGGGGATGTGTTCGAGTGGAACGGCCTCCCCATTGCCTGTCTGAATACGCCTGGGCATTCCCCGGGTGGCATGACGTACATGATCCGCCGCGATGGCAACACGCTCGCATTTATCGGCGGCGTCATGCACGATGGCGCGAAGATGAGCAATTGGTTTGATTCGGAATGGGATTACGGTTTCGCGAAGGGGATTGATTCGCTGATCGCAACGGTGGAACAATTGATCTCACAAGAGATCTGTGTGGCCCTGCCGTCTCAGGGGGCCGTCATTACGAATCCGCAAGAACAGCTGCGCGCGTACCGAGAGAAACTTGTCACATTTCGGCAACGCTATGTTCGGGGCTATCCCGTGTTCGACTCGACCGAAGAGGACCAGGATTCGATTTCACAACCGACAGCCGTTCCACTGGTCAATCGCGTCACGCCCCACCTGTATAAACTCAACCGAGAGAATGCTGGTAAGAACTTCGGCATCATCGTGTCCGACAGCGGAAGAGGGCTGATTCTTGATTGTGGTCTGTTCTCCGAGTCGATGCTTGATGAAATCCTTGCTGGAATGCGTCAGCACATGGGGCTCAAGGGGATCGATGCGTTATGGATTTCTCATATGCACGGCGACCACTTCCTGCTTGGCCCTGTCCTGCGGCGGAAGTACGGCGCCCGAACCTGGACACTGGACCGCATCGCCGACAAGTGCGAAAACCCACGCCGATACGATTATGCCGCACTCGTATCCTCCTACAGCGATGGGTTCGATGGCATGAAGATCGACAAACGGTTTCGTGACGGCGAGACGATCGAGTGGGAGGGATACACGCTTCAGGTCGACTGGATGCCGGGACAGACCGAATTCGGATGCTGTCTGTGGCTCGAACTGGATGGAAAGAGAGTTGCTTTCACGGGTGACAACCTGTTCGGCAATCCGAAGGATGTCAAGCAAGACGGCCATGAAGCGGTGGTTGCGCGGAACAGCGCGATCTTCGAAGAAGGATATCTCTACGCAAGTCGGTACCTGCAGAAACTCCAACCCGACATTCTGATGGGTGGCCATTCGTGGGTCATGCATGATCCGGCAGAGCTGATCGATCGTTATCATGCGTGGGCAATTGAGATCGTCACGTTGTATCGCGACTTGCTCCCCGATCCGGATTACGAGTACCTGTTCGACCCTTACTGGGTCTCAGCAGATCCCTATCGCATCGACTTCAGCGAGCACGATGAGCAGGTCGTTCACGTGAACGTGCGCAACTTCCGAGACAGACCGCAACGTCACCGGATCGAATTGAAGCTGCCGCCCGGCGTGACGAGTCGTTCGCGGATTCTGGAGGGCGTCCTGCAAGCGCGAAGCCGCGGGACGTTTCCGGTGAAGCTCTCTGTCGATCGCCACGTAGCGGCTCCAGGCATGCAGATCGCCACGCTCGACATCACCCTGGACGACAAACGCTACGGCGAACTGTTTGATTTTCTGATCCGCGTGGCCGACCGTAGCACACCAGAGCCACGGCCGTAGAAGGACAGATGATGTCCCGCGTGTCCAAGAGATGATCCAGGTTCACCTCGCCGGGCACAGTCCGCCAAAGCGATTGAATCAGGTGGTCCATATTCCCGAACCGCACATTAAAAAACCGACTTCAGCGCTCGGCCATCCGCCGCGGCTTGAGCAGCGTCAGGGTTCGAACTGCCTCCCGGCCCGTCACCCGGCTCGCGGCGGTTCGAACTGCTCCCGGTCCCACTCCAACAGCCGTCGGAACATCACTCGACGCGGAAGCGATGGACCGTGACCTGATGAAGCTTCTCGCCGGGTCGGAGGATTGTGTTGGGGAAATTCGCATGATTCGGCGAGTCCGGAAAATGTTGGGTCTCCAGGCAGAATCCGGCGTGCTGTGGATAGCCGCCGTTGGCGTCCGCGCCGTCCAGGAAGTTTCCGGAATAGAATTGGATTCCCGGCTGCGTCGTCAGGACCTCCATTACGCGACCGGACTGCGGGTCGTGAACACGAGCTGCGAGGGAGAGTGATCCGTCGCGAGATCGCAAGACGTAGCAATGGTCGTATCCGCCCGGATCTCCCTTGACCTGGTCGATTCGTTGGCCGATGTTCGTGGACTGCGTGAAATCCAGCGGGGTTCCCTGCACGGCGGGTAATTCGCCTGTCGGTATCAATTGATCATCCACGGCCACGTACTGGTCGGCTGCAATCATCACTTCCTGATCCAGGATGGTTCCGGCACCCGCCCCCGCCAGATTCCAGTAACAGTGATTGGTCAAATTGACGGGACACGGAGCATCCGTCGTTGCGGTGAACTCCATTTTCAACTCGTTTTCGTTGTTCAGCGTATAGGTCGCCGTTGCTTGGACGTTACCGGGGTAGCCTTCTTCGCCGTCGGGACTGGTTCGTGAAAACTTCACGCCGACCGACGAGTCGGTGCGAACGGGTTCTGCCTGCCAAACCCACCGATCGAATCCTCGCTCACCCCCATGCAAATGATTCTCTCCATCATTCGTGGCCAGTTTGTAGGTTTTGCCTTCGAGTTGAAATTGGCCTCCGCCGATCCGGTTGCAATACCGACCGACGGTAGCACCGAAGTAGGGGTGACGCTGCAGGTACCCGTCCAGGGAAGGAAATCCGAGGGTCACGTTGGTCAATCGACCCTGGCGGTCGGGGACTTCAACGGCCGTAATGATGGCGCCGTAATCGATCACCTTGAGGACACAACCATTCGCATTCTTACAGACGTAGAGTGTGACCGGTTTTCCGTCATTCGTCTTGCCGAACGGCTGCTGGGTCAATTCCATCTTCGCCTCGCGCGTTTCTTCGGAAGAAGGGGACAGTGGAGTGGCACAAATCGCAGGGAATGCGATCCAGCTGAGTGTCACGATCGACATCAGGAGGCGGGTGCAGCGTCGCAAGCGGGGCAGCGAAGATGGCGTCATCATGGGTCGTTTCTCCCGAGGTGCATCAAAGCAGGCTTTCCAAAAGTAGACGCAGTTTCCGCATCTCACCCGCGTGATCGGTGTTCGCCATCGGCCGCATGTCCACCGATAGAGCACGATCGTAGCGAGTCCGGCGGAGCAAGTTCAACAATCGGCCGTAATCGATTTCGCCCTGTCCTACGCGCACCTGCAACTCAGTCTTGCTCGTGTCCCGTAGTTGAACATGGTAGGTGTATTTCAGAAGCTTCTCGTAGTTTCGGCCGGCATTCGGCTCACATGTAAAATGGCTCGGGTCGAGCGTCACGCCCAAGCCTTTGACGTTGTCGCAGAGCACGACGACCGTGTCCGGATCCTCGGACAGACGTCCGATTTGCGTCCGAATGCTGACGACCGAGCTCTCGAGCGTGGCGATGGACACCAGGCGCCGCAAGTGCTCAACCTCCTCGTTGAATGGCGTACCGAGCTCCCCGGAAGGGACGGAGATGCAGGCGACCTTGGTTGCGCGGGCCAATCGGCAGCAGGCCGCGAATTGTTCGTAGTGGTCTTCACCTTTCGCTGCGATATCCACCGCGTAGGCTGCGATCCCCAGTCGGTGCGTATCCCGACACATGCCAATCGCCCGGTCGAGGTCTTGCAGCACCTGAGCGGGCGTCAACTCCGAACCGTCATCGCCAATGGCGATTTCGACGGACGGAAACTCGAGATCCGCCAGACGTTCAAACACGTCCACGAGTGACAGATCAGGAAAAGAAGCCGTTGTAGCGGCGACAATCACAGCGATTCCCCTTTGCGCCGAAAACCTGACTCGGTCCCGTGCCCGCGACGTTGGGGCGGACGGGCACGACGGTCACAAGACCGGCCCTCCGTGCGGTTTTCGAACAGGTTCCTGGTTTCGATCCTTGAAGGCGATCGTCTTTGGGCATAGCTTAGCCAGTGAACGTTGACTCTGGCAACACCATCGTCTTGCTGCGCAAGCAAGGAAAGAGGAACCCATGGACCATTCACACGCGTCGCCTCCTGATCCACCCGTCGAACCTGAAGTCGTCCGGCCCGGGTCGGTGCCGCCGGAACGAACCGGGCCGGCGGGAACTCCCGTGCTGTACGTCCCCCAGGCCGGAGGTCTGCTGCGGCGTTGGTTTAGTTGGTCCGGATGGATTGCGTGTTTTGTTTGTCTGTCGGTTCTGATGGGCGTCTATGCCCGACATCGGGAGTACTTCGGCGCCCAGGATGGGGCTCAGGAGCGATATCACTCGGGTTCGAAGACGGCGCGGGATAAAATTGCGATTGTTGATGTGAGCGGTGTCATTTCGTCGGGTGAAGGAGCGACGAAAGAACAGATCGATCGCGTCCGCGAGGACCCAAACGTCAAGGCGATCGTGCTGCGCGTCGATTCGCCGGGCGGGACGATTACGGGGTCGGATTACATTTACCATCACCTCTGCGAACTGCGAGAGGATCGGGAGCTCCCGCTGGTCGTCAGCATGGGCGGAATCGCGGCGAGCGGTGGCTACTACGTCGCGATGGCGGTGGGAGATCAGCCGCGCTCGATTTTTGCGGAGCCGACGACGACCACGGGGTCGATTGGCGTGATCGTGCCGCACTATGACCTCAGCGGGCTCCTCGAGCGACTGGACATCAAGGACGACTCGATTGTCAGTCATCCGCGAAAACAACTGCTGAGCATGACCAAGCCGCTATCGGAGGACGATCGTCAAGTGTTGGAAGGTTACATGCAGGAAGCCTTCGGTCGTTTTAAGGAGATCGTCAAGAGCGGTCGGCCGGGGTTCCGCGAAGACGAGCAGGCGCTGGCGGCTCTGGCGACCGGTGAGATCTTCTCCGCCACCCAGGCGCAGCGCCTGGGGCTCGTGGATGAGATTGGATTTATCGAGCAGGCGATCGATCGGGCGGCGGAGTTGGCTGGCTTGGATCGGGAAAACGCGCGGGTCGTGGATTATCGAACACCTCTGACCCTGTGGGATGTTCTCGCCACCGCGCGGTCCGGCGGCGCCGGGAGTGAAAAGTGGGAATCCGTCCTGGAACTCAGCGTGCCTCGGGCCTACTACCTGATGACCTCATTGCCGGCTCTAGCCGTCTGTCCCTGAGGCCGGTGCGTTTTCCCGTGGTGCGTCTTCCCGTGGTGCGTCGTCGGGGGGCGGGCGGTCCTCGCGGTTTTCCTCGAAAGGCGGTCTTGGCCGACGCCCCCTGCCTTCGTCGGGACCACCGCGGTCTCGCCAATCCTCGGGACCTCGTCGGTCACCTCGGTCGTTGGGTCCATCGAACCAGTTTTCTGGGGGGCCGTCGGGGGGACCGCCCGGTGGTCCATCCGGTGGGCGGGGACGGAAACCGCGTCCGGACGACCGACCTCGCTCCCGGTCTCCGCCCGGACCCGGGGGCCGATCGAAACCGTTGCCCGGCAGCCGTCGTCGGAGCTGATAGTGGAAGTAGCGTTTGCGAAGCTCGTGCGACATGACATCCCGCGGCAGACGTTCCAGCGATTCTCGCTCATCGGCCGACAAGTCCTCGACAAAGAATCGCTGCAACTCCTCATCGCTCACCGGAGGCGGCAACAACCGGCTCAGCAGCGCAGCCTGGATCCAGAGTTGCACGAGGCGTTCTTGCTGAGCGGGATCCTTCTGCGACCGAAATCGCTCCTGGGCTTCGGCGGACAGTTGCGCGACCAACGCTTCGACTTCCTCCGACGTCGGTTGGGGAAGCGCCTCCGCACCCTGCTCGCGCAGCAGGATCCGCAAAATCATCGAACGGCGTCGCGGTCCCTCACGGATTTGGTCGATCCAGCCGCGTGAGCGTGGATCCAGCTGCTCCCGCAAAGACGCCTCCTTCTCGGCGGCCAATTTGTCTAGCCAGTCAAACACGAGCCGCGCGTCGGTGGGGCTGAGACGCGACGACGTGATCAAGCCAAACAGACTCTCCTCGGAACGACGCTTCATTTCTCGGATCTGCTCGATGCGCTCAGGAACCGGCATGGCCAGCAGTTTGGCCCGCTGGCCGGAGGTGAGGGTTCCCAGCCACCGGTCATAGCGCTGGAGGACCTGCTGCAGATTTTCCGACTGCTCATGGGCCTGCAGCTTCTGGTGCAATTCCCGCATCCGCTGCTGTTCGTCCGGCGACAGCGCTTCAAACCGCTCCTTCTTCTGCTGCAGTTCGAGCTTCTCCTCGGCCGACAGATCGCGAACCTGCTGGCGGCGCTCAACGATCGGATCCTGGGCGAGAATCGTTATGGGGGGAATCCAGAGCCAGATCCCGCAGCTTGCCACGAGGAGCCATGTCAACCGACGTCCTGCAGGGAGTGGACTCTGCACTGCTACCGGTGAGTTTCTTGTCGGGCGGCACAAATTCCGCCAAGGGGAAGGGTGGCTGGCGGCTGAACGTAGTGAAGCCCCAGCTTTCCCGCAGCCGGGGCATCGCTTCGCTCTGCCGCCAGCCACCCCATCCCCTTTGGTTGCAGCCCTGCCGCGATGCGAATCACCGCACCGATGCGCCGAACCTGGCGGCAGCGCTGTCGGTATCGGCGCAGCCTGAGAGTTCCGAGATGGATTCGTTCTCTCGTTGGGAACCGGTTCGCTAACGTGGTGGGGGGGCGAGCGGAGCATCCACGTCCTCATCGAACAGCCCTTCGTCAGCGAGTGCTTCGAGAAAGGCGAGATTATCCACATACTGATACAGGTCGACCCGCTCGATCACGGGCAGATCCTCGAGAAACTGTCGGTTGGGTCGGTCCAACCAGGAGCGAACCAGCCAATAGCTGCAGCAAAGACCGCTCAGGCCAAGGGCGACGGCCAGAAGCTGCTGCCAGCGACGACGGCGTTTCCATCGCGGCTGGGCCTGTTCCATATCGTCGACCGTCTGTAACGCCACCATCTCGACGGTGGTGCGGGTCAGCGCTTCATCGGCAGCCTGTTGGGGTAAGTCGTCCAGCAGATCCCACGAGCGTTGAAGTTCCTGGAGCATCTGCCGATAGGTATCATCCCGTGCCAGACGCTCCTCGACCTGTTGCACGCCGGCTGCATCCAGCTCGCCGTCCAGATACGCCACGAGGGCATCCTGATCGGAAGAAGCTTCCGCCGAGTAGTCGTTTCGGCCTGTCATCGGAACAGTGACTCCCAATGAGATGACAATCAGTCCTCTTCGTCTCGTCCCGTCGGCAGACGGGCCGCGAGAGATTCACCCGTCTGGACATAGGGTTCCAGTACCATCCGCAAATTATGCCGTGCTCGTGTGAGCAGGGATTTAATCGCCGACGTCGAGAGGTCCATTGTCGCGGCAATATCCGCGTAGCTCATGCCCTCGAATTTGGACAGCAGGACCGCCATTCGCTGGCGTTCGTTCAAGCTCTGCAAGGCAAGCCGCACCATTTGTGCACGTTCCCCGCGGTCGATTTCCCGACTGGGCATCTGACCACTGGCCGCCACGGCCATCTGCTCCAGCGGGTTCGCGCCCATGGGGCCGCTGTCGCGGCCCTCAACGTTGACTTCTTTCCGCCGGGAATGGGAACGTCGTGCGTTACGGGCGACATTATTGGCAATTGTGAACAACCACGTGGCGAACTTCGCATCGGGTGTGTACGTGTGACGGGCTCGAAACACGCGCAGGAAAACCTCCTGAGTGAGATCTTCCGCCTGGCCACGGTCGCCCACGAGGTTTTCCAGTACCATCAGCAAGCGATTCTGGTATCGACGGACGAGCTCCTCGAATGCTGCGGCTTGGCCGTCACGGACGCGCAGCATCAACCGCGCATCGGGATCCAGCGTTTCGCAGGCATACATCGAGCTGTCGCTGGTGATCAAATCGTCAACTCCCTGTCCGGCCTGTCTGTTTCAACCCCGCGGGGATCGTAAAGTTTTGCCTTGATTGATTCCTTGAATCGGCGACCCCTGACCAGGGAAGCGGTGGGTCGCCCAGTTTTTGAAACGGCCGCGGATCCCTGACAGGAACGCGTGCTTTCCTTTGTCCTGCCCGTTCGCTCCGGTTCTGACCCCCTTTTTGCGCTCCGTCTTAACTCGGCACGGGCGTGATGATCGGCATCATCGTCCGGTCCTCCTGCTGTGCCTTTCGGCGCAGCTGACCGCATGCGGCGGAGATCCGATCCCCTTTTCGCTGGCGCACCTGGACCGTAATCCGTGCCTCGGCCAAGACAGCGCAAAACCGTTGGACGGCAGACGCGCTTGGTGTTTCGTACGGCAGTCCCTCGACTGAATTGTACGGGATGACATTCAGGAGGGCGTTCTGGCCCCGCAACAGGTGGGCTAACTGTCGTGCATGCGTGGTGCGATCGTTGACACCGGCCAGCAGTACGTACTCAAACGTCACCCGTCGGCCCGTGTTGTCAAAGAATCGTTGCGCCGCCTCCAAGACCGCCTCCAGCCCGATTGTGCGGTTCACAGGAACGAGCTCGCTACGCAATCGATCATTGGGTGCGTGCAGGGAAACCGCGAGGTGATAGGGGGATTGCCGCTGTCCCAGTCGGTCGATCGCGGAAGGCAAACCGACGGTGGAAATCGTGATTCGTCGCGCACTAATGCCCAATCCGTCGGGAGATCGGGCCAGATCCAACGCCGGCAGCAAGCCATCGAGGTTCGCGAGCGGTTCGCCCATTCCCATGACGACGATGTGACTGAGGCGCTCGGACGGAGCAAGTAATCGCTGCAGATGAAGCATTTGCTCCAGAATCTCACCCGTCGACAAGTTCCGCTTGACTCCTTCCAATCCGCTGGCACAGAACACGCATCCCATCGCGCATCCCACCTGCGTGCTGATGCAGATTGTTCGTCGTGAACCGTCACGCAGCAGGACACATTCGACATCACTCGCATCGGCCAATCGCAGGAGCAACTTCTCGGTTCCATCTTCGGCCTGCGTGTGTCGCACGATCTCGGAAGACCAGATCCGGTAATGTTCAGCCAGCGATTCGCGCAGCGACAGCGGCAGATCACTCATTTCCGCAAAGCGACCGACGCGACGAACGAACAGCCAGCGTCCGACCTGACGGCAGCGATAGGCTGGCTGACGATGTTCCACCAACCAGGCTTCCAGTGACGAGGGATACGCATCGAGAAGTGCGGGCATGGGCGGAAAACTGCAACGGGGACAGAACGGAGCGGGAAAAGCTTATCGGCCATTGTACGCAAAACGGGCTGGTGGGTGAGAGAAGGTCGGGCGACAATCGGAGCTTCCCAGGTTCCGACTCACCGCTGCTCTTTCGGGGGGACTGCTGATGCCTCGACGACGATCCGACCTTCACCGCGGCCGTTCCGATCCCGCAGCGGTCGATTTGCTCCTGGAGTTGTTGGCGATTCCGGGGCCGAGTGGGGAGGAATCCCGCGTCGCGGAGTTCGTCTGTCAGCATTTGCTTGCCGCCGGGGCGCGCCCGGAATGGATTCACCGCGATGCCGCACACCAAAGAAGTCCGCTCGGCGGCCAGACGGGAAACCTGGTGCTGCGGCTTCCGGGGACTTATCGGGCACCCGTTCGTCTCCTGATGGCGCACTTGGATACGGTGCCCTTGTGTGTCGGGGCCCGGCCCGTTCGGCGCGGTCAGCGAATCACGGCCGCGGATCCGCGCACCGGCTTGGGGGCCGACAATCGCGCCGGAACCGCGGTGGTGTTGGCCACCGCGCTAACGCTGCTGCGGCGACAGCTTCCGCACCCCCCCTTAACGTTTCTCTGGACGGTCCAGGAGGAAGTGGGGCTCAAGGGTGCCCGCTATCTTCGCCTGGGAATGTTGGGGCGTCCCCGGACGGCCTTCAATTGGGACGGTGGAGACGCGGCGAAGATTACGATCGGTGCGACGGGGGGCTACCGGATGGAAATCTCGATCCACGGAGTGGCTAGCCATGCCGGAAACGCACCGGAACGCGGGGTCAGTGCCATCTCGGTCGCTGCACTCGCGATTGCCGACCTGACGCGGAACGGCTGGCACGGCCAGGTCGTGCAGCCGGATGGGGCCGGGACCAGCAACTTCGGGATCATTTCCGGCGGAACCGCGACCAACGTGGTCGCCGATCGCGTACAGGTGATGGCCGAGGCGCGAAGCCACGAACCGGTGATTCGTCGCCGGATCGTCGAGCAGATCGAAGACGCCTTCCAGCGGGCGGCTCGGGAGATCACGAACACGGCAGGAAAGAAGGCTCGCGTGGAATTCGCGGGACGACTGGACTATGAAGCGTTTTGTCTGCCGACAGATCATCCGTGCGTGGTGGCTGCATCCCGGGCTATTCACGCGATCGGTCGGAAGCCCGAGTTGGCGGTCGCCAACGGGGGCCTGGACGCGAATTGGATGACCGCCCACGGCATTCCCACGGTCAGCCTGGGGTGCGGTCAATTGCACCAGCACACGACGAACGAGGCGTTGGACATCCGCCAGTTCGAAGCGGCGTGCCGGATTGCACTCCTGTTGGCGACGAGCGAGGAACAGGTCCATGAACCCGGATGATGAAGTCTGCCTCTGCTTCCATGTGACGCGCCGCAAGTTGGTCAACTACCTTCGCATTCGTCGACCGCGGTGTCCAAGCCAGCTGAGCGACTGTCAGGATGCGGGGACGGGCTGCGGGTGGTGCCGTCCGTATTTGGAGCGACTGTGGCGCCAGACGCAAGGTCCGCCGGACGATGTCGAAAGGGAACGATTGCCGTCTGCCGAGGCGTACGCGCACGGTCGAGCGGCCTATCTGCGCGCCGGCAAGGGAAAACCTCCCGAAGGGGCCCGGTAGCCGTCGGGGGCGGATTTCGTTATCATAAGGCGAGCTGCGCGGGAGCTTTGTGGCGGCAGACGCAGGCTCTGAAGCGACGTCCGAGCACTGGGGGCGGATGTCGGGTGGCCAAACTTGATGCAGCCAAGGGAACTTCGGTGGTGCATCAGGTTTGCTCTGACTGAACGCGGTTTCGCTCCAATCAGGCAGAGGCTCATCCCTGAAGGCCCAAGTTGGGAGAGATAATGGCGCGAAAAGTCGTAAATCGGAAAGAACTACGGGCGGAGGCGGAAGCGGCGGAAGCGGCCGAAAAAGCGGGGAAGGGCGCGGAGGCGGCGCCCAAGAAGAAGGCCGCCCGCCGGACCTCGCGGACGAAAGCCGTCGCCGACGTTCGGATGAAATTGTTCTGGGGCGTCTTCAATCAGTCCCTCCGCCGCGTGGCGCTCTACGACCACAGCCAAAAGAAAGAGGCGGAAAAGAAGGCTGAAGAGCTTTCAAAAGCAGGGAAGAGCCCGCACTTCGTTCAAAAAGTGAAGGAAGCGGTCGAAGAGTAACTCGAAGAGTAACACACGGCGGCAGCCTGCAGTCCCCCGTCTGC
>CAZFWV010000079.1:15701-23145 GCA_964522605.1 uncultured Pirellulaceae bacterium
TCGAAGAGTAACTCGAAGAGTAACACACGGCGGCAGCCTGCAGTCCCCCGTCTGCCGCAGGGCGCGCTACGACACGCCGCCGAGAATCCCGCGCAATCGCTCAACGGTCGCGGAACTCTGTAAGGCCAGCTTGCCAAAACCCGGGATCGCGCCCGAAGCAATCGCCTGCTGTTGATGCTCCGGGTAATTCGTGATCAACATCACCGGGACCTCGCAAAGCATCGGGTCGGCCTTGATCTGCTGGATGATCGCTAAGCCATCACTGTAGTCGACATCCAGCTTTCGGTTGACCAGGACCAGGTCGAATGGCTCGGCGCGGAGCCGAGCCAGGGCTTCATCCGCCTCATGTGCCTGTTCGACCGTTGCCGTGAAATGGCTCTCGATCATCCGCCGGATGGCGGCATGATCCGGCGCACAGTTGCCGATATCGAGGACTCGCTTGTTCATCGATTCGGGGTACCCCGCGAAGACGCGTCGGCCGTCGAGTTGTTATCCGATGAATCGGCCTCGATGGCGAAGACGTGCGTCTTATTGGAGATGAACAGGACGTTGTTGGCGACGATCGGGGTACTGTACACGGAGTTGCCCATGTTGATTTCGGCAATCGGTTCGTGTGGCTCACTCGTCAGTCGGAACACGGTCACATCACCGTCCTCATCGCCGATGTAGACCTTCCCATCGACGATCAGGGGAGATCCCCAGGCTGCGGCGAGCATATCATAGGTCCAGTGTACCTTGCCGGTGGTTGCGTCCAGACAGTGGAACAATCCGCTGAAGTCGGAGATGTAAAGCAGGTTGTCCTTGATCGCGACCGTTCCACAACTGCGATGCATGATCTCTTCGAAGTCGAATTCTCCGTCGTCATTTTGATCGGAGCGATCATAGTGCCAGAGGACGGCAGAATTCGGATTATCGATGGCGACTTCGCCTTTCTCGGGTTCCACCGCCTGCAGGCGTCGGTGGGGAATCGGAGTGGATCGGTCTTCCACACTCACCGCGAGTTCGGGACTCACGTCACCTCGGCGCGTCGGATCGATGCACCAGAGGTGGCCGACACCTTCCCCGTGTTCCGGGTCCTGGCCGACGGCGACGTAGACTCGACCTTCGTAAATGACGGGGGTGGCGATGATGTTGTTGCGCGTTCCTCGCCCGCCCAGAATCCACTTCGACTCCTTCGGGTTTGCGTCGAACTTCCAAAGCAATTCCGGCTTGCCGTCCTTGCCGCGATCGCAGCGGAAACTGTAGACCCAGCCGTCGCCGGCACCAAAAATTACCTGCGGCACTCCTCCGAGTTCTCCCACCGTGGGAGAAGACCATTGCCCGTGCAGAATGTTTTCTCCTGGCGAGCTGTCGGTCCAATAGAGTTCGCCCGTGTGCTTGTTCAGGCAAATGAAACTGGGTGCATCCAGCGCCGGCAGGTTGATATGCGATTCGTCGACACCGTTGGAGGTGTTGACCAGCAGCAGATCGCCCCAGGAGGTGACGGAACAGGATGCCATGTTGTGCTGAGAGACGCCGAGTTCCTGCATCATATTAAATCGCCATACGACGTCGGCTTCGTTCTTATCGACCACGGTTTCGTCCTGAACCGGTCCGTCGTTTTCGTCATCGTGGAAGCCTTCCGGATCCAGGCAGAGCACTTCCCCTCGACTGCTGACAAACCAAAGTCGATCCCCTTCGACGAGCGGCGCGCAGCAGATCCCCTGCAGCGGCCAATCGTGAACTCGTCCCGTCGGGAGCTTCTCACTGGAGTGCTGCCAGAGGAACTGGCCGTCCGACTCGCGAAAACAGAGCAGGCAACCTAGATCGACGCTGTCCGGATACCGCTTCAGGTAACCAGCACCGTTATTCGTGCCGACATACACGCGTCCTCCCGCGACAACCGGATTGCCGTACGTTTGGCTTCCCACTCGCGCTACCCATTTGATGTTTTGTGATCCCTCGCGTGACCACTCACCAGTTCGGCGGTCGATCTTTCCGACCTCCCATTCCGCGGGAATATCCTCGCCGAGCGGCGTGTTGTTGCGTTGCGGGCTGCCTCCCCATTGCGGCCAATCCCGGTTCGCAGGTTCCGCGACTGCGGGTGCCGATCCGGATTCGTTCACATTTTGCGTAACTTGAGCGATGGCCTGCCAGGAGGGACGTTCTCCCGGCAGAAACGTTACGGTCAACGTACCGAGCAGAAACGCGGCGGTCAGCGCGATGTACGTTCGGCCGCTTCGGTTGGAACTCGGGCGAGATGTCATCTTAATTTGTGCCTCGGAAGAAAAAGGAACGTGCGTGGGCCAAACCGACTGCCCACGAGAAAAAACCCGCCCCGCTTCAATTCGCGGTGACGCGGATGTTGTCCAAAAAAATCTCGGCGTTGCTTGCATTGCCGAACAGGCCCGGACTGCCAGACAGGTTGGGGACCTCGTCACTGGCTTCCAGAATCCACTCTTGCGGTTCCGGTTGCTCGCGCGGCCAGACTTTGGCTCGCAGCATGGCCTTCCCACCTTCCACGGCAGCCCGGAACTTCATCGTATACCAGCGGTCAGGTTGCCAATCAAAGTCGATCGTCTGGGCCATCCGAAGTTGCGGGTCCCAGGAGCGGATCTGCAACCGTTGATGTTCGCCTTGCAGATCGAGCGTGTACCCCTGAGCAAGTAGGCCAATGTCCGGCATCTGACCATCCTTGATTGCGCCGCGGACGTCCGCCTGGATGGTATAGTCGTGCAAGTCCGAGGGGCCGAACCAACAGCGACTGCGCGTCCCCTTCGGCAGTGTGGCGATCTTGGTCATCACCCCATTGCCTTGAAGAGATCGTTCGCCTTGGGCAACGATCAGGCGAATCCCGACGTTCGGTACCTCTGCCCATTCCCGCCGGGCGAGTACGCCTTGCTTCACCAAGATCTCGAGTGCTGGTTCCATCTGCTGCTTCGCCTGATCCAGTGAAGTCACACTGGTTCGCAGAAATCGCTGCAGATCGGTCCATCGTTGCTGAGGCGTGCTGTTGTCGTAGGTCTGGACGGGGCGCTGGGTGTTTGTAAACGCGCTCTGGAAGTAGATGTAGAGCTGGGCCGCCGTCGGATTGGCCTGCTGCAATTCCTGCAGCAGATCATCATCGAGAATGATATGCCGATACCGGGCTCCCACCCAGGGGATCGGAACCTGATTGTCGTCGAAGGAAAAACTCCAGGGCAGGGCAGCGACCGCGCGAACGCGCGCCTGACCTTCCAAGTCACCGACTCGTGCGCTTACGATTGTGGCCGCATGCGGGGAATTCGATGCCGCCGTGAATTGGCCCGTTTTGGAGATTTGCCCTGGACCGTCGAGGGAATACTCGGCCTGCTCCGCCGTTTTCAGCAACTGACCTCGAGCATTGAACAATCGCACCGTGAACTGTTGAGATTGACCCGGTTGCAGCAAGACCTCCGCGGGCACCAGCTGGACATGGGCCGGTTGGGAATCGTCGGAAACCGACGGCTCGGCAGGTGGTGCCTCGGGTGTGATGACACCGGGAGTCTTTTGGGGATCTTGCAGACAATAAAGCGCTCCCGTGGTCTGCAGATAGATTCGACCGTGGGAGCAACTCGGAGATCCTTGACATTCTTCCCCCTGTGGCATCCGTCCCTTGCTGACCACCTCCACTTCACCTTGCTCACTTGGACGATAAATGGCCCATCGCCCGTTCGATTCGAAGGCGTAGATCTTGCCATCGGCCTGCAGGGGGCTGGAGTGCATCATCCGGCCGAGCGCCACTCGATCGCCGACCTGTTCGCCGGACTCGGCGTTGAATACGCGAAGCTTCGCGCCGTCGTCGAACACCCAGAGTTGGTCGCCCACGGGCGCCGGCTGACTTCGTCCGGCGGTCAAACCGTCAATTCGCCAAGCCTCGGCGGTCTCCGTGATTTCCGCTCCCAGTTCTGCTGGGGCTTTTGCGGTATCGATGGCCACCAAGGCACCCATCGTCGTGCCGACCAGGTTCTCTTCGCTGTGTCCGGCGTAGACACGTGGGCCGACAACGAGTGGCGGTGCGTTTACGCCACGTCGTGAGAGCATGTATTCCCAGATCGGGCGACCGGTTCGCGGTTGAAAGGACCAGACCGAACCATCCCCGGATCCGAAGACGAGCGACATCTGTTGGTTGAGAACGGTCAGTGTCGGGCTGCTGTAGGTCGTGTCCTCCGGTAACTCCCGCGTGCCGTTGAACCAGACGACGTCTCCCGTTCGTTTATCAAAGGCAATCATCCGATGCGCGGGCTTCGCCATATCGCCCCAGCCGATGATCACCGCGCTGACGATGACGAGATCATCACAGATGACGGGGAAGTTCGTCCGCCCGCCATACGTGCTCAGCAGGCCGAATCGCTCATGAAGCGGAACGGACCAGCGCGTCTGTCCGGTGCGTGCATCGATACACTGAAAATAGCCGCAGACACCCTGGGCGAAGATCGTGCCCGTTTCTGGATCGCCCACGCATGCGGACCAGCCGACGCGCGTATCGGGCACGTCCGACAGATACACGTTGAAGCGGTTCTCCCAGATCGTCTCTCCCGTCTCCGCGTTCACGCAGACCACACGCTCTCCCTCTCGCGAGGTTCCTGGCTCGGCCCGAAGTAAAACGTAAAGTCGGCCGTCCATCACGATCGGTGTGCTGCGTCCCCCCAGATCGGACCGTTTCCACAGGACATTCCTGTCGGGGCCCCCTTCGGGATCAAAGTCGTCGATTAACCCCGTCTCGTACGAGATTCCGTCATAGCGTGGACCACGCCAGAACACCCAGTCCAACGGATCTTCGGGAATCGGTGTCTCGGCGCTCGACTGCGCAATCAGGCGAGTTTCGTACTCAGACGCCGACCGGTCGACGCCGGCCGCAATCGACTCCGTCGCAGAGGCCGCTGCGGACGTGGAGGAGGTTGAGTTTGGGCCCGGCGCATCGGGCGGCGCTCCCGACGGGGTGCAGGCCGTCAAGCCGAGCATGCCGGTCACCAAGACGCTGGCGATCCAAGAGACTGGGGTCAAGAGAGGCGAGTTTGTCGTTGAGGCTGCCTCTGCCGAAGCGGCTTGTTCGTCCGGTGCGATGCTGGCAGTGCGGGGAATCGCCGCGGCGGTTGCTCGTGCCGTGTTCCGCGATGCAGAGAAGGAAACGCGATCGATTCGCTCAGCTGTAGTCGTCAAACCATTCATCCTTCGGATCAAATTTTGGTAGGACTAGGATTAACACGCGCATCCGGCCAATCGCGCGGTGGCGAACTCCGGGTCGAATCAGGACGCACATCCCCGGTCGAACGGAGAGCACTTCCTCATCCAGTTGTAAGGCGGCACCGGGGGCACACTCCAGGATGTAATACGTCTCCGTCAGACGCTTGTGGAAGTGCAGGCGGGCATCGGCCGCGATTTCCGTGACGTGAACCGTTCCCGGAAAATCGTCGACCTCCGTAAACGCCCGGCGCGCCAAACCGCACGGGCACGGAACGGCGGGGAGTTGATCGAAATCAACGACCTCGTAACGGCGACCCGTCGCCTCCGTTCTGCCCGAGCGATTGATGTCCATGGGTGGGGTCACGTCGCGGCACATTGGGTATGGACCGGGAACGGGCGACCCGGACAATCAGGATACTTTACCAGACGACCCGCGAACCGGCCACTCGATTCCTCGACGGTTTCCCCCAAACCAGGTGGTTCAGAAGGTGGCGATACACAGATCCTCAAGCTTCCTGAGACGGAAACGGGACCCCTAATTCCCCTTTCCTCGCGTTCGGACAGTCCCGCCGGGGCTTGGAATCGTGGTTCGGTTTGAGGACCCCGGGGTTGCGATCCTTTGAAGTTGTACCGGGCCGGACATTGGTCCATCTCGTGGACGTCGGGCGTTCGCAACCGCCCGGATGGCCGAAGAACCGGCAGCAGTTCTCCAGCTTATAACGCCGTCAGTTCTTGCGCAACAGTCGAGGTAAACCAAGTGGTGTGAACTAATTCAAGAACCTCAAGCAGTTCAAACTGACACGCCGATACGGTATCTGTCGAATGGGAATCTACCGTGCCCCCAGGGCACATTGCAGCATCGGCATCCCGGTTTGGTCCAAACGGGCCAAGGAGTGGCTCGGCCGGAGCCGATGCGACCGTTGATCTGAACTGCGGGTTTCGACCCACCTTCCCCAACAGTCCTACCCTTTGCCTTCACGCCCCGAAAAGCGTTTTCCCTGAACGAACATCGTTCGACGCTCAACCGTTTCCTACGTGAGACGACTTGTGTGTTGATTGTTTGGGAAGCGACAGCCTGCACGTTCTAATTCGAAGGAGACCTCGGTCGATGAAGTGGAACCTCTATCTCGGGACTCTTGTGCTCGCCTTGGGTTTGTCGACCCAGAGCTTCGGGTTTGAGCTACTCAACCGAATGCTCGGCGCGAGTGGAACTTACAACGGTGGCTGTTGCGATACGGCATGCTGCGATGCTGCCGATCCCAGCTGCTGTGCACCGGCTTGTGAACCAGCCTGTGGCGCGGCCGCATGTGCGCCCAGTTGCTGCGACACAGCGGCCTGCTGCGGCAAGAAGCGCTGCGGTGGCTTGCTGTCCGGATTGCTCTCGAAGCACCGTTGCAGCAGCAGCTGCGACGCCTGCTGCGAACCGGCTTGCGGCGCGGCCGACGCCTGCTGCGAACCGGCTTGTGGCGCCGCGGATCCGTGCTGCGATGTCGCATGTGACGCAGGTTGTGGTAAGAAGCGCTGCGGTGGCTTGCTGTCCGGATTGCTCTCGAAGCACCGTTGCGGCAGCAGCTGCGACGCCTGCTGCGAACCGGCTTGCGGTGCGGCCGACGTCTGCTGTGATCCGACATGTGGCGCGGCCAGCGCCTGCTGTGATCCGGCTTGCGGTGCTGCGGATGTTTGCTGCGACATGGGCTGTGACTCCGCGGGTTGCTGCGGTGGTCACAAGTTGTTCAAAGGTGGTCTGCTGGGTCGCCTGCTCAACCACAAGAAGCATGGCCTGCTGGGCTGCGACAGTGGTTGCGATGCGTGCTGCGATCCCGCTTGCGGTTCCCCGGTGATCTGCGATCCGTCGTGTGGCGCCGCCAATGGTTGTGCGGCTCCGGTGATGGCTCCCCAAGCACCGGCCATGCAGCCGACGCCGGCTTCGGAAGATGCCGCCGCTCCAGTGGATCCGTCCGCCAAGAGCGTGCAGAAACTGCGTGTTCGAAATGCGAGCCACGTGATTCGTTACGGCCGCTAAAGCCAACTGAGTGAATTTCAGTTGGAGCAACCTGAGAGGTCACCCCCAGTGGGTGGCCTCTCTGTATTTCCAGTCGATGTTTTGTCGCACGCACCGCCCTCTGCAGGCCTAGCGCCGACGATTTACGGCAGGTGCGCCCAACTCGTTTAACGGCAAGCCGAAGGCGTCGGCGAGTCTGCGACAGGAATCGACGCCTTCGGCTTGCCGTTAAACGAACCTCGCCTGGCGGCTGCGGGT
>CAZFWV010000080.1:0-23080 GCA_964522605.1 uncultured Pirellulaceae bacterium
CCAGAGGGAGAGTGAAGTCCTACGGACCTCCCACCGCACTGCATGCAGACTCAAAACGTACCGACGCACTGCGTCGTGACTCTGTGCGCCGCTTCTTTAAACCGCCTCCAGGGGTCCTTGCGCTGACTCAGCTTCTCTTCCCTATTTTCGGTTGCGGCAACGCTCTGTGTTGCGCGATCGAAATGGCAAGCGTCTGGCGTGGATCTTTGACTTTTTGTGAATCTTCAAAATTCATCCGTGCGCCGCGCGCGCGAATATCGGTAGTGATTTAGAGGCGGGTGACAACGGGTCGACGCATTGTTGATCAGTTTGGAATCGGTACGATGAAGCCAGCAGTTGTACACGAGTGGTTTGAACGCGAAGCGGGTTCGGAGCGGGTCGTTCAGCAGTTGTTGACAACGATACCGAACGCCGACGTCTTCGCCCTCGTCGATTTCATGACGGACGTTCAGCGCGAACGACTTCTTGGTCGGAAGGTGAACACTTCTTTCTTGCAGCGGCTTCCGGGCTCGCGGAAGCACTTCCGGCACTATTTGCCCTTGATGCCGACTGCCGTCGAACAATTTGATCTTTCCGAATACGATCTGGTCGTGTCCTCTAATCACGCTTTCGCAAAGGGTGTGCTGACGAGGGCGGATCAGCTGCACATCAGCTACGTGCACACGCCGATTCGCTACGCGTGGGACCTGTATCACGAATACCTGAAAGAAGCCAACTTGATTCGCGGTGTTCGCAGCGCGCTTGTTCGAATCGTGATGCATTACGTTCGAATGTGGGACCGGTTGGCTGCTGACCGTGTGGATGCTTTCATAGCGAACTCGCACTATGTAGCACGGCGGATCGCCAAGACGTATCGACGTGCTGCCGAGGTCATCTATCCACCCGTCGACGTCGATGCGTTTGAGATGAGCGAAACGAAGGAAGAGTTCTATTTGGCAGCATCGCGCGTCGTGCCCTACAAGCGGATGGAGCTGATCGTCGAGGCGTTTGCCGCGATGCCACAGCGACAGTTGGTCGTAATTGGGGACGGGCCAGGCTTGGATGACCTGCGAAAGAAGGCAGCGGCCAATACGCGATTGCTCGGCTACCAGCCGTTTGAAGTTCTGGCTGACCACATGCGACGAGCGCGCGCGTTTGTTTTTGCCGCGGAGGAAGACTTTGGCATCATCCCGGTGGAAGCGCAGGCTTGCGGGACTCCCGTTATTGCCTACGGTCGTGGTGGGTCACGAGAGACGGTTGTCGAGGGAGAAACGGGGCTGTTCTTTCCGCAGCAGACCGTCCAATCCTTGTGCAAAGCGGTCGATCGATTTGAACAGACAGAGCGGCAGTTCCAGGCAGACGAAATTCGGAAGCACGCCGAACAGTTTCGGCCCGAACGATTCCGCTCCCAGGTGGGTAAGTTGATTGACCGTCTTTGGGAAGGGCACCGCCGACGAATGTCGATGGGCGTTCTGGGGAGAGAACTCGATTATCGCGCGTCGGATGAATGGGATGCCGCCGAGCTTCCGATCTGGTCGAAGGGTGAGCCGTCGACCATCGCCGATTTCGAGCACGCAGGCGTAGGAGCGATGAAATGACCGACCTTCCGAATGTGATCTTTATCGGTCCAGACAAGGCTGGTTCGACCTGGCTGTTTCAAGCCTTTATGCATCATCCAGATGTGTTTATCACACCGGCAAAGGACCTCTATTTTTTTGATCGTTACTACGGGCGTGGGCTTTCCTGGTACCGTCGTCAGTTCGCGGGAAGCGAAGGCCATTCGATCATCGCCGAGATCTCTCATGACTACTTGTACAGCCCATCGGCCGCGCAACGCATGCAGGAGAATCTGCCCGACGCCCGCCTGCTGGTCTGTCTGCGAGAGCCAGTGGAGCGGACTTTTTCTGCGTATTTGCATCTGGTTAAGACCGGCATCTTCTCAGGAAGTTTTAAGGAAGCATTAGATGCCCATCCAAACCTCGTTGAACGTAGCCGTTACGCGAAGTGGCTGCTTCCCTATCTGCGCTGGTATCCGCGGAATCAGTTGTACTGTCTGATTTTTGATGAACTGCGACGCGATCCATTGCAGTTCGCCCGCGAACTCTGGCGCCAACTGGGAATCGCCCCGATCGACGATAATCCGTTACTGCAAAGTCGTGTTCTGCCGGCAAGTCGATCACGCTCAGTCCGCCTGACCCGCTGGACGAGGAAGGTAGCACAGCTCGTCCGGGAAGCGGGTTATCCCGGCGTCGTTGGCCGCGTCAAGAACTGCCGCGCCGTACAGCGAATCTTGTACGCCAGCTATCGCGACGGACAGCGACCGTTGCCGAAGTCCGACGAAGTTGACGAGTTGCGGCGTGTCTTCACACCGGATGTGCGGCAACTCGATCAACTTCTCGGCACCTGCTTCTGTCAGCTCTGGGGTTATGGCGAGGTAAGCGGTGAAGAGGAAACTGCGGCTTCCGGATTGGAATCTTTCGCAGACGTGACTCACTGATCGTCTAGAGGCGGTCTCGAAACTGGGAGGGCGAGGCTATTGCCTATCGCCGAGCGGAAGATGCGGCATACGCCAGCTCGGCAGGAGCCTCTCGCCCTCCCGGATCTCGGTTTTGAAATCGCTTCTGGTCTGTTTCGACAAAGAGAATCCTACGATGCCATTAACTCACCGGATCAACGGGTCGGTCGAACAGCGAAATGCCGGTTCTGAGATGTCCGGCGTACTCGTATTGTCCAGTCTGATTCGACGGCGCTACCACTGGCTAGCGGCGGGGTTGATCTTCGGGTTGATGTGCGCCACGGCCTACTGTCTGCTCGCTACTCCCACCTATGAATCCTCGACGCAGATACTTGTGGTCAAGAAGCAGCCGACGCTTCCCGCCCGCAGCAGTGAAGGGCAGAGAGAATTCGAGCAGGCCGTTGGTGAGGACCTTCTGGCGACCCATATGTTGATCCTCAAGAGTCCACGCGTCGTTGAAGATGCGGTGCACCGAAACCAGTTGGATCAACGATCGTCGATCCGCGCATCGCTCGGTGAAGACGAAGATCTGGTCGATTACGTCATTGAAAACCTCCGCGTGGCACGTGGCGGTGAAGGTCAGGGGCGCTTGGCACACGTGATTACGCTGAAGTTTCGCCATGACAGTGCCCAAGATTGCGCCGACGTGCTCCAGGCCGTTGTTGATGCCTACCGCCATTTCCTGGACACGGACTTGTCCGGCCCGGTGGATGATGCGCTGAACCTGATCCGTCAGGCGAAGGATGATGTCCAGCGGGAGCTCCATTCAACGCGGCAGGAATATCAGAGGTTTCGAGAGTCGGCGCCGTTATTCTGGAAAGGCAACGAGCGCTGGAACGTGCACCAGGCACGTCAAGAGTCGTTCGAACGAGCGCTCGCGGAGGTCCGCCTCCAGATGATTGATGCCCGAGCACGCCTCGATACGTTGGAAGCTCTCGAAGGATCGGGCGAGAAACTTTTCGACGTAATTGCCGAGGCCGACGGATTCTCTTCTGCCACCGGTCGCGACGAGTCATCGCGTGTCGATGCACCGAACTCCCTGCTGGTCGGTAGCCGGCAGCCTGGGCAGATCGAAACTGCCCGCGCCGAGTTTCAGCAACTGTTGGCTCTGAAGCTGGAAAAGCGCGAGTTGCTGGGAGATTTTGGCGCCGACCATCCCCGCGTTCTTAGCGCGCAAGAGAGCATTGATGAGTTAGAGGCGTTCCTGCGGCAGAAGCGACAGGAATTCGTGCTTGGCTACAAACAGATGCTGGAAAGCTACTTCCAGGAGTTGACACAACGCGCGGGGCGAATCGAGCAGATGCTACAGGCGGAAGAAGACGCGGCCAAGACCTTGGTTCAAGCCGAACTGAAAGACGAGGTCTTGCGCAATGAACTCGAACGGAATCAGCGTCTGTTCGACAGCGTTGTGGCACGGCTTGACGAGATCAATCTGGCGCGAGACTACGGGGGATTTGCCACCGACACGATCGCGCCAGTTAAGCACGGTGAGAAGGTTTCACCGCTGCCCCTTTTGGCACTTCCGGTGGGGTTGTTCGTAGGGCTGGCGCTCGGCCTGTTCGCGGCTGTTCTGGCCGACTTGGCGAGTCTGCCCGCTTTCGCCGCGGAATGCGATTTCGGTCGATCCGCTGTCCAAACGTCCACGCGGAAGTGGAACTGGACACCACATCCAGAGTGCGATGATGTGCTCGCAGCAACCCAGGGGGAATCGTCATGTCCACAATGAACCTCGGTCTTGCTGGGCCCGCCGGCAACCTGTCATCTGCGGAACTTTTCAAATCGCGTTCGACGTCGCGAGATGCGAATGCGGCGAACCCGGGTTTCCTGCGCAGCTCTCTCACAGTTCTTACTCTGATCGTCGCGGATCTCACGAGCCTGGCCGTGTCCTTGACGTGCGCCACGTTGATCGTTCACGCGTGTGGTTTGTCTGCTCTGTCGATTCCCTCTCATTTCGCATTAATGGCGACATGGTTGGTCAGTAACGTACTGATTGGGCTTTATCCGCGATGCGGTGTGCATCCCGTAGTCGAACTCCGAATGCTCTGTCTGACCAACACAATTTCCCTCGTGGCAGCAGCGATGTGGATCGGTCTTGCCACGACCGAGCCGCGCAGTCTCCTTCTGCTGCTCGCAATTGTGTGGTTGCTTAACTTCCTGTTGGCACCGCTTGTTCGGGGTGCATTTCGGGCGATCGTTGGTCGGTTACTACAGGGGCCACGTTCCATAGCAGGCGCGGGTGCCAGGATGGTCGCTCCGGCGGTTCCAGATCCGCTCAATCTCTTGTGGCCCTCGATTGAAAAGCGCGTCCTGGACCTGATCCTCGCGGTGACGGTGGGGATTCTGCTCCTGCCGTGCGTTGTCTTGATCGCCGTTGCCTCGAAAATCACTTCGCCCGGCCCTCTTTTTTATTGCCAGCGCCGGATTGGACGGGGAGGGCGGCACTTCTTTGCATGGAAATTCCGCACGATGGTCTGTGACGCGGATGACGTGCTGCAGGCATATCTCAAGTCGGACCGTGAGGCCCGAGTGGAATGGGAACAGGATCACAAACTCAAGAAGGATCCGCGCGTCACGTGGATTGGACGTTTTCTAAGGCAGACAAGTCTTGATGAGCTGCCTCAACTGTGGAACGTCGTGCGAGGTGAGATGAGTCTGGTTGGGCCTCGACCGATTGTTGATGACGAAATCCCAAAATACGGTGACGTTTTCTTGGATTACAAACGTGTCTTGCCGGGCATTACCGGATTGTGGCAGGTGTCGGGAAGAAACAACACGACGTACGACGAGAGGGTGTCCCTCGATGCCTATTACGTTGGCAATTGGTCCGTCTGGTTAGACCTGTTCATTCTGTTTTGCACGATCCGAGTCGTGCTACTTCGTGAAGGTGCTTATTAGGAAGAGATTGTTGCATGCACGCAGAGAATCAATCCGATTGCGACCGTCAATTGCGCCAGCGTTTGCACCGCGGTGGAATCTGGACAGTGACTTGTCGTTCTGCCGGAATCGCTACGGTAATGGCGGTCCACATGCTGCTGGCTCGGTTTCTGACGGCAGAAGACTTCGGGGCGTTTGTGATCGCATCCAGCCTCGCCGTTTTCTTCAGTATGTTGGCCATGTTTGGGCTCAACACCCTGCTGTGCCGCTACGTCGCGGAGAGTCTGGCAGTCGATTCTCCACGACGAGCGGCCCTTGTTATTTGTCTGTCGAGTCGCATTGGGCTCGTATCGCTGCTTCTTGCCGCGATTGCCGGTGGCGCATGTGCCCATCTAGTAGGTGAGTACGGATTCGACATGCCTCAGCTGAGTCGCGTCAGCGTCGCGGTGGCGGCGTGGATTGTCCTGCTGGCCGTAGGTCAGATGATTGCGGAGCTGTTTCGCGGCCTGCATCATCTGTTTGCTGCCTCGGCGCTGGGCGGTGTCACGGGTGGCTTGATATCGAACCTCCTTTTCCTCGGCTTGCTGACTGGGGCGGCGGCCCGAGGAACAATGAGTTTTGAAACGGCGGTCATGCTGGTACTTCCCGCCCTGTTGGCCGCCGTGGTGCTCGGTGCCGTCAGTTTGTATTTGTTCGCATGGCCACGGGCGGATGAGGTGGAGGATTACGCGGGACACGATCTGCCGAAACTGACGCTCCGGCAGGTGCTCGGTGACGCATGGCCCATCGCCCTTGTCCAGACGGTGAGCTTCGGTGTTGCCCAATTGGACATCTGGACGGTTGCGCGATTCGCGGGTGAGGCGGATCTGGCCTTTTACGCCGTCGCCCGACGCGTATCACTACTGGTTGCTCTGCCGTTGACGCTCGTCAGCCTGGCGATTGCCTCCTCCATCTCGGAGTTGCATGCGCGACACGACAAGCAGCGACTCGCCCGCGTCATCCGGGGTGCCGCGAACGTGAGCACGGTCATGACGCTGCTGCTGATCGCAGGCATTTTCATCGGCGCGGAATGGATTCTGGCCATCGGGTTTGGCTCGGAATATCAAGCCGGTGCGGGTGCGTTGCGGATCTTGTGTGTCGGTCAGCTCGTTTATGTGTTGTCCGGCCCATCCGGTGTGACACTGATGATGACCGGTCACCAGCAGATTCCCCTACGTATCACCCTCGCAACGTTGCCGTTGTACGCGTTGGGCCCTTGGGTCGTCGTTCGATATGGGGGGGAGGGCATGGCCTTCGTGTCAGCCAGCTACCTTGTTCTCAACAATCTTCTCCAATGGATCGCGGTGCGCCGATCACTTGGCATTTGCACACACGCTACGCTCGTGCGGATGCCGCGAGCGCGATTTGTATGATGCGAGCATGAAAGGGTCAGAACGATGAAAGCCAGCGACCTGTTGATCTGCGTTGCCTGTTTCAATAGTGAGGATACGATCATCGAGGTCGTGGAATCCCTTTTGCAGAACACGAACGCGGATATTCTCTTAATCGATGATCTGTCCGATGAACCGGTGGAGGATGTGATTCGGCGGCATTTTCGCCATCTGCCTGCTCGGATCCAGATCCAGCGGGCCGATGAGAAAGTCTATTGCGGGGGAGCGAAGAATTTGGGAATTCGCCACGCAATTCGTGAGGCCTACGATGCGATTCTGCTGATTGACAGCGATGTGATTGTGCCAGCCGGGTTGGACTCGGCGATACGCCAGTTCTTTCGACAATCTCCTGCAGATGTTGTCGTCGCACCCGCGATTCTACCGGCAGGGACGCCATGGCAGTACACGGATACGTTGATCAACTTCTCGAAATTTCTACCGGATTGCCGCGAAGAGGTTTCCCAAAGGTCCAACCTGGCCGGTTACGCGTTCGCCCTGAACATTCCAGTTTTCGCACAGCGTCCTTGTTATCATGAAGCCCGCTTCGGCGGTGAGGATGTCCTGTTCTTTCACCAGTTGGCGGAGCAATTCGCACTGCGGGGCTTTCCCGTGCTGAATCGCGTTCCTGTTCTCCACTTTCCTCCACGCGGTCGGCGTCAGGATGCACAAATTGCCCAGAGACGATACGGAGCGGCATTCTTCACCCACTTCGATCGACCGCGGGAGCGCGTGTTCAAGCAATTCCCTTGGCTTCATTTTCTCACACCGCGGTGGTGGCTGATGCTTAGTCGAGTGATTCGGCGCCGGCGCTGGTCCGATCTTCGTTATGTGGCGCACGCCTGGCTGCTCGATTGGACGCGTGCACGGCACATTGTTCACCTTCTGGCAGAAGGTTATCGAGATCCAAAAGCGTTGTCGTCTTCGCCCGATCAACCCGCAGTCACGTCCGACCTTGTTGACTGGCCCGAGTCTGGGCGTGTCGAAAGCCTGTCACCATGAGTCATCATGTCGCTGTTGCCGATGTGTACGCGCCCGATCCGGTAGATCTGAGAGATGCATACCGTACAACCGGACTGCGCGCTCTGATCCTGGGGCTCATGGTAGGTATTTTCGCATTTCGTATTCCTGCGATTGTGTTGTTGTCTCTCGGCCTGTCGGTTTTCGTCTTTGTTCACTGCAGTTTTCGGCGTCCCATCCCGACGGTCGGATGGTTGATCCTGGCGAACTACGTGTTTTGGGTGCTGAGTGGACTAGTGTCTGGAGGAATCGGCGCGGTTACATTGACGCGGCCGGATTTCTGGCGGGGTGAAGGTCGCAGTTTCTTTTTCTATCTGCCGCTTCTTTCTCTTTCGATGCTCCGAGTCGATCGACGGGACCTTGTGTTTACCGTCCGAGTCGTACAATGGCTCGTCCTGGCGGGCAGTCTGCTCGGTCTTGGTTGGCTGCTTGGCTGGGGGCACTTATTTCAGGTGGACGAAGACCCTATGACGGGAGAGCGGAATACCGCGCTCTATTTCGTGGGGCTGCTCACATCGCACACAGGGGCAGGTACATTCTGGGCCGGTGTGGCGGCCTTCCTGCTGGCCTTTTCGTGGCGGATGCATAACAAAATGATGCAGGTCCTAGCGTTGGCCGCCGTTTGCCTGACGCTGGCCACAGGAGGACGGGCGGCCACGCTCGGATTGCTTGCTGCCATCGGCTGGTTGCTCGTACGTGGTGAGATCTTTCATCGGCGAGCCCTGATCATCGCGCTGCTGTCGCTGCCAGTTGCCCTGGTGGCCGGTATGTTCATGGCCTCCCGTGTTCCAGAAATCGGCGACCGGATGGGCGAATTGGTTAGTCATCGCAGTGCTGCATCGGTGCTCGCCGCTGCGCGTGAACCCACATTGGAAAACCCTTCTGGCTACTTCTATTCGGGCGCGAATCTGGAGCATCACAACCTGGTGATCCGGATCTATCTTTGGAAATATGCGCTGCGTCTCGTCCAGGACAGTCCGATGATCGGAGTGGGTTTTGGACGATTCAACGATTCGTATCCGGACTTTCGAGGGTTGCGCCATTGCGTCTGGTTGATGGTGGATGGGGAGAGGCATCTGGGATCCGGGATCGAATGGGAAGGACCGCAGTTGATGGTTTCCACAGGCAACGCGCACAACAGTTATCTGCATATCGCTGCAGAGACGGGCCTGCTGGGATTGGCTTTGTTCATGGTACTCTGGCGATCGATCTGGGTTGCCTGCCGAACCGAACGTGTTCCCGCATGCGACAAGGATCTGTTTCTCTGTGCCTATGCGATCGGATGTCAATCCGTCGTTGTTTCCCTGCTGGTCGCCGCTCTGGCGGGCCACGCCCTTTGTGCTCCCACGGGCGGAATTCTCTCCATGACACTCATTGGAGCGTGGGTTGGATGGAAAGCGAAATGACCTCATTCAAACCTGCTGATCGAGCCGTGTCCGTTCGAAAAATTTACAACATCACGGACCACTGGTTTCCCGACAAGATTGGCGGTTCATGCCTCTATGCCTACAGGTTGCACCGCCTGCTGTCACAGCACGTTGACACGGAAACGATCACGCTCGTCGGCCCTCCGTCGATAGAAGAGCAAGATTTGATTGTGCATAAGGTCCTGCGAAAAGCCCACTTTCTGCACAATCGAAAGGTGATTCGCGAACTTGCTCGCCAGGATGATGCGGTGTGGGTCGTTCACTCCCCCTGGATGTTCCTCCATCTGTTCTTTGCACTTCAATTCTCGGTGAGAAATCGAGTCGTTGGAGTTTATCACGGGCCTTGGTATCTCGAGTACTACAACTCCGCGGCTGCAGCCAGAAACATTGTGGCAAGAATCGTGTTCACGCTGGCGCGATATCTCGTCGAAGTATTCTACGCCTTGTATGTCAAGCGATTCATTTTTCTGAGTTCGAGTATGTATCGCATGACGACGAAATATCTGCCGGTTTCAGCTTCCCGAGTCCGCATCGTCCCGATGTGGTCAGAGAAAACCGAATGGGATCCGCCACGACCGAAACACGAACCATTCGTTCTGACGACGTTTCGACGGTTGGAACCCAGAATGGGCTTGCAGGACTTCTTGCTTGCCCTCCATCGGTGCGATCTGGACGACTATCGGCTGATCATCTGCGGCGATGGTCCATATCGAAAGGAGTTGCAGCGATTGATCGGGCGTTACAACCTCCAGGACCGAGTCGAACTTCGCGGTTGGGTGACGGAAGAAGAGAAGGACGCTCTGATTCGAGAATCGACGGCTGTGGTGATCCCTTCCAGCCGTCTGGAAGGGTTCTCACTACTGGCCCTTGAATCGCTCGAACAGGGCACTCCACTGTTGGTGACGGAAGCGGTGGGATTCTGTGAATACATTCGAGAGATCCCCCAAGATTATGTGAAGATCGTCGATTTAACCAAAGACGAGTTGAGAGTCCGCGACTTCCTGTCCATGGGGAACAGACGTGAGGGATTAGACCTTCTGCAAAGTCGATTCGATGCGGAGCGGATTCGCAACGTCCTGATAAGCATTATTCTTCCACAAGGGGAGCAAGCCGTCACGGGATATTCGACAGCCGAGTCGGAGGGCGCAGTCGACCGAGCTGTTTCCAGGACGCGCAGGCAACATGTTCTGCATGAAGTCTGAACGCGACTTGTCCCGCCGATCGCTTGAGCTGTTGTTGAAGATGGAGCTACACATGAAATTCACCATGGCAAGGCAAGGCTCGTCAGCGTGCAGCCGCATTGTGTCTCCACAGATTGTCATCTATAGCCTCAGTTTTGTTTTGGCTTGCGGGGGGCTTTGCACTGCCCTGGCACAGGAAGACGATACCGATGCTCTCAAGGCCCTGCTCAAGAATTCTAACGGGGGTGTCGCGCGTCTTCAGGCCAACAAGGTCTACCACATACACGAGAAGCTGGAACTCAAGACTCTCTGTCCAGACGGTATTGTCATCGAAGGAAACAACGCCGTCATCAAAGCAGCGCAGCCTTTCCGTCACGGTGTCCTCTTGACTGGAACGGAGCTTCTGCGAAATGAACCGTACGACCCGGGTACTACGATTCGCCATCTCGCACTGGATGGAAACGGATGTGTCGGGCGTTGTGTCTTTGGCAACTGGAAGAACGCGAGGATTCACGATCTGCAGGTGAAGGGGGGAACAGATTACCAGGTGAATGCGGTCTGGAACAACTCGACACTCTCAAACATTCAAATTGCTGGTAACGCGACACAGACCAACAACGGATTCGACTGCAATTTGCAGGATACAGTGATTTGGAACATCCGTGTCGACATGAACGACAATCTGAAAGAGTGCGGTCTTTGGCTGAACGGTGCGAAAAACGCGAAGATCATCAACGCATACCTCACAGACGGACGTTCTGCCTTCGGACTGGAGAACTGCCAGGATGTCGATTTGATCAACTTGATTGTCCGGGGACGATTTTCCTTTCGAGTCGTCAATATTCTACCGGCAGATCCGTCCGAGAGGATTCATTTGTATAACGTGAATATCCAAGCGGAACATGTGGGAAGCGATGCTTCGGCTGGCATTCACTTCAACGCGACCAAGGGCGGGCTCGTCGCGCGAGGAACGATTGCCACGTCAGGTCCAGGTGTCATGTTATCGAATGGTGCGTCAGACGTTGACGTCATTGATGTCGATCTGCCATCGCGCGAAGTGCATCCCGCGGCAGAATGGACGAGAGATGGACCGCGGACATGGCTCTCAAAGAACCGTCAAGTTCCGGGTGCCCTCAACCGATGTCCTGTCGTCTATGTTGGCCCCGACAGAAACGCCCGAAATCTTGCGAACGTGATGTTGGTCAGCGCCGTCGCGGATGAATGCGACGCGAGCAATCTGATGATGGAATGGAGCAAAGTCAGCGGTCCCGGCGACGTCCAATTCGGTGCGGCGAGCGCGAAGACGAACGCCTCTTTTTCTGAAGGCGGAGTCTACACACTCCGGCTGCGCGCCTATGACGGCAAGTTAGAAGGATCGGATGATGTGACGATACGCGTGGGGATCGCAGATTAGGCTTTGTCTCAAGACTCTTACGCAGCACTGGCAGAGCCAGTGGCACCCGCTGATCTAGTGTGCCACTGGCTCTGCCAGTGCAGTTTTGAGACAAAGCCTGGAGTTGAAGCGATCCCAGATCGCGTCGCGATGGACGTTGCGCGACAACACCTATCGGACGGTTCGCGAACTCCCTATGCCTCGATCGTGTAATCTTTACGGCTTTCACGCTTCAGGAACGAGTTAGCCTGGGAGTCACCGACGATTTCGCGCTGCACGGGATCCCAGTTGAGCTCCCTCCCAAGTCGCATGGAGATGTTCGCCAGGTGGCAGATCTCGAGCATCCGGTTATGCGACCAGACGTCGGAAATCGGCTGCTTGCGAGACTTCATGCATTCGATGAAGTTCGCACTATGGTTCTCGCTGACCGGCCCGCCATAGACTTTTTCGATCGCTCCGTCTGGCAGCGGATTGTCCCGGAGAGCCTCAACCGGCGCACCAGAGATCCGGCCGCGATTGACAAAGAATCGACCGTCTGTGCCTTCGAAAAGGATGCCATTGTCGCCTTCGCTGGTAATGATCAGTTCGATATTACCTGGCATCTCGGCTCGGATCCTGAAACTCGTGGCGACGTTATACCGATCGTCGACCACGGGATAACCATCCTTGTATTCACATGCCAAGGCGTATTCAAGCGGCATCACCTTGCTGGGACCCGTGTCGCTGGCGCCAATTGCCCAGCATGCGATGTCGACGTGATGGGCGCCCCAGTCCGTGAGTTTGCCACCGGAGTATTCGTGCCAGTTTCGGAACGAATAGTGCGCGTTGCTATAAAGCGGTACGCCACCGCCATAGCCCGTTCTCAGCTCCGGCAGTGCGCGATAGGGAACTTTCGGCGCGGGCCCGAGCCAAAAATCCCAGTCGAGGCCGTCCGGTATGGAGGCGACCGGAATGACTGGTGAACGCGACATGCCATTGATGCCGCACGTAACCGTCTTGACGGTGCCGATGCGTCCCTGCTGCACCAGGGCGATGGCCTCCAAAAAACGCTGCCCGGATTCCGTCCGTTGCATAGTGCCAACCTGGAAAACACGTCCGGTTTCTTTCACGACCTTCTCGATCAGCTTTCCTTCGTCGATGGTCAGTGTCAGTGGCTTTTCACAGTAGATGTCCTTTCCCGCGCGCATGGCTTCGACGGCAATTTTGGTGTGCCAATGGTCGGGCGTGGCAATCATCACGGCGTCGATATCTTTTCGGTCGAGGATCCTCCGGTAATCCTTGTAGGCATCCGGTTTCTTGCGCTGTTTTTTCTCCGTCTCTTCAACAAACCTACCCAGGACATTCGCGTCGACGTCGGCGAGGGCCGCGAAGTCAGCGAATTTGAACGTCTTCTGAGTGATCTCCCAGCCTTGGTTGCGAAGACCGATTGTCGCCATGACCGGGCGATCATTTGGCGACTGGAAGCCGAGGGCTCGGTGATCCGACGATAGGATGATGCCGGTGGCCCCCGCGGCGGCCACACTCCTAAGAAATCCACGACGTGTTGCTTTGTCAGACGCTGACATGGGCGAGAATCCTCTTCAGGGGATCAGGGTAGGATATGCCGGATGTTTTCGGGGAGGTGGGGTCTCGGAACGCTTCGATCCGACAGTCGCTCGATGGCATTCAGCCCGTACTCCATCATACAGCTTCTCAACGACAGATGCAGTCGCATTCAGCAGATTCAGGCAAATGAAGACCAACGGATTCTGTGTCCATTCGAGCGACACGAGCCGTTCCCCGGCTCTCGATATCTGCCAGGGGGAGGCCATGTTAGCATGGTAGAAGAAGTGCTGTTCTTGTTTTGCATCCCCCGACACGGCGCACGGTGAAAATGTTGTTTTCTCGGCAAGAAATCGAGCGACCAACGGGAGCGACATTTCCGTGGGTGCGGTAGCACCCTGTCCGGTTGCGGCCCTGCCGCACTGCGACGTCGATATTCGCGCACCCGGCGGAAGTGAAGCCGCGGAGAGCTTGAACTGTGAAGGCCGACAGTAAGAACTCGAGGAACTCCAGCTTTTTGCAACCGGCACGGGCGATCTTGTCCAGAAGATCGAGTGTCATTCTCCACACGATTGGTCTGGAACTCAAGGCGCATGCGCCGTTTACCTTGTTGGGTGTTCTGACTGGAGTTAGCATCCTGCTGGTTGGGCTGGCCGCCGATGTTCCTCGCTCTCTTTCGACTACACTCTTCTGGGGTCTACATCCACTTCATGTCCTGCTGAGTGCTCTAGTTACAGCCGGGATCTACCGACTTCACAGTCGAGGCAGACTGTCTGCGACGATTCTGATTGGGTATGTTGGCTCCGTCGGGATCGCGACCTTGAGTGACTGTGTGATTCCCTACCTGGGTGAAGCGCTGTTGAATCTGCCCAACCGAGGAATGCATTTCGGTTTCATCGAGAAATGGTGGCTTGTTAATCCACTGGCCGCCGTCGGGATTGCCATCGCCTGTCGTTGGCCGAGAACCAGAATTCCCCATGCAGGTCATGTCTTACTGAGCACGTGGGCATCGTTGTTTCACATGACAATGGCGTTGGGTACAGAGATCAGCGTGGTTACGCTGGCGATCATCCCTGTGTTTCTGTTTTTCGCCGTTTGGATTCCTTGCTGTACGAGTGACATCGTGTTTCCATTGCTTTTCTCCCAAGACGCCGGGAAAGAGATCCGGAGCCAAATTGACAGACTCGAGGTGCCGCCGTGATTCGGGCTCGTTGCAGAACATGGCATTGATCCATCGTCGTTCGATATTCCCTATCGCTAAGTGTCCGAATGTGGGGCATAGAGCAACTTGCGGAAGGAAACGGAGAGGCCCTATGACAGACAACAGGCAAATCAGGATCTGGGGTTTCATCATTGCACTGCACGCTCTCCAGCTGACGGCGGCGAACAGCGCAGAGCATGAAAAGATGCGAGACGAGTCCCTGATGCAGGGGCAAACCAAGAATCAGTACGTCCCCTACTCCCGCGTAACAAAGATCCCCGAAGGAATATCTTGGCCTGCGGGGCAGGCGCTTCCAACCTTTGCTACGCCAGCTGCAACACTGGATACCCTGGAAGTCCAGGTGCTCTCCCCAGACGAACAAATTACGTTCTCCGCCCTGCAAGGCCAAGTCAATAGGAAGCGACCTCGGATCTACCTGTTGGACGCTCGTTCGGATGAGGGACGCGACACGTGGGCAAACACGGCAACCATCGGCATCGAATCGCGGGAGTTTTTGGGGAATGAAGAGAAATTCGATTTGGTTGCCAAGTACCAGGAGGAAATTGAAGGAGTCGTTCTCTACGATCCGACGCGAAGCCCCCACTACCGGAACCTGGCTGGAACAGTCGCCGGGCTGAAACGCGCGATCCCCGTGACGGCCGAGGTCCAACTTCGCTTGCAGGAGCAGGGGATTGATCTTCCGGTCGTCGCGGACCTGACTGAGCTGAATTTCTCATCTCCGATCGAGATCTATCGTTACCTGCAAGACAATTATTGGAACCAATGCGAGAAGCGGCTTATGGTCAGCGCTCGTCCGAGCGGTCGCGGTGGCGATTATCACCATACGCGCGATCTTGCGGCGGCGTGTGGAGCGGCTGTGGTTTGGCTGGATTCTCGGATCCCGGAGGAAAGGGCTTTGATGAGAGAATTCCTCGGCGACATGACACCCGGTAATGCCGTCGTGCTGGGTTGGTATTCCACAGAACGTTCAGGAATTACCACGGCTTCCGAATTTGGAATCGGGACCCTGCCAGCGGACCATTATATGAGCGCCAGCGTTTATTCGGGGACCGATCATCGTATCCAGATTCCAGCGGTTCCCAAGAAGCCTGAGTTGGAGAACAAAGTCTATATCGCGATCTTCATCAGCGATGGCGACAACATTCAGTATACGCAGCGGGCGATGAGGCGAATCTGGGATCAACACGCCCGCAGTCGAGGTAACGTCGCCATGAATTGGACCATCGCACCCGGACTTGTTGATATCGGTCCGGGGATCCTGAACTACTACTATACCACGGCGACACCGAACGACTGCTTTGTCACGGGACCGTCCGGAATGGGCTATCTGATGCCGTTCAACACCTTGGAGGAGCCAGGAGCTCCTGTTGGACTCTATCTGGCCGACGAAGACAAGATGGACGCCTATTGCCGGCTAACGGAAACATACTTGCAGCGATCAGGAATCAGGGTCGTGACAATCTGGGATCATGCGACGCCCATGCAGCGCGCTTCGTATGAGAAGCATTGTCGCAATCTCTACGGCGCAACGGTGCAAAACTTCAAAGATGTTCCATCCGTGGAGGGTAGTGTCGAGAACCAGCGTGTTCGATTCGACAAGCTGGTGATTCCTTATGTTGGATCCTACGATCACATCCGCAGTTCGATCGACAAGGAGCTGCGTCGGTGGGATGGAGACGCACCACGATTCCTCGCATATCAGGTGAGCATTTGGGGAGAAATGAAGCCGGATCGAATCGTCGAACTGGAGCAGGATGTCACGAGCGCATTCCCGGACAGGGTGCGGTTTGTGAGAGCAGATCACTACTTCAACCTGCACAATGAAGCCAACGGTTTGCCGTTCAACCTTGCCATCTCTCCCCAGACCTCAGTCAGGGACGCTCAGTCTTCCGAAACCGCAAAGTTCGTGATCGATGGGACGCCGACCACGTTGTGGACTTCTTCCGAACGAGATCAACAATGGCTGGAGTTCGATTTTGGTGAAACGTATCGAATCACCCGATATGTGATCCGGCATGCCGGTGAGCATGGAATGGATCCGGATTACAATACGCAGGACTTCAGCGTACAGGTGAGTCGTGACGCAGCATCCTGGAAGATGGTCGATCTGTTCCGTGGGAACACGAGCAATGTGACCGATGTCAATCTTCGTCCGGTCACCGCGAGGTATCTCAGGGTTGTCGTCGATGATGCGGGCTGTGACTCGACGGCTCGAATCGCGGAGGTAGAGATCTTCGGAGCGGCCGATCGCTGAGAATCAGGCCCGTTCGTCGCCTGCCTTGCAGGTAGGGGTTTCGGAGCGGGGCAAAGCCTGCCGACACGTCCAGTTTTCAAGCTCGATCCATATCGCGACCACCGAGCAACCGAACAAGAGGGTCGCGAAGATGCGGCAGTCGCAGCATGCACGCGACAGTCAATGACCGTCGCGTGCAAACTGTTCCAATGCCGCCCTCATTTCCTGCGACGAAACGCCGTGACTGAGAACAGGCCAAGCAGAGCGAGCGTTATCGACGAAGGCTCGGGAATGACCGTGATGACCGAACCGTTGGCACCATCGCTCGCGATCGCTACGTTGACTCCCTCAACGGCCGGGGCTCCCAGCACGAAGGTTTTCGAGAGGTGCTCAGTCCGATACGCGTCCGGCGTCTCGGCCAGAAACGCGAGAACGGCACCGGGGGTCAGGTCGATGGTCGAGAGGTTAATCGGATTTCCACCGCCTCCAAACGTCGCAGTGCTTGTTCCGTCAATTTTGACTTTGACGTCATTGACTACAAAGAAGGGATCGAATTGCCCTCCGCCGATTACCTCAACCGTCGGGCCGTTTGTCGTTCCGGGTGCTCCGCCTACGCCATCGTTACCCGCAACTGTAAGGGTCGTACCATTGAGCGTTAAGACTTTCCCATCGTCGAGCTGAAAACGCTGTTGACCCGGCAACTCGGGGATGAAGGGGTCATTCACGAACGGCCCCGGACCGATCACTGCATCATCCGCGATCGTCACGTCCGGGTCGATCAACGTGACCGACGAATTCGTCAGGTTCCAGTTGGCTTCGTCAAAGATGTCGTTGCTGACATCCCCGACCCAAACGATCTGCGCCTGCGCCGACATCGCAAAAGCTGCGCACAACCCGAGAGCCAAGACAGTGTAAATACGCTTGTAGTTCATTCGATGTCGACCCCCCACATTCACGGTGCAATTATCATGAGTCAATAAGGACGATCTAACCCGTCACCAACAATCCGCGCGATGGCTCGGCAGTTTACGGACCGCTTGTGCTTCTTCAGCAATGGCCCTGATCCCGTAGCCTTGCGGACCTCGGCTCGATGATAGGGGAAAGCGACGCTGTGTCAACTATTTTTCAGAATGCGGCCGCGCCTGTAAAAATGCCTTAACGCCAGGCCGTGCAGGGGCAGGAGGCCCTCGCACAGCATGTTCCTTCGGTGTCCTCCTCTCGATTTCCGTGCTACAAGAGCGAGTCCATTGGCCAACGACCAATGTCATCGTCGGCTGGGTCGTTACGCACAAGTCGAACGGGATCGACGATTGGGAAGAGGAACCGTGGATCGAACGGATGAAACGGATGCCCGCGGCTCGGTCTGTGTCGAGCCGTCCCCGCCGTCAAGTTCGTGGCTGTGGGCGAGTGTTGGAGCTCGGGCGTTCGTGATGCGGTGCGGAATCGCATCGAGATCGATCCCCTTGGTAATTGTCGCCAGCTTCCGGTCATCGGTCGAACCGAAGGAACGGCAAAGTGCTGCGACACGTCTCGCTGCTCGTCGGCCCTGCGTTCGATTTCCTCGAGTCTCCGTGTTCATTCTGTCGAGGGTTCACGGTCTCTCAACCCTGTCCTGGAAGTCGTGACGTCTGCGGCTCCGCGCCGACTCCGTTGATCACCGTTGATGCGGAAGATCGATCAACGGTCTGACTAATTCCAGTTCCCAAACGGATCTGCCGATCGATGGGGAGATCTGACCCGCGGACCGCGTAGGACAGTTCGATTCTGAGAAGCCATATATCCAGCGGCGTTGATCCGAAATACAATCCGAGAACATGCGGTTTGAGAAACCTGAAGCAACTGCCAATCTCAATTGACTCAACGGAAAAAAAGGACTCACGACGATGAATAATCCCATCTGGGTCATGACATCAGCCTTTCCTCGCTACTCGCTTGACCAAGTGATCGAATACACCAAGAAGATAGGTGCCCAGGGCATGGAGCTCTGTGTGTTTCGGCAAGACGGCACCCGAACCGATCACATCGCGACTCACCTGGATTATGACCAGTTTGGTCCCGATCAAGCGCGGCAGCTGATCGAACGGTGCAACCACGAAGGGCTGCGGTTCTCGGTCGGTGCTTACGAAAACCTGATCGGCGGCGATCCGGCTCAGCGGATCAAAAACCAGGACCACCTACTGAAATTGATCCGCATCGCCCACCTTTGCGGTGGAGATGCCAACGATGTGAAGGTTGGGACGTTTGTCGGTTACAACCATGAACTTGGAATCCAGGATGGCGGCTTCGAGAAGAATCTCGAGGAATACGCCCGAGTTTTTGGGCCGATCGTCCAATATGCGGCCGACCTTGGCGTCACGGTTCTCTACGAGAATTGTCCGATGGAAGGTTGGTGTTCGGCAACGTCTCCCACGACCTACAACAATCTGCCTGGCTGTTTGGCTGCTCGCAAACTCATGTATGCGTTGATTCCGAGCCCCGCTCATGGCGAGACGTATGATCCGTCACATGATGTCTGGCAGAATATCGATCCGAGTGACGTTATTCGTGTCTCCGACATGAATCGGATTCATCGCGTGCACGTGAAAGGGACTCGCAATCTTCGCTCCCCGGGGCGCGTTCACTGGGGAGCGCTCTACCCGATGCAGGCCGTGCGGGCGGAGTTGGCGGAGCGGGCGTCCGTACCGGTTCCCGCCCACGAATGGGACCGTCATCATTACGAACCCATGTTGCCGGGTTTCGGCGGCAACGACAGTATGGACTGGCGAGGTTTTCTGGAAACGCTGATGGAACGCGGCTTTGAAAGACCGTTTGTGATCGAGAATGAGGCGGATAACTCAGCCCATACAGGGAACCTAGGCGCCACCCTGCAGGGATTCCAGGCCGCCGTGCTCTGTTTGGCTCCAGTCGTTTGGCCGTTGGTCTCCGACGTGGGCTACCAGCTGGATCAATCGAAATGGCCACCTTTGGCTACACCGGACACCAAAGATATTCCTGTCAGGTCGATGACGGAACTTGTGTGATCGGGTGAAACCGGAATGGTCGAAAGCCCCAGCCGGACGGCCCAGGGAAATTTTCATCGATTACTCAGGCCCTGTTCGCCGTGCAGGAGGTCTCTCGTGACTTCACGCCACCGATCTCGATTCTTGTTGGTTCTTGCTGCGACGGCGGTGTTCGTTCTGCCGGCCTTTGCCGCCCACGTTCCGGATCAACTAGCCGATCCGGACGGCAAGCCGGCTGACCTGAGCAAACCGGTGAAGGTTTTCATCCTTCTTGGGCAATCAAACATGCTGGGCTTTGGCCGGGTCGGTCCTGCCGACACGCTCGGGACGCTCGAATACCTGATTCAGCGGAAGGGCAAATATCCGCATCTTGTGGATCAGGATGGAAAATGGACCGAGCGAAAGGATGTGCGCTACGTTCACGTGATGGACAAGCGAGGCGTCGATTTTCGAGACCTCGAACAATTCAACGTATTGAAGAACGGGTGGCTTACGGTGACGGGAAACTTCGGTCCCGAACTCCAGTTTGGCCACATCATGGGCGAGGTGTTTGACGAGCCGGTGCTGATTCTCAAAGCCTGTATCGGCAATCGAAGCCTGGGGTGGGATTTGCTTCCTCCCGGCAGCGAGCGTTACGTGTTCGAGGGCACGACGTATGCGGGCTACAAGGATACGCCCGGATCATGGGTTGAGGGCGAACCCAAGAAGGATGTCCCTTGGTACGCTGGCAGACAGTACGATGCCGACACGAGCCACGCAAAGGCCGTTTTGCAGAACCTAGATCAGTATTATCCCGAGGCGAACGAATACGAAGTCGTGGGCTTTGTGTTCTGGCAGGGTCACAAGGATCAGAATGCTGCCCATGCGAGCCGCTATGAACAGAATCTCGTTCATTTCATTAAGATGCTTCGCAGGGATTTCGACGCGCCGGATGCCAAGTTCGTGTTGGCAACGATTGCTTTTGGTGGAGATCAGCTCAGTGGACATGGGTTGACCGTCTGTAATGCACAGTTGGCCGTGGACGGCAACACGGGCAAGTATCCTGAGTTCAAGGGAAACGTAAAGACGATCGACGCCCGGCCTTTCTGGCGCGACAAGGAAGTATCTCCCAGCGGTCAGGGGCACCACTACAACCACAATGCCGAGACCTATATGGAGGTCGGTGATGCCTTGGGCTGGGCCATGGTGGAGCTGCTGAAAGAGAAATGAACGCTCGATCATTTTCTGACGGAGGAGGATCGCCATGAATTCCAGTCACGCAAAAGACGATTGGTTGGAATATCCATCAGCACAGCAGACATTTCAGATTGGCGACATCTGCGTCGGAGGCCAGCCAGGTGTGCGACCCGTCGTGTTGATCGGCAGCATGTTTTATCACGGACAGAAGGTGTTGATCGACGAGGATCGGGGCGAATTCGATCGTGATGCGGCCGAACGACTGATCCGCGAACAAGAGGATTATGCCCAGCGAACGGGAAACCCTTGCATGTTGGATGTCGTGGGAGCGACCCCGGAGGCGTTGCAGAAGCATTTGGCGTTCGCTGCCGAAGTGACTCGGATGCCGCTCCTGATTGACGGCACCACTGCCGATGTTCGCCTCGCAGGAATTCAGTATGCGGCCGAGGCGGGCTTCGTAGAGCGAGGTGTTTACAACTCGATCCAACCCGAAATCAGTGACGAGGAACTGCGGTCAATCCAGGATGCGGGAATTACAAGCGGCATCCTACTGACGTACTACATGAAGAATTTCACAGCCGAAGGCCGTATCGAATGCGTCCACGAGTTGCTTCCCCGGCTGCAGCAGGCAGGTATCCAACGGCTGATGATTGACACGTGTGTCCTGGACCTTGCCACCTTGGGCAGTGCTTGTCAGGCGCTCGTGACGCTGAAGAAAGAAACGGGGCTACCGGTGGGAGGCGGAGTTCATAACGCCGTGGCCATGTGGAAGGGATTGAAGAAGAAGATGGGGGAGCATGCCTACCAACCCTGCATCGCCGCTGCTGCCGCTGCGGCGGTGGCCCTCGGCGCCGATTTCATTCTGTATGGACCGGTCGAGGATGCCAAGCACGTGTTTCCTGCCGTGGCGATGGCCGACACCGCGCTCAGTCAGGTGATGATGGAACGCGGGGTCCGACCGGAAAAGACGCATCCCCGTTACCGGATCGGCTGAATTAACGGCCTGCTTGCGCAATTCGTTCCGCCACCTCCATCGCAATTCGTCCGTCCTCCGGCGTGATGGATGGCGCTCGTCCTTCCTGCAGGCAACGAATGAAATGCTCGTCCTGCTGAAGGTGTCCCCACATTCTTGGGCCGGATTGCTTGACCTGCCACTCGGTTCGGTAGGGCTCCTCAGAACAGAGTGTGACCGCTTCGTGCGCTGTCGTCCTGACAAAGGCGGTCGAGCTGCCGGTGACCTCCAAGGAACAAGTCGAAGCCGACTCGGCCACGGACCCGCTAAACTGGAAACAAGCGCTGACTCCGTTGGTCAGTTGCGACACGGCGCTTGCGTCGTAGCCTAGGGTTCCACCGTACTGGGGCAACGGCGTATACTTCACGGCCGAATGCACGTCGGTTAACTCCGTCCCTAACAGCCAGCGAACCAAATCGACCGACCAGACTGCCAAAGTAAACAGCGGACCGCCGCTCTTTTGCAGATTCCAGACCCACGCGCTAGGTGGCCACTGCCGGGCCAAATCCTTGGCGGCAATAAACTCCCGATAGGTCACGGCACAAGGCTCGCCAATCGTGCCGTCGTCGATCAGTTGCTTCACCTTCACAAACGGAGGGGAAAAGCGAAACGTCAAGCTGGGCATCAGATACACACTCCGACGTTGGGCGGCCGAAATGATTTCATCGGCTTGCGTCAGATTCGCGGCCAAGGGCATCTCACACAGTACGTGCTTTCCTGCCTCAATTGCCGCCAGGGCGACCTCGGCATGCAGGGGAGTCGGCACGGCCACCACGACAGCCTGAATCTCGGGATCCTTGACCAAATCGGAGTACTCCGCGTAGCTCTTGACCTGATATTTCTCCGCCGCCTTATCACGTCGCTTCGCATCGGCATCCGCCACGGCGACCAACCGCGAGCCTTCAATCGTCTTGAACGCAGGCACGTGCGCTCCATAACCCACAAACCCGCATCCGACCACTCCGACGCCAATCGTGTCCATGGTTCAATTCCTTTCTTGTACGAGCAACACGCGCCGATTGTGGCGCACATTAAATTACTGAGTTAGCGATGACTCGAGAATAACTTCGTTGTTTTCCA
>CAZFWV010000081.1:0-7276 GCA_964522605.1 uncultured Pirellulaceae bacterium
TCTTCCTGGGCTTGCTGGGCCTGACGCGCGCGCTGATCACGCGATTGCCCCTCAGTCCGCTGCCCCATCCGCTCTCGAATCGAGTTGGCGATCTCCTCGATCGGAACGGGACGACTCAGGTCGATCCCCATCCGTTCCTCCATGAACTGGCGACGTCGGTCGTCGACTTCTTCGGGCTGGATCACTCCGTCCCCGTTTTCGTCAAAGCGGCGAATCATGTCGGTGGGATCGAAACCGCCTCGTCCGCCAAAGCGTCCGCCGCGGTCGCCTTCCCGATCCCCACCGCGACCCCGATCCGAATCTCCCCCACCACGAAATCCGCCTGGGGGCCCGCCGGGAAAACCACCTGGGGGTCCGCCTTGAAAACCGCCGGGAGGCCCCCCAGGAAAACCACCGGGTGGGCCGCCACGTCGATCGTCACCGCCGCGCCGATCGTCTCCGCGCCCACGGTCTCCACCACGGCGGCGATCTTCTTCGCCCTCCCGAAAACGGCTTGCCAACCGTTCGGCCATCTCGGCCTTGGTCAACATGCCGTCGTTGTCGAGATCCGATTCTCGAGGATCACCGCGCCAGGAAACGCCGGACCATTCGTTTCGTTCGAGGATTCCGTTCTTGTTCGTGTCGTACTGTTCCATCGTTCGATTGACGAAGTCCAGCACGCGCCCGTCGTACTTCTTTTCCAGATTGATGATCTTGCCGTTCAACATCAGCGGGTTGACGCCAAACCCGGGAACCGTCTCCTCGCCAAACGGCGTGATAGCCGGGTAGGGATCCGATGCGGAGGAGGAGCTGGACGAATTGCGACCGCTGGAACCGCGGTTCGAGGAGGAGCCTCGATCCCCGCCGCGCGAATCACCGCGTCCGCCGGAACTGCTGCCACCGAGCAGGCGACTGATCGGGATGGGCCCCCGAGGATTGACACCTGCGTCCTGGGCCATACGTTCGATGAAACCTTGAGCCCGGCCTTGCGCCTCGTCCGGATCGATCATGCCATTCCCATTCGCATCGATCCGCTCCAGCATCCGCGCACGGAAATCGCCTCCCGGGCCTCCTTCGCCGCCGGGTCCTCGCCCGCCAAAGCCACCCCGGCCCCCGAAACCGCCACCCGGCGGCTGGGCCAGAGTTGGGGTGACCCACAGACCAGCCAACAACATCACGACAGCGAGTCGAATCCTCTTGCGGTACATCTCTTCACCTGCCCTGCTGACTGAACTAGCGTGAACCTCGACCCGAGGAACGACCGCCGCCACCACCGCGGTCTCCTCCTCCGAACCCACCGAAGCCACCACCTCCAAAGCCCCCACGACCTTGCATCCACGGCGGCGTAAAGCCTCCCGTACCAAAGCGGCTCGAATTCGAACTGGATCGCGAGGAACCTCGAGAATTTGAAGAAGAATTGCTGCTGGTTCCAGCGGAACTCTGCGTCACTTCCACCGAGTCTCCCAAGACGTTCGCGATGGCTTCTTGGACGAGCTGGGGATTCGTGCGTTTCAGTGTCACGACGGCGATGTTCTCCGCCGGCTTGTTCATCGCACGTCGATCCAGCTCCGCCACGACGCTCTCCACCTCTTTGAGCAGCGGGCCCTGGGCAGACACAATGACAGCGTTACTTTCCTCGTCCACGCCGATCGTCATCTTCGGCAGGTCTCCAGCCGAGGCTTCGGAAGAGCGTCCTCCACGATCACCTCCCCGATCTCCTCCGCGTCCACCAAATCGCTCGGCAAAACCGGGCGGAAAACCCATCATCTGTCGCGGATCCTGCTGTCCACGATTGTTCGTCGGCCCCGATTCCAACCGATTGGCATAAACCTGTCGCAGGACGTTCGCCACCGTTTCCGCCTTGGTGTGATACACCGGAATGAACTGGGGACGTGGAAATGTCAGAACCTCCTCCGGTCCGCTCTCCGTATCCACGACCTCAAGCAACTGCTTCACGAGGGCGATTTGGTCCGCGGAGCCGTTGACGAACAGGGCATTGAGCCGCTTGTCCGCCACGATATGCGGCAAGGTAGTGAAGGCGGTCGAGGTTGTGGAGGACGATCGGTTTTGGGAAAGGCTGCCCAGCGCGCCACTGCCCGAGCCGCTGGATGTCGCACTGCCGATCGTCATGCCGGTGGTGCTGGTGCCCGTGATCCCGGTCAGGATGCTCGTGATCAGCGTCCGAGCGGTCTCGGCTTCCACATGCTTCAGATAGAACAAATGGAACTGCGGCAGCCCGCTGGACTCTTGCGAGGCAAAGACTTCGACGAGCGACTGGATCGTATCGAGCGCATCCGCGTCTTCGGAGGTGATCATCAGGCCCTGGGGCGTGGCCGTAATGATGATCTCGGCCGGCGACGGTTCCGGGGCTTGCTCGCTGCCGGAAGGCTCCGCCGATTCAGCATCCGCCTCCTCACTCGCGTCCGCATCGGAGTCGGCTCCCTCGTCGGTCTCCGCCTCGGTCGAATCGAGAACTTCGTCCGACGGGCTTTCCGCGGAACCCTCTTCCTCCGCGCTCTCCAGGTCGGCGGGTTCTGCCGCGGTGAAAGCGACCGGCAACAACTCAACCGTCACCGGTAACGGTCCGGTGGTCCGAACGGGCTGGTCGGACGCCGGTCGTTGCGCTTCGTTGTACGGCCGCTCCGCCTCGCCAGGTCGAACGCCACCGTCGGGACGCATCGGTCGCTCACCCCCGCTTCCTCGCGGCGGCCGACGTCCCGGGAACATCCGCTCGCCCGGTCGCCCAGGACCGCTCGGAGTCGAGTCGTCGGGCCGATCCATCTGCAATGCCGAAGGACGTGAAGGAACAACCACGCGGATGGGATTCTGTCGCAAGCTGGGCCAAATCCCTTGAATCCGTTCGGCAACGGACCGCGCTGTATCGGGATCCATGGGCACGATCCGCATATTTCCACGATCGATGATGGATCGTGTGCTGGTGGCTTCACGCCCCTCGCCCAGACTGTCGAGCAATTCGCGGATCTGTTCGATCTGCGGCTGGGTCCCACGAACCGCCAATTGTGGAGGATCGAGCGTGCCGTCTACGACCGGAGGCTTCTGCACACCCGCAAACAGCTTTTCAATCAGCAGCGTCGCCACCGCCGGATCCGTACTCTGCAGCGGAATCACCTCGACACGCTCCGGATTCTGTTCCATCTCTTCGATCGTCGCCTTGATCGCCCGGTGCTGCGCCGCCTTGGCATACGCCAGAATCCCATTGGTCGCCGTATCGATTTCCAGGCGAATCACCGGATCGCCGACAAATAGCGTCTGCAAAACCCGAAGCACCGCATCCGGTGTCGTGGACGAAACAGGATGCGACATGAACTGAGGCGCTTCCGCGGGATCGGTGGTGCTGTTGGTTGCCGACCGAGAGTCAACGGATTTGACAACTTGCTCGACCAGCTTGATCTTCTCCGCCGTCCCCGTGGCAAACACCGTTCGACCGAGTGGATCGGCCGAAATCCGAATCGAACCATCCTCCGCCGCGTTGCCGTCTTCCGGAATGCCGAGCAAGGGTCGCGCCACCATCAGCACCTCATCGGCGCTGGCGACACTCAACTGGTACATGTGCAGCTTGCCACTCTCTTCCTCGGCGGCGGTCTGCTCGAGCGTCTTCAAGATCTCACGCATCATGCGGAGCGTGCCGCCCGTCTCCGTCACCATGATCTGCTTCGCCTTCGGCATGACGACGATCGATCCCACGGGGCTGAGCAGCTGGTTGATCTGCTTTTCCGCCTCCGCGGCATCCACCTTGTCCAGAACAAACCGTGTCTTGGTGATCTCATAATCACCCCGCCGGTCCAATTCGCTGAGCGGCGTCTCGGTCAATAAGTCCCTTACCAACTGGGCATCGACCTCGTCCTCCAGATCGATCACGAGCAGCATCTTGCCTTTGCGAACCAGCGTATACCCCTTGATCAGCAGGTAGCTGTTCACCAGGTCGATCGCCTGCTCGGTCGTAAATGTCCGATCCTCGTCGATGTAATTGAAAGTGCCCGTCGGCACGACATCCGGCGAAAACGACAGCCCCGCCTCATCTGCCAACCACCCAAGAACCTCTTCCCAGGGCGCGTGTCGAAACGTGAACTTCAGGTCTGCCGCTCCCGTCGAATCCGACTCCGCTACGTTGGCCGCCGCGTCACCGACCTCGGCAACCGGCGGCGAAGCCGGCGGAAGCTCCTGACCGGACAGGGCCGGTGGCAGGACCAGAACGAGCAAGCAGGGTAGGCTCAACACAGTCCCCAGCCGAACAAGACTGAGAACTCCTGGTGTTTGGGTGTTTTGGGAAGACAAGGCAGTTAACTCCAGTTGACATTTGAGGGCGTTGAATTGCGGGCGCAACACCACGAAATAATTAACCCCGGATCTCCCTAAAAGGCTGCGGCTAAGGAAAAAAAAACTGTCGGATACCCGTCCCATCGTTTTCTTGGTGCGATTGGATCGGACGACGGCGTTTCTCCGCGCTCGTCCGCGGCTCGACTCCTCCCGTCTGCCCACTGAGGTCGTGCAGTGATTATTCGTTTAACCCGTAGCCGTAGGCGAGGTCTGCCCCTGGCTACACTTCCATCTCGTTGTAATTGAAGGAGATGCGTGCTACCGCACGCGGGGCGTTGCCCACGCGGTTAAACGAACCTTACCTGCGGCTGTGGGTTAAACGAGTGTTTACTGCACGTCCCCCGCGACTTGGGCGAAGCCGCACGGGGTGGAACTTGGGTGAAATCGAGTTAACTCAGATCCCCGGGCAGCCACAACGGATGTCGCCGGACGTGTTACACTCGAGGCGATCTTCGAGGGTCCAGGGAGCCGGAATCATGCGAAAACTGTGCGTTCAGTGGTTTGTCATTGCGACGATTTGTACAACGTGCCTCCTCTCGATGGAAACGCGCGGCACAGAAACCGCCTCGGTAGATGAGCGATCGGAACTCCGGCTGTGGTACGACGAACCGGCCGAGGAGTGGGTCGAGGCCCTACCGTTGGGCAACGGACGGCTGGGAGCGATGGTCTTCGGGGGTACCGCTCGAGAACGTCTGCAGTTGAATGAGGACTCGCTGTGGTTTGGTCAGCCGCACGATTACGCTCGCGAAGGAGCGCACGAGTATCTGCAACCAATCCGTCAGTTGCTGCTCGACGGGAAGCAGCGTGAGGCCGAGCGTCTGGCGATGGAACAGTTCATGAGTGTGCCGCTGCGACAAGCGCCCTACCAGCCACTGGCTGATCTCTGGCTGACCTTTCCGGGGCATGCGGAAGCAAAAGACTATCGTCGGGAACTCGATCTGGACGAGGCAATCAGTCGCGTTCGCTATGTGGTCGATGGCATTGAATATCAGCGAGAGCTGTTGGCCAGCTATCCCGATCAGGTCGTTGCCGTTCGACTGACGGCCAGTCAACCCCAATCGATCACGGTGAAAGTGGGATGGACCTGTCCGCACGAGGAAATCCGGGTGAACCCACGGGATCCGTGGCGACTTGGGCTAACCGGACGGGTGCGCACCGAACAAAAGAGTTACGACCTGAAAGTGACGGAGCCGCTGCGTTTCGCGGCCTTGGTTGAGCTACGTGCCGAAGGCGGCACGCTGAGACAGACCGACACGGAATGGACCGTGGAGCAGGCCGACGCGCTGACGATCTATGTTGCGTCAGCCACGAGCTACGTGAACTTCCTGGATGCGAGTGCGGACCCGGTCGCCCGGTGTGAAGAAACTCTTCAGGCTTTGCAGGACAAGACCTACGACCAGGTGCGCGAGCAACATCGGGCCGACTACCAGTCACTCTTTCGCCGCATGCATCTGGATCTGGGACCCGGGCAGCTTGATCTGCCGACAGACCAACGGATTGAGCAGTTTCGCGATGGCCGGGACCCTCAACTGGCCGCGTTGTTCTTCCAGTTCGGCCGATATCTGATGATCTCATCATCACGACCGGGAACGCAGCCGGCCAACTTGCAGGGCCTGTGGAATGAAAGCCTTTCACCTCCCTGGGAATCGAAATACACGGTCAACATCAACACGCAGATGAACTACTGGCCGGCAGAACCCTGCAATTTGGCCGAGTGTCATTTGCCCTTATTTGATGCGATGCAGGAGATCGCCGTTCGGGGATCGCGGGTGGCTCGCGAACATTACGACGCACGTGGCTGGGTGTTGCATCACAATTTCGATCTATGGCGCGGGGCAGCACCGATCAACAATTCGAATCATGGAATCTGGCCAACCGGGGGAGCGTGGCTCTGCCAGCATCTCTGGTGGCATTACGAGTTCGGAGGGGACCAAGAGTTTCTCGCGCAAGTGGCATATCCCCTGATGAAGGGCGCAGCCGAGTTCTTCGTCGACTATTTATTCGAGGATCCGCGCAGTCCAAACCGGTGGCTCATTTCCGGACCTTCGAATTCACCGGAACAGGGCGGCCTGGTTCTGGGTCCGACAATGGATCATCAGATCATTCGAGGATTGCTGGAGAACACGATTGAGGCGAGTGAGATTCTGGACGTCGACGAGGCGCTGCGCACCGAATGGATCGAAGTCCACCGTCGAATTGCGCCGAACCAAATCGGAAAACACGGCCAGTTGCAGGAGTGGCTGGAGGACCGGGACGATCCGGGCAATCGACACCGACACCTGTCGCACCTATGGGGACTGCACCCCGGGCGGGAAATCACTCCGCAAACCTCCGACCTGTTTGCCGCAGCTCGGATTTCGCTCCAACAGCGGGGCGATGGAGGCACGGGATGGAGCAGGGCGTGGAAGATCAATCTCTGGGCGCGTCTGCTCGATGGAAATCATGCCTTTCGCATGCTGGAAAGCCTGATTGCGACGGGCACCTACCCGAATCTGTTTGATGCGCATCCTCCATTTCAGATTGATGGCAATTTCGGTGCAACCGCCGGAATCGCCGAGATGCTCCTGCAAAGCCACACCGACACGATTCGGCTTCTACCGGCGCTGCCAATCGCTTGGCCCAGCGGCCAGGTGCGCGGGCTGCGTGCGCGAGGCGGATGGGAATTCGATCTGACGTGGGAATCGGGTCAGCTGCAGCAGGTCGTCGTGCGCGCCCATCAGGGAGGTGAACGCATCCTTCGGTGCGAGACATCTCAAGTCAATCTGCAACTCCAGCCTGGCGACGTCTGCCGTCTAGACCACCAATTGACGCCCGAGCGGGAACAAGAACCCCGGCCTGGGCAGGCGCCGTGAGGCGACCTGCCACAGGCCATGGGCATCCTTCTGGCTAGGCGGAAGCCAGAATTAGGCTTTAGGCTGGAGGCTTTAGGCTGGAGGGTCTGCGCTCCAGGCTTTGGGCT
>CAZFWV010000081.1:7376-22744 GCA_964522605.1 uncultured Pirellulaceae bacterium
ACCGACAGATCATCTCGGAACAAAAATCCGTGATACGCATCATTCCCGTGCTCACCGACGTCCAATCCCTCTCGTTCTTCGTCAAGTGATACACGCAGTCCAACGGTGTATTTGATTGTCGAGAAGAGAATCGCGCCGGTCACCAGTCCCCAAACCAGGACCGCACCCACGCCGATTGCCTGATCGACCAACTGAGTGACGCCGCCGCCGAAGAACAATCCCGGCAGAGGCGACGCATCGCCGGTTCCGTTGGAGAACAACCCGAGAGAGAGAGTCCCCCAGGCTCCACAGATCCCGTGGACCGAAATGGCACCGACGGGATCGTCGATCTTGAACGTTTTATCGATCGTCACGACGGCGACAACAACCAGAATCCCGGCAATCGCACCGATGATGACCGCACTCGGAATCGAGACCCAGTAACAGGGGCAGGTGATCGCGACCAACCCCGACAGGGCCCCGTTCAAGGCCATGGTCGCCTCCCACTTCTTGAACATGACCCGTGCCGTGAAGATCGCCGTGATCGCCGCAGCCGCAGCCGCCGCATTCGTCGTGCACGTCACATGAGCGATGTCGCCGGCGACGGCAGCCATCGTGCTGCCCGGATTGAAGCCAAACCAGCCGAGCCACAGGATGAAAACACCTAACGTAACCAGGGGCAGGTTGTGCCCCGGAATCGCACGGGGCGTTCCGTCCTCGGCATACTTCCCAGCCCGCGGCCCCAGGACGATGGCACCCGTCAAGGCCAACCACCCCCCGAGACTGTGGACGACCGTCGATCCCGCAAAATCCCAGAATCCGAGTTCCGCGAGCCAGCCTCCGCCCCAGATCCAATGTCCTGAGATCGGGTAAATCAACATCGACACGATGATGCTGTAGATCATGTACGAGGTGAACTTAGTCCGCTCGGCCATCGCACCCGAAACGATCGTCGCCGTGGTCGCGGCGAACACCAATTGAAAGAAGAACTTGGCCTCCAGCGGCACGACCGTCCAACTGATCGAGGCAAAATCGACATCCGGATTGGACGTCTGCAGGAAGAAGCCGGTATTCCCGTAGTAGGCCGTTCCGGCACCGAACATCAGCGCAAAGCCGACCGCCCAGAAGCCTAGGCTGCCGAAGCAGAAATCCAATAGGTTTTTCATGCAGATGTTGACCGCGTTCTTGGCCCGCGTCAGGCCCGCCTCGACCAACGCGAAGCCCGCCTGCATCCACATAACCAGGAAGGCCGCGAGCAGCACCCACACGGTGTCCAAGGCAACGCTTTTCTCCTGAAGTTGGCTGCTCAGGCTTTCCAGCGTCACGGCCTCTTCGACGACCTCTTCCACGACCACAGCCTCTTCTTGGGCGAGGGCCACGTGATCGGACAGACCAACCCAGAAAACACTCCCCAACAAAACCACAATCCCAAACAACCTCGACGTTTCCATGACTGCTTCCGCTCACCAGAAGGATGTATGCCTCACGCGCCGCCTAATCAACGAACTCAGGGCGATGGCAACCACAATGCAACCACCACCCGCGCGGGGCGGTGGAGCTGTCTAGCAAACAGCGTTCCGCAGTCTCCTGCCAATTCGCAACGGGCGAAGATCAAGACAGAAGGAATTACTCGGTAAGAAGTTGCAGCGAACGAATGCCCCCGCAGACCAGTCCGCCGCTTACCTGCCCGCAGATCCCCTGCCCGATCTCTGCGCAATCTGCGATCGAAAAGCAAGCAACCGTTTGCGAAGCTCAGCGAGACGAGACATCCCGAAGGGGCAGGACGAGGGGAATATCCTGTCGAAGGAAGCGGCAGGTTCCCCCCTCCATTTCGCAGACGTAATAAAGAGCGTAAGCCGAGATCTCGGACGCTCCGGACAGGTCCGCAGGAATCTGAAGATCCGTTTCGAGTCGGCGCGTCTCGGCCGATTCCGCCGCGGATGGCTGCGAACTACGAAGCAGGGGAGTCTCGATGCCCCAAGATTCGGGCAGATCGAGCCAGACAACCATCGGCCCCGCCTCGTTGTTCCACTGTGCCCCACCGATCGGCGCAAATTCCAGATGCAGCCGGACCGCTTGTCCGGGCGACACCTGGGCGGGAACAAAAGTGGGCGTCACGCGGACCAATGGCTTTCGGTCACGGTCAATGCGGCCTCGCGGATCGGGCGATTCCGCGGGCGGAGAGGCGATGTTGGGGACATCCGGTCCGATTCGTTCAGTCCCGCGCGGTTCCATTGCGAGTGGAATGGGCACCTGGCCCCGTTCGCGAACTGCGATTCTTGCCTGGTCAACCCAATCGTAGAAGGGATAAGGCTTTGTCAGCCGGGGCCCGTATTGCTGGATGCGACGACGATAGATGTACTGATTCGGATCCAGTTCCAGCGCTCTCGACCAGTGTTCAATCGACCGCCGGAAATCCTCCGGACCGGCAGGCGGCACCTCAGTTGTGATCGAGGAACCGTCGGCGCGGGTCATGGAAGTCCGCCCCGCCTCCACAAGCAATGCGTTCGCCTCGTATCGCATTCGATAGGCCACGCCGAGGCGAAAATGGATCTCCGGCCGTTCCGGCTCGCTTTGCATGGCTTGTTGATACGCGCAGATTGCGGCGTCAATCTCGCCGATCGGTCGCCAGAGAATCACCGCATCGCCGATCGTCCGCCACGTCTCATAGTCGATCGACTGCTCGGTCAGCTTCTGTCGGTAAGGAGGCAAGAGCACCTCGCGTCCCAGGTCGACGAGAAAGCTCGGACGGATCTCCTCGGAAGTGGCCTCCGCCTTTGTCACGCTCTCGAGCGACAGCAGTTTCGCGAGATCAAAAGGGACCGCGGTTGTCGCGGGAGGATCCTCGGGCGGGGAGAACTGCTGATTCAGGAATTCTTCGACAAACGTCTCCCGCTTGGGGTTGATTGCACGAACAATCCCATACTCGTCGATCGCAACAAAACCGGGCACTCCACGCAACGACAGGAAGTTGATCGGATCGTGCAGAATTGGCCAATCAAGCTGTTTCCATTGTGCAAACAGCCGGCAGCGATCGGGGTGTTGTTCCTGAACGACCCCCAATAGGACGACTCGATTTGCATGAAGTGCCTGTTGCAGATCGGCGTGCCAGACTGGCACGTGCTGGCGGCAACCGGCTCACCAGGAAGCAAAGTGAATCAGCAGGACCTTTTGTCCGCGATATCGGGACAACAAAACGGGGCTGCGATCCTCGATCCGGGGAAGCACAAAATCAAAGTGCGCTTCGTTCACGCGGGGCTCATACGGAGTCGCCCCGTGCGTCCGGATTGCCATCCCCAACACGACGGGAATCACGCAGAACCACTTAGTTTGTCGTCGCCACCACTGCATGCGGTCGGGTCCCGTTCTGACAAGTTCTCGCAAGCTTGGGGGCTGAAACACTCGGCCCAAGAGGTCGTGCAGTTTATAAGTGTTGGTTTTGCAAGCGTTTACAAACAGAATTCACTCGCCCTCTGGGAGAGTCGGGCCGCAGGCCCGGAGAGGGCGGAGTGCGTAACGCATTTGGCGCGTGTCGCTCGTTCCGGAAAGACCCTCCCCAGCCGCTGCGCGTCCGACCCTCCCGCGAGCGGGAGGGTGTAGTAACCTCTTCCGAGACATCAACTTGAAAACTGCACGACCTCCCAAGGACAGACGTAGAGCTCGCTCGACTCACGAAGCCGATTTCCGGCCGACCGTTGGAAGCATCTTCAGTGAGGCGCCGATTTCCAGTGTTTCACCATCGTGACCTCGTTGCCCCGCTCGTTGAATCGGACTTCATCCATGAAATTCTGAATCAACACGAGCCCACGGCCTCCTTCTGCATCGATGGGAACGGGATCCCCCGAGGCGGGCGTTGTCGAGATATCAAATCCGTCGCCCTGATCGCGAACGTAGAACCGGGCCTGTTCGCGATTCAACTCGTACCTCGCGTCGACTCGGCGGTCACTCAATTCCGTCTGTTGCCGGCGTTGTCGCAGGACTTCTGATTCCTTCCCCTTCATCAAGTCAGATCGAACACGCTGGACCTCGTCCGACTTGAGTCGCAGGTTACCGTGCAACATCGCATTCAGGAGTGCTTCTTCGAGTGCGACGGCCAGATGCCGGATCTCACTAGAATCGCAGAGTTGCATCGAGTCCACACGCGCGAGCACCTCTTCGACAAATGGCGCAATGATGGCAGGATCGTTTTCTAGCGAGAACGTGCAATGGGTCTCTGACAAACAGGCCAGCAATTGCTCCTGCGTGCGTCTTGTGGAGTTCAACGAGAGTACCTGGCGCGCCGTGTCCAGCAGCTTGGCAGGAATCTGGGACTTGGGGACGTAACTGGCCGCACCTGTGTCCAACGCCTCGACGGCAAGATTCTCATTCCCGTGAGCCGTGATCAGAATCACCGGGATCTGAGGATATCGGCGGCGAACCTCCGATACCAACTGCAGACCATCCATTTCTGGCATCATCAGGTCGGTCACGACGAGATCGGGAAGGGCAAGCTCCATCTCCTGCAACGCTTCCGTCCCACTGGACGCATACTCGACGAGCCAATCCAGCTCCTTGCTCATGAGACCACCAATGAGTCGGCGATCCACGGGCGAGTCATCGACGAGCAGAACGCAAGGCATGACAGTCACTCCCGCAACACACGGTAATCCCCAGTCTTCCCGATATCCAACAAGTACGAGTCCCGTTCGATGAACAACGAAACAGTTGACGGCTGCTCCGCGCGCCGGCGCGCAGCCCGTCTCGACGCTGGCTCATATTGTAAAGCAAAATCCGACGACGGGGCAACTTGGAAGAAGGCGTGCATGTCAGCTTCTGCCGACTTACCTTTCGAATCGCAGGTCAAATCCACTGAAGCGGACGTGCGCCCTGGAAAAAGCGGTCAGGGGACGGCGACCGAGGTGTCCTCTTGAGCCACCGCCGCTTCGGACCGCCCACTGGTGACTTCCGCCCGCGCGACGAGGTCTCCCGGCCGGGCCACAGTGGCGACGACGTGAAATTCGACGGTTTCCCCTGCCCGAAGTGTCCGAAGAGGCAGCATCCGCAGAATCCGCCAGTCGGGACTGCTGGTCGCTGCGTTGACTGGGCCCGAATAACTTTGCAGTTTGAGGGCCGGAGATAGGCGAATCGTCAGTTTCACATTGGAGTCGGCGGCGCGATCTGCGTTGCGAATGACGATCAAGTAGTCGATTTGATCACCAACCTGCCAGCTGTCCCCCCTTCCGTCGATCGTCAGTTGCAGTCCCTGATCAACATCGGAGGACGAATCCGGCCGAGCGACTTCGAGGGTGGACGCGGACGGCGATTCCACTCCGGAATAACTACCCGGCAGCAGCCGCGGCGGCAGACTGTTCGCACCGAACGGCAGACCACCGGCCGGTGCCGGGTTGATTTGCAGGCAGTGCGGATCCGTCCGTTCCACGCCCCCTGCGGCGCGAACGACCAAGCTGCTGCACACTTTGGACTTGTCAATCAGCACCTGACAGGTCACCTGATAGGTAAGCTTCTGCCCCGGTTCGAGCTGACCGAGGTACCAAGTCACCCGATTCTGGTCAATGGACGCGGCCGGAGGGCTGGCCGCAACGGGTCGCAGCTCGGCGTCGTAGCTATCGATGATCTGGAGATTCGACAGCAGCGTTTCGCCCGTATTCTCCAGCGTCACGTAGAACACTTCCTCGCGTCCCACAATGGATTGTTCTGGGCCGAGTTTGTCGATCGTCAGATCCGTGCGTAATTGCGGGGGTGCTTGTTGCGCGGTCACACACGCGGTCGTGCGTGCGGGACGCGTTCCATCGGCGGTTGCTTCCAGCGTGTGGCAATGCCGACCGGGCGCCACAATGACAAAACTCAGTCCCACCTCTTGCGACTGGCCTGGATCCAGCGATCCAAGGGGCCATTCGATGGGGCTGGTGCCTTCACGATGTTGCAGCCCCGCGTCAAAACGGTCGACCAGCAGCACGTCTTCCAATCGACGATCGCCGCGGTTGGTGATCGTTACGCGGTAATTGGCCAACTGGCCCACCGGCAGTGGTACGTTGGGATTGGGTCCCAGCATTTCAATATAGAGAGCATCGGCGGTCACCTGGGCGGTCAGACAAGTTTCGACCGGCGCGGCCCCGGGAGCTTGTGCACTAGCACAGACTTGCGCTGTACCACTTTGTGCAATGCGATACGAGACATCGAGTCGCTGCTGCTGGCCGGGGTCGAGTTGGGCAACCATCCAATCGACACGATTGCCGGTGACCTGTCCCGCCGGATTGCTCGACAAGTAGTCGAATCCAGCCGGAGCGACGGCGCGAACCAGCACGTTACTGACAGCGACGTTTCCCGTATTCGTTACTTCAATCTGGTAATTGCCCGTCTGATTCAACTCCGCGGACTCCGGTCCCACCAGACGAAGCTGCAGTTTGGCGGAACTCCACGTCACTGTCGTCGTCCCTTCTCCGACCGTGAGTCGACCCGGAGCCCCTTCGATGCCACTGGGCCGAATGACTTGCACGCGGATCTGCGTTGCGCCCCCCTCCGTGCTCGGCGGCTGGACGCGTACGGAAGCCTTGCCGGTCGAGTCAGTAATCACCTCGCGCACGTCGGCGCCGCCTTCAAACGTCGTGGGCATACCTCCGACGATTTCATAGCGGACAATCCAACCCTCGACCGGGCTAGCCGTCAGTCGGCGACAAACCGTCGTCGTAAGCAATTGGGGCTCTAGCCGTGTGGCCACAATGGGCTTGGGTAGCGTCCATTGACCATCAATCCAGTGAATCACCGCCGTCTCTTGCCGTTGCTGCCAACCGTCCAACTCAGGGGCGGAAAGAGTAACGTACGTGTTTCCCTCGACCGGTGAAGTGACACTGATCCAGCCCTGCCCCTCCAACACAAACACATCGTCATTCGGCTCGGCCGTACCGCGCGTCAGTACTTGCACCTTTTTCGAGGAAACGCTCACCGCGTAATTGTTCGAACACAGGTCCGGCAGCGGTTCGGAATGGAGCGATGCAAACGTGCCCCGCAAACCGAAGAAACCAACCGCCGAATCCCCCGGGTCGACGAAATGGCCCACACTGCCCTGCGCGAGCGTCCACTCCAGCGGCTCTCGGAGCCGATAGTACCCCTCTTCGTCGCAAACGCCCCCTAACACAAAGACCTCGCTGCCGACCGGAGCGATCTGGCGCCGGCGCGTCAGGACGACTTTCTCTTGATCGTTTCTCAACTGACTCTGCGCACAGTCACCGTACAGCTCGCCGTCAGGCCCTTCCAACGCACCAGGAACCACAACGCGCGGCGCAACCGGTTGGTACACCTCCTGGGGAACACAGTCCGGTAGCGGTGGACTGAGATCCGCATTCGGCAAAATGGGCGGCTCCTCGCAGGGAGGAATCTTTTCCGGTTGTTCAAAGGCTGGACGTGAAAAACAGCAGAAGCCCTTCGAATCCGATGTGGGCAGCGCCCCGGTTAGCGCCGCGTCTTGCGCGGCACCCTTCTGGTGGTGCTTGCTGAGTGTCGTATACGAGGGGGGAGGCAAGAGCAGGTGTCGACCACTCGGGTCGATCGCCGGAAGGCGCAAGTTCGCACATCCTCCGGTTGCGATAATCAACCAGCCGAGGGTCAGCAAACTTCTCAGATTCCGATAGGGACCAGCCACCTTCGCTCCTCCGGAGATGGCATGCCGCAGGAAACCCCACGATGATGCCTAGGCCGAGGAAAAAATAGCACGCCTGACGAAGGTGCGTCGCCTTTTGTCAACATTCCGTGTGGCAAAACATCAACTTCTTTGCCGCTCGTAACGGTGATCCGCATTGCACAATGATGTTGTTGATGGTGAACATCGCGCGGATTGGCAATCCGTCTTCCGTATGTGGGACGGATTGGCAATCCGTCCTACATTTTGCGCAACGACCGGACCGGCATTTAACCTTGACAAAGCACACAGGTTGCCCTGTCTGCCCGGGGCGTCTAAGATGCCGGACGTCTTTCTTGCGCTTCGTCCTGCGGCGATCGAGCGAGATCGCCCTAGGCTTTGCCAGAATCCCTTAGGCTCTTACCGGAGCGAGTCACCCGGATGCTCGAGCTGATTTATCGGACCCGTTTTTAGGAGTCGGGGAATGCGGTGCGTGCGGATTATCCTGCTGCTCCTGAGCGCGTTCGTCGGAATGGAAACGCTCCGCGCCGCGGAGTCCAATACACCTCCAACGAACCCATTGGCCGACAGCATTGCCGAGCAAGCGATCCCCTGGGTACCGGTCCAAACGGCGCAGTTGGAAGCGGCCAGAGCCCAAGTCGCTCAGGCGGCGGACCGACTGGAACGATTCCTGGCGGGAGGAAGTGAGGCCAATGCGGAGGCGTGGAAGCGGTTCCTCGGCTGGGAGTCCATCGACCAGTTGATCGCGGAGCCGCCCACGGACGCGAAAGCCGTGGCCACGGCAGCCGCACCCCTTTTCAGTGGTCAACCGGGACTGGAACTACCGCCGTTTGTCGAACTGCGGGACGCACTGGCTGTCTATTACAATCGGCTGTTGGCGGTTCAAGATGCGCCCGAGATGGCGCAACGGTTCGCCGATCGACTTGCGGATCTGCGACAGGCGATCCAGAACGCGCAAGAGGATCGCGTCGAATCACGGGCCGACATCGCCGTTTTGCTTGAGTGGTTCGAGCAGTTGGAGCAGGCGCCCGAGCTAATCCAGCGAATTCGCGATGCCTACGCGCACCCGAATCTTCAGGTAACCATTGCGTCCGATACGATCGCGAAACGGTTCAATAGCCCCGTGTCGGACACATCGCCCGTGCAGGAGACGATTCTGGGAACACCCGTTCGCGGAGTGGCGCATACCGTGGGGAATGTGACCGCCCGATTGCTGCCCAGCGAACACGATGCGCAGATCGAACTGATCATGACGGGGACGGCCACTTCCGACACAAGGGGATATCGCCCTCCGGTGACGATCTACAGTGACGGTGTGACCCAGGTGTTCGCCACGAAGCGGTTGTGGATCGGCGACGTCGGCATCTGGACGGAACCGGCCTCCGCATCCTGCTCGACGAGTACACAAATTCGTGGAATTCGCACGGCGAACCGCATCGGATCGCAACTCGTGCGGAAGATCGCCTGGAAACAGATCTACGCACAGAAACCCCAGGCGGAACAGATTTCGGCGCGACTTGCCGAACGTCGTGCGGCGAGCAAGTTAGACCAGCAGGTGCTGGATGTGGTCGGCTCGGCCAACGGCCAGTTAGCGACGAAAATTCGCCAGCCGCTCGTTGGTCGCAATCTGTTCCCACGACTCTTGCGGTTCCGGACAACGGCGGATCGTTTACACCTGACGGCTCTCCAGGCCCGCACGACACAGTTGGGATCCTCTACCGCGGTCCCGGATCCTCCGTCGCAGGGAGTTACTGTCCAGGTACATGAGTCACTCTTTCAGAACACCGCTTCCAGTGCAATCGGCGGAATGGTCATCACGGATGTGCGGGCAAAGGAACTGGTTGAGGAATTCACGGGAGAGGTGCCGGAGCAGTTGCAGATTAAGCCGGATGAAGATCCGTGGTCGATTACGTTTGACCGCGCTCAACCGCTCACTTTACGATTCGACGACGATCACGTCACCATCGCCCTGCGGGGACGACAGTTCACTCGCGGTGACCAACCGCTGCGACAGGTCATTCAAATCGCCGCGACGTATCAAATTGCGGCGGTCAACGGTCGAGTCCGCTTGACCCGTCAGGGAGAGATCAACGTCACCTTCCCCGGGAAAGACACAGAACGATTAAGTCTTACCGAATTGAGAAACAAGACCTTCATGACCAACAAATTTGAAGGACTATTTCGTCAAGAAATCAGCGGCGAGGGTCTTCAACTTCCCGAGCGCTGGCAACGATTGGGCGAACTGGCACTGGAGTATGTGTCGGCGCAGAACGGCTGGTTGTCCTTAGGATGGAATTGATGAGCCATGGATCAATGGGTTGAAATTCGCTTCGACTGTTTGCCTCTGCGATCGGTAACGCGCCTGGATATCCCGCTGGATGCCTCGCCGAAGTACCAAGCTTTCTGTCATCGAGTGAAGGCCGCCATTGAGAAACACGGCACCCACAACGTCTATTACCTCTACAACGCCAGTTGTGTTTACCATCTGATGAACCATCCGGAACGAGGTTCGATTGAATTCCGTTTCGAGGGCTGTGTCCTGACCGATGAAGCGGATCGAACATGCCAGAGCTGCGACTTGGAGGTGGAACTGATTCGCGAGAGTTGCGACTGGCTGCAACAATCGATCGTCGAGTGGTTTTCCGAAACGGTGCCCCGCTCCGTCGCTGTCGAATTCGATCGATATATCGAAGCGGGTGACCTACAACGCACGAAGGAGCGCATCGAGCAGATCCAGCAAGCCAGCGATGAAGCCGGTGGCTTCATCGGGATGTACCTGTGAATTAGCTGGGGTAAACCCAGGGAGCCCGATATTCACGGCGAAGCAACTGATTCGCCTCTGGATCGCCGATGATCTGTTCTTTCTCGCCGTCCCACTCGACGCTGCGTCCAAGTTTCAGCGAAAGCATCCCGAGCAGGCTCATGTTGGTCGATCGATGCGCCAACTCGATGTCACATACGGGCTTCCGTCCCGTCTGAATACACTCGAGTAGATCGGCCCACAATTCACGAATGTTCTGGGCATCGGGTTCATGCAATTGCGGGGGCTGATGGAGAACTTCCTGTCGATCGTTGGAGGGATAAAACGTCCAACCATCGCGCCACCCCTGATGGAACGTGCCCTGCGTTCCATAGAAATAGCAACCCACATTTTCCCCTTTTTCCGCATTGTTGTCGGCGAACTGCCGATGCTCCCAGGTCGCCGTGAAGCCTTCAAATTCAAAGACCGCCATCTGGTGATCGGGAGCATCCGAGGTCTGCTCCGTTTCGCTGTAAACCGGCTCCCCGGCAATCGGCCGACCGCCCGTCGAATAGACGCGTCGCGGGTACTTCTCTTCCGTCCACCAAAGAATCTGATCCATCCAATGGACTCCCCAATCGCCGAGCGTCCCATTCGCATAGTCCAGGTATTGGCGGAATCCCTTGGGATGAATTGCGCGGCCCCAACCATTCGGCTGATTCTCACAGTAGTGCCGCAGCGGCGCGGGACCACACCACAAGTCCCAATCCAGTTCGGCCGGCGGCTCCACATTCGGTACGGGCCGTTCGGGACCGCCGCCATACAGCACGAAAGCGCGGACCATCCCAATCTGGCCGGCCTTGCCCGACAGCAAAAACTCGCGACCACTCACATTGTGAGGTGATACGCGACGATGCAGACCGACCTGGACCACGCGATCCGCTTCGCGCGCCGCATTCACCATCGCACGCCCCTCTTGGATCGTGTGGCCAATGGGCTTCTCCACATAGACGTGTGCGCCCGACTTCACGGCGGCGATTGTAATCAATGGATGCCAATGATCGGGCGTCGCGACAATGGCGATCTCGGGCTTCTCCTTGTCCAGCAATTCGCGAAAATCGTGGTACTTCGTCGGCTGATCCCCGGTCTCCGCCGTAACACGCTCCACCGCCGGATCGAGCTGGCGACGATCGACGTCACACATCGCAACCACTTTCGCCTGCTCTGACCGCATCGCCTCGCCCAGGATGTTCATCCCCCACCAGCCGGTTCCGATCAAGGCCGTGCGGTACTTCTTGCCTGATTTCGGTTCACTACCGAGAACGAGAGGCGCACTCCAAGCGACTCCCGCCGCGAGCGACGATTTCAAGAATGTGCGGCGATGTACTGACATGTTGATTCCCACTCTACTAAGGAGTAATAAACCAAGGACCAATCGGGATCGAATTCGGTTCTGTTATGCGATCTGAGCCTACCGCGCGTCGAAGCGCGGTACAAGCATGACCCTAACGTTGCAGAAAAAACATCGTAGGACGGATTGGCAATCCGTCCCTCGTCGGTTGAAACGCCGCATCGGAAGCTTCCTCGGAACATCACGGTTGGTGCGATCCGGCCAAACGGTGGTGTTCTCGCCCTCGCACCGGTGGTTCTCGGACGGATTGGCAATCCGTCCCACTGGTCGATGCGCCGGGAGGGATTTCTGTCCTGCGCGTGGTAGAATGTGCGTCTTCCATTCGCACGCTTCGGACCCGCGATGCTGCTTCTTGCCTTGCTACAGGAGTCAGGCACCATGCGAACGCTGTTCGATTTCTTTCAACTCGGACTAATCCTTGTCTTCACGGCGACGGTGCTACCCTGCACCCATTCTTCGCTTCGCGCTGAAACACTCGTGCCAACGCACCTCCGCTGCGAATATCGCTTGAATCCCTTGGGAATCGACACACCCGTGCCTCGACTGAGCTGGCAACTCGAATCAACGGCGAGAGATGAACTGCAAACGGCCTACCAGGTCCTGGTTGCCAGCAGTCCAGAACGGCTGCAACGGGATCAAGGAGATCTTTGGGATAGTGGTCGAGTCTCCAGTTCTGAGACGGTTACAATCGATTATGCGGGCACTCCGCCTTCGTCACACCAGCATTGTTACTGGAAAGTGCGCGTTTGGAACCGCAAGGGCCAGATCTCGTCGTGGAGCGAACCCGCGAGCTGGTCCATGGGACTGCTGAAGGCGGATGATTGGCAGGCGGAATGGATCGGTTACGACGCAGATCGAACTGACTCCGGACAATCCGAAGCCCCGATGGAGGGCGCGAAGTGGATTGGCTTTGCCGACGACAAGGCACTCAATGCGCCCGCAGGTTTTCGACTGTACGCCGCCCGACCGCGATTGCCGGATGATATTCAGGTCAAAGAAGCGACGCTGCGCGTTGTAGCGGACGACCGCGTGTGGGTCGTGATGAACGGTCGGACGCTGGTCGCCGGACAAGGTGGTTGGCAACAGGCCACCATCGTGGACGTTACGGCCGTCGCAAAGCCGGGCGAGAATGATTTTCGCGTGCAGGTCGAAAATGCTCAGGCCGGACCGACCGGACTGCTCATGCGACTAGATGTGAAATCGACCGACGGACAATCGTTCCAACTGGTTACGGACGAGCAATGGCGTGCCACGGACCAGCCCGGCGAGAACTGGCACGAACGTCCGCTTGCCTGGCAGGAGTGGCCGGCCTGCCAAGTCCTGGGAGAATACGGCATGGGCCCGTGGGGGAAAGCAACGCAGCGCGAGCTCAGCCTGCCCCCGGTCCCTTTCTTTCGTCATCCGTTCGCAGTGACCGGCCCCATTCGCCAAGCCACAGTCTATGTCTCAGCCCTAGGCATCTGCGATGTGCATCTGAACGGTACGCGAGTCCATCGTGACCTCTTTACGCCAGGTTGGACCGACTATCACCGACGCGTTTACTACCGTGCGTTCGATGTGACGAAACAGCTTCAACCCGGGGAGAATGTATTGGGAGGTCTGCTCGCGGACGGTTGGTACAGCGGCTATATCGGCTGGGGAAAAATTCGAAATCACTACGGATCCCGGCCCCGCATGCGGATCCAGTTGAATATCGAATACGAAGACGGCTCGCGACAGGTTGTGGCAACCAACTCGGACTGGAAGGCGTCGTATGGGCCGATTCGTGAAGCGGATTTCCTGATGGGTGAAACGTACGATGCGCGGCAGGAGCTCGGAGGATGGTGCGCCGCCGGATACGACGCTTCGAATTGGCACCCGGTGGTGACCGGCGCCGAAGTGAATCCCATGCTTCAGGCAGCTCCCGGCCCTCCGGTGGTTGCCATCGAAGAGTTCACACCCCTGCGCATCCAAGAACCGCAGCCAGGCATCTATGTTGCCGACCTGGGACAGAACTTCGCCGGTTTCGTGCGGCTGAAGATCCAGGGACAATCCGGCCAACGGATCACGTTGCGTTTCGCCGAACGGTTAAACCCGGATGGAACCGTCTACACAACGAATCTGCGTGAGGCACGGTGCATCGATACATACATCTGCCGGGGCGGGGCAGAAGAAATCTGGGAACCCCGCTTCACCTTCCACGGATTCCAGTACGTCGAGATCACTGGACTCTCTTCGCCACCAACGGCCGACTCCATCACGGGAGTGGCCATCAGTAGCGACACGCCGCTCGTCGGACGCTTCGCCTGCTCCGATCCGATGTTGAATCGTCTGCAAGACAATGTTTATTGGACTCAACGATCCAACTTCATCGACATTCCGACCGACTGTCCCCAACGCGACGAGCGGTTGGGTTGGACCGGAGATGCACAGGTCTACATCCGCACGGCGACGCTGAATACGGATGTCCAAGCCTTCTTCAACAAGTGGCTCGTCGACCTGACCGATGGTCAGCGCGAGGACGGACAGTTTCCCATGGTCGCTCCCGTGCGTGTCGCCGGGGACGATGGGGGTCCCGCCTGGGCCGATGCCGGAGTGATCTGTCCCTGGACAATCTATCGTGTCTATGGAGACCGCCGAGTGCTGGAACGACAGTATGACTCGATGGTTCGCTTCATTGACTTCTGCCAGAAACGAAGTACGCCGGAACTGCTCCCACCGAATCAGTTTCACTGCTTTGGCGATTGGTTGAGTATCAAGGCGGACACGCCGAAGGAAGTCATCTACACGGCGTATTTTGCGTACAGTACACAACTCATGGCGCAAGCTGCCAAGGCCTTGGGCAAGGAGGATGACGCAACGCGATTCCAGGAGCTGTTTCAGCAGATCAAGGCTGCGTTTAACCGGGCCTACGTGGCGGAGGACGGACGGATTCAAGGAAACACTCAGTGTGTCTATGTGCTTGCGCTCGCCTTTGACCTGCTCGATCCGCCGCAACGTGACCGGGCCGCACAGTATCTGGTCGAAGACATTGAAGCCCGCGGCGGCCATCTTTCGACCGGATTTGTGGGAACGAAAGATTTGATGCTGGTCCTGGCTAAGATCGGTCGCAACGATGTCGCCTATCGTTTGCTGCACAACGACACCTTTCCTTCGTGGGGCTTCTCGATTCGTCATGGAGCAACCAGTATCTGGGAACGCTGGGATGGTTGGACACCGGAAAACGGGTTCCAAGATCCCGGCATGAATTCCTTCGCCCACTATTCGTTTGGCGCGGTCTATCAGTGGATGGTGGAAAATATCGGCGGCATTCGCGACGCAGACGTGGCCTACAAGCGCATAACGATCGCGCCGCAAATCGATGACAGACTGACGTTCGCAGACGTTGAGTATCACAGCATCCGTGGCAAGATTCTCTCGGCATGGAAGCGTCGGGATCAGAACCTCGAGTGGACGGTAGAGATCCCGCCGAACACAACCGCTCGCATAATCCTTCCAGGAGTAACGCCTCAATCGATTCGCGAGTCGGGACAGGAACTCCGACAGGCGGCAGGCGTGCACGACATCCAGTTTCAGGATGGAAACGTGCACATCGAGATCGGCTCGGGTCAGTATCGATTCGA
>CAZFWV010000082.1:0-22737 GCA_964522605.1 uncultured Pirellulaceae bacterium
GCACCCGCTGATCTAGTGTGCCACTGGCTCTGCCAGTGCAGTTTTGAGACAAAGCGTGGAAAACGATTCTCGAGCATCCCTTCGGACGCCTGATTTCGACCGAACCGCGTTGGACACGTGGTCTGCAGGTTTCATGCCAAGTCCCGCCTGAATTGCCCCTCGCCGCTCACGCGGTTGCGGTGCACGACGTGCGGCACCGGCTGATGTTCCAACGTGGGCCACCCATATTCTACCGGGAAGTCGGCCGCGTGATTCGCGAGTCGATGGGAGGTTGCTCGATTCAGGAGCTAGTGCTCTGTCCCAGCACCCGAGCGACCCAAGCGTTTTCGATTAGAGAATGTGAATACTTCTGACTGAAAACTCGGACAGCCCCACCGGAAAACCGTGCGCATTCGTCAATCCATGGATACGATGAAAGTAGGCAGTACGAAGCTGAATGCACTGTTCGACGATGAAACTTGTTGTGCCGGGAGGCTCGCGACATTCTCATTGGCTTCAGTGGAGGACCTTTCCGGAAGTTGTTGGTTTCTGGACGTGCAGTGAACAAAAGGAGATCGACGCATGAACGACGTAGAGCATGAAGCGTTGATCCGTGGATTGCTGCAGCCGCAAGCCTACGATCATCCTGTGGAAGCAATCCGCGTGCAGGAAACGCATATCTCCTGGATTCTGTTGACCGGATCTTTTGCCTACAAGATGAAGAAACCGGTCAAGCTGGACTTTGTCGACTTTTCAACACTCGCGCGTCGACGATTCTTCTGTCATGAAGAGATTCGTCTGAATCGACGGCTTGCCCCGCAACTCTATCTTGGAGTCGTACCCATTGCGGTGGTCGATGGGAATTCGCGGATGGACTGCGAAGAAAACCCGGTGGAATATGCCGTCAAGATGCGACAATTCTCACAGGGTTCTCTGTTAAGCGTCGCGATCGAGCAAGGTCGCCTGCGCGCCGAGCAGATCGACCAACTCGCAGAGGAAGTTGCGAGATTTCATCAGCGGATTGAAGTTGCCGATCGTCATCAGTCATTTGGACTGCCGGGACAGGTCTTTCAGCCCATGCGGGCAAATTTTCAGGAGCTCTTTCAGGCTTCGCTGTCCCCTGACCGAGTTGAACAGCTGCAATGGCTATCGCAATGGAGTAGTCGAGTATTTCACGAGTGTGAGCAAGAGATACTTTCGCGCAAGGAACGAGGCTTCGTTCGGGAATGTCACGGCGATATGCATCTGGGAAACATGATCCTCGATGATGGCACGGTCACGATCTTTGATTGCATCGAGTTCAACGAGGAGTTTCGCTGGATCGATGTGTTGAATGAAGTGGCGTTCTGCTTCATGGATCTGCTTGACTGGAAGCGCAAAGACCTGGCATACCGGTTTCTTAACGCCTACCTGCAATTCACCGGTGACTATTCCGGACTGATGGTCATTCCCTTCTACGCGGTCTACCGCGCACTCGTTCGAGCCAAGGTTGACTGGATCCGATTGCGGCAAGAGTTCGATGCGAGTTCTCCGAAGGAAAGTCCGAGCGGATCACAATCCGCCACAGAATCGCGAACTGGCGTCGCATCGGCGGCTTCCCAATCGGCCGAGTCCAGGAAGTACGCCGAAGTCGATCCGGCTCTATTTGACCAATTGCACGGCTATTTGGATCTTGCTCAGGCGTGCGCACAATCGCGACGCTGTTATGTCGTGATCACACATGGTGTTTCGGGGAGCGGGAAGACTTACACCAGTCAGACGCTGCTCGAATCTCTCGGAGCGATTCGCATTCGAACAGACGTCGAACGCAAACGGATCTTCGGTATCGATGGGATACATTCGAGCCGTTCGGCCGTGGGAGCGGAGATGTATTCACCGTCGGCGACGGCCGAAACGTACGAGCGCCTCGTGTCCCAAGCTGCCATGGTGCTGGAGGCGGGGTTTCCCGTGATCTTGGACGGTACGTTTCTTCGCCGTGAACAGCGAATGCTGGCTCGGCAACTGGCGCAGCAGCGCGGTGTTCCGTTTCGGATCCTTCACGTTCAGGCGAATGTCGAAACGCTTCGACGCCGAATCCTCCAGCGTATGCAGACGCAGAATGATGCTTCGGAAGCGGATCTGGAGGTGTTGCAGGATCAGCAAGCCAATCAGGAGCCGCTCAATGCGACCGAACGACAATGGACCGTCGAGATCGACAGTGAAGTTATGGGAGCCGACGAGTTGATTCGACGCATGATGGATACACTCGGGTTACATCAGATTTGACGGAGCGTAAGGATCGGCACGGACGGATCCGCGGACATCCGTTTGATCCGTTCGATCCGCGGTTCCTCTTCTCGATCTTTGGTTCCACTCGACGTGTTTGCACCAACCAAGGCAATTCCGCCAAGCGAACCGGCGGAGCGATGCGCCTCTGGTAAGACTCGATTTCCTGTGGATGAGTTTACCAGCCGGATCGTCGGAATCCGGAACCGGGACTGCCCCCGGAACGAGACGGACTGGGACGGAAGGTGGGGCCGATACTGCCCCGCGAGCCGGAGGAACCTGGCCAGCTCGACGGACCGATGGAAATCCCCCCACCGCGCGGAAGAATGATCGGTGGCAGCCGCCTCTGCAATTCTTGTTGTCGCCGACGTTGCTCGGCACGCCGACGTTCGCGAACGCGCATTTCCGCTTCCTGCACGGCGCGAGAAGCTAGTGCAATCGCATTGCTGGCAAAGCGAGATGCGCCGTCATAATCTCCGCGGGAGAACGCTTGCCGAGCCATCTCGAGATCATCACCACCGGGCGATCCCATAATGTTGATCCCGAAGGTCCCCCTCCAGCCCGAGGCAAGGCGCACCTGACTCGCGGCCTTTTGGAGTGATTCCAAGCTGCGCTGGGCACGGTCTAGATCGCCTCGCAACGTTGCATTGGCCTGACCGGCGCGCGACGTCAACTGGTCGGCTTCTTGATCCAAGCGATGCCAGTCCTCATGGGGAATCGAGAGGCGGAGACGTAATTGATTGACTTGGTCGGCCAATCCACGAATCTCTCGCATCACCTGGCGAGTCACGTCGCTATCGGGTAATTGATCCGAAGCGGCACGTTCGGAAAGAGAAAGTGCCGTTTGCACCTGTCGCTGTGCCGCTTCGCAACTTCGCGCGGCTTCGGCGTACAGATCTCGATCGGCGGTAACCGATTGCTGGACTTCATCCAATTGTCGGTTGACGGTTTCCATTGCCTGAGCCGTTCGAAATGGATCCGCGTTGCCTCGATGAGCGGTGACGCGCTGCTCGACATCATCCAAGGCCTCGAGACATGCACGATACGCATCCTGGGTGCGCGCCATCGTTCGTTGTTCTTCGATTTCGCCAGCCAATTGGCGGCAGCGCAACTTGAGGTCGTTGAGTTTCTGGGAGTTTATCGCCTGTTGCTCCCGTAGACGGGCCGCCAGTTCGGTGACCTGTTGGCAGAGTCGAGCCAATTCGGAGAGTGTCGCGTGGGCTTCATCCAGTTCTGCGGTTGCCTCCAGGATTCGTCCTTCCTGCCGCAATCGCTCACTTGCGTCGATCCGGCGCCGAGCACTCTGGAGCAAACCGATCAATTGAAGATCGGCGTCAATACTCGCGGGCGGAGACGCTGCGGTTTCTGATTCGGGCACGGCTTTCCCGGCGGTTTCGAGTGCCGAAGCAGCGAATTCCGCTTTCAATTCTCCAAGCAGTGTCTGGCACCGGCCCACCTCATCGGTCAAGCCGGCAGCTTCACGCTCCAGATCCGCCCTGCGGGATGGTTGGTTCTGCAGGCCTTCGCGAGTTCGCTCGATTAGCTGTTGTGCTTCGGCCACCAAGTGTTCCACCTCTTTGATCGCTGCTTCCGCGGGCAGAAACGCTCCGCGGTCCAACGACGCACCCGCCGAAACCAATTGCTGCCGGGCCGTTGACAAATGGTGATCCGGATCGGCACCGGCTTCTCGGAGAATCCGTTCGGAAGGCAAGTTCAGCGCTTGGCCGATTTGCTGTCTTGCTTCGGCCGTCGCCTTCTCGCAGCTCGCCAGCAGCGGAGCGGTTTTCTTGCGAGTCGTCTGATCCAACTCGACGCATCGTCGAGCGCGGATCACCAGATCATGCAATTGCTGAGAGAATTCTTCGAGCAACTGATCCGCATCGTCAGAAACGATCGTCCGCATCAGCAACTCCGCCCGCTCGCTCAATTGACGAAGAAAGTCGTCGACCCAATCGATCTGTCGACCCTCGTTCGCCAACGTCTGCGCGTAATCACGCAGAGCCGGCAGCGATTCGGACCGAAATTCGTGAAGGAAACGGGCCAACCGTACCGCCTGTTCACTCTGCCGCTGCGCATCGGCTAGCGTAACGTCGACCGCCGTGACCGGATCCCCGACTCCGGTTTGCTCCGCCCGTTCATGCGCCTGCTGTACGGCGGGCATCAACTCCAACGATAGGCTGGGAAGAGCGAAATACCCGTCCTTTTGTGCTTCCGCCTGGAGTTCTTCGTCCAATTTGAGTAGTTCATCAATTCGGTTTTCGACAACGTCCATCGTCGGTCCAAGAGAGGTCCAACTTCTGTCCAGCGCATCGAGCGACTTGACGGCACGTTCGTACCGGCGTTCATATTGGTTCAACAAGTCCTCATAGGTCAGCTCGAAAGCCTTGTAATGCTGCATGTCACCGAGAAGCTTGTCGGAATCCTCCTTTTTTTCCTCAGGCAAGACGGGGACGCCTTCCTCTGGCGAGAATTTCAGAGTCTGCTCGTCCAGCAATGCAATCCCATCTTCGAAGGGCTGGGTCTGAAACAGATTGCCAATCCGCTTCCAGAGCGACTTGGGTTCGATCAGCGACTCCACCCGACGTAGAACGGAATCGACTGTGCGCGACATGATGAACAGATTGTCGACGTCATCAATCGTCTGCTTACTCAACTCGAGCGTGCGGCCATGACTGCCACGCTTTTCCAAGTCTTCTTCTCGGCCGATCAACATCTGCGTCCGTTCCAATAGGCCGAGCATTCCATCGGTGGTCTGTCGAACTTTCTCGCGACGCTCGGCAAGGCGTGCCAGGGCTTTCTCGCGGATGCCGCGACGGCGCCGATTGAGCAGAATCAGTAATCCGGCGACGAGTAGCAAGAGAACCGCAAGTACGACAAGGGCGAGGTTTCGGGCGATGCGTCGTTGCCAGGCGATGCGTTCGAGTCGTTCATTTTCTGCCTGAATTCTCGCGTCGGCTTCCTTCAGCAGTTGTTCGACCTCGGCCAACTTGACCGTGGATTGCCGATCGCCGTTATCCCGCAACGCTTGGGCTTCCTCCAATGCCGCCTGGGCTTGATCCAGAGTCTGGCGCGCAACATCGTTCGGGCCGGCAGGCGCCTCCTTCAGGGTTTTTTGCAGATCCTTCCAGCGAAGAGGGAATGCCGCATCTTCGCGATAGGCCAAGAGGATCCCTTCAATTTCATCCATCAACGCACCGGCCTTCTGCAGCGCCGGAACCAGTTCGTTCGCGTCGACTTGCCCTTGAATCTTGTTCAGGCGATCGCGCCAGTCGCTGACCGGCGGGCGTGCCAGATCGCCCTTCGCAGTCGGGTTTTGACGGACAAACGCGTCGCGCAGACCTTCGACGTTGGCCAGGGCTTTGTTCGCTCGCGCCAGCAGCAGTTCGACGCGCTCCCGCATCCGCTCCTGTTCTCGCTCGCGATTGATCCGAGTTTGTTCTTCGCCGACAATCGCTTGATCCAGCGCCTGATTGATGGAGGTGACGGTGTTTTTCACCGCATCAACGATACGGCCACCATTGGACATGGCCTCGTAGGCTGGACGGTCCAAACGGCCTTGCCACTGGGATTCGCCCAGGCCGCGCCGGTCTTGGGCATCCGAAGCGAAATAGCTGAAGCTGCGGTCACCCAGGGAAAGGGCAAATACCGCTCCATTGGGCTCTTCCGTTCGCGGATCTTTCAGCGTCCCGAAGCCCGTGCGGTTACTCAGGCCGCGCCCGAGTGCCTGCTCGACGGCATCCATGCCCTCCCAGATGCGCCCATCCGTTCCGCGATAACGCTCGCCCACCGTGTCGTCCATCAGCACAACAGTCCAGTTTGGTCCGTTTTCGTCGAGCCACTGTTCGAGCGCGTCCAGCTGCCGGTCAGCGACTCCCAATTCCCCCTTCACATACAAGTGTTGCTCGGGCCGCCAGACGTCGACGACTTGCGTTGCCTCCGAGACCACCTTCGGTCCTGGCCCCGCAACAAGCTGCCCCCTCACGTCAGACGGGGTGATTCCAAGCAGACCACCAAAGAACAGGAGTCCCTGGACGAACCAAACGCAATTCTTCATCAGAAAATTTCTCGCGTGAAAGATGCTGGAACAGGTTTTGAAAGTGGAACCAAATCTCTGGTGGTCTAACCAGGAATGAACAACGGATTCTCGAGAAGACGATCAGAGCGGCAGTCCCGGAGACAGTACGAGACGGGCGGACTCGCACGCCGCGCAGCTCACCGGGATTATATCGCAGGCGTCTCTCAAGCAGAACCTGGCGCCCTAGTAAGGCTCGGTTGGCGGCAGAGCCGAATACCGGTATCCGACGCGTACGCCGTGAAATTGCGCTCTCGGCGTCTATCGCAACCCGAAGCGTCAGTTTTGAAGTTGCACGTAGCCGAATTCGTGAGAATTCGGGGCTGTGTGAATGGTCTCCCCCTCCGCGACTCCTCCGAATTCTCACGAATTCGGCTACGCGCGGTCGAAATGCGCAACTTCAAAAAGCGTCAGCGAGGGATACCCATTAGAACCGTTGGGATGGGTCTCCCTCGCTGACGCTTCGGGTTAGGATGGGAGACGTCACTCTCAGGGTAATCTGGGTGGATCTACGACAACCGCCTGGACAGAACGAAAACCTTCGCGACAGGCAGGCGCGAGGTGATCGCGCAACTCCTCGGCCGAGATCCGCCACCCGATCGCGGTCAGGCCGCGTGGTGTTTGGGCGCCTGAGGGTACCTCGGCGTAGCGGCCAAACACAACATCCACTTGCTGCGGGCCCTTGCCAAAGTCAAGCACCCCCTTCAGCCGCAGCAACCGATCTCCTAACTGTTGAATGGCTTGCTGCAGACGATTCCGATCCACGCAGTCCACCAAGCAAGACCAAGCACTAATTTCCGCCGGGGGCCCCTCAGACGCGTAAGTCGGAGGTTCGTGATGCAACTGCGTAATGAAGGACCAGGGAATCCGACCGTGTTGGGTGACGATCTGCTTCGCTCGGGCATTCAACTCCGCCAGCCAGACAGCGAATCGCGCTTGCTCCGCCGGACCTACCAGGTCGCACTTGTTCACGATCAATCCATCGGCCGTCGCGACTTGTCGAACCGCCGACTGGAGGAAGGGGGCAATCTTCGTGAAGTTGAGTGCGTCGACAACGCAGACATGAGCCGCGATCTTTAGCCGCTGATTCAGGTTGCGGAGCCCGAACCACTTGGATAAGTCGATTGGAGAGGCCAAGCCGCTGGCTTCAATCAGTATTTGATCGGGACGAATCGTGTCGACCAGAGTTTGAAACGCGGCGAGCACATCATGCTGGATGCAGCTGCAAAACACGCTCCCGCGGTTCAGCTCCAACAATGGAAACGATACCCCTTGAACCTGTCGACCGTCGAAACCGATCTGCCCAAACTCATTGACGATCAGAGCCGTGCGTCGGTCTGTCAATTCAATCTGAGAAACCAGGTGATTCAGCAGCGTGGTTTTCCCCGCTCCCAGGCAACCGGTTAAGCAATAGACAGGAATTTGATTCATGGAGACTGGAGACTGGAGGCTGGAGGAAGCAGGCTGGAGGCGAAAACCTACAGTCTACCGCCTAGAAGTGGTTTCAATACCGTTACGGACCGAGTTTGTGAGCCGACGGCGCTAGCCGCGGGCCAGGATTTGCCGAATCGCATGGAGAATTGGCCCGAGGCTAGCGCCTTCGGCTCAGATTCTGAAACTGGTTCTACAGCCTCCAGGCTGCAGCCACCAGTCTCTCGATCTGCTCGCACGCCTGGGTAGGGCCTTCTTCCTGCCGAATCTTTTCGCCGACTTCTGCCGCGCGCTGTGTGTATTCCGAGTCGTTCAGTAATTCGTTCAGCGCCTGGGCAACTCGAGGTCCGCGATAGCGTGACGGGTAGATGACTTTGGCGACACCGAGGCGACGAATGCGATCGGCATTGTCGGGTTGGTCGTGAGCGAAAGGCACGATCAACTCAGGATGTCCCGCTCTTAGAGCCTGTTGTGCGGTGCCGATCCCACCCTGGTGGACGACCGCAGCGGCACGCGAAAACACAAACGAGTGGGGGGCTGCGTGCAGCATCTTGATCGTGGCAGGCAAAGGTTCCCGCGGACGCGCGCCTTCCTGGCTGCCGACGAGCATCAACGCTCGACAGCCGATTGCCTGGACCGCCTTCATGCTTTCTTCGAAGAATGCTCCGGCCGTGTTCACGGCGGAACTGCCGAGTGTAAACACAACGGGGGCCGGACCGTCGTCCAGAAACCGTTGCAATTCCCTTTGCGTTGCTTCTTCGATGGAGTGGCCGTCGTAGAAGATCGGACCCGTGACGTGGACATTGTCAGGCCAGTCCAGCTGCGGAGCCCCCAGCACTCTCGAGAACAGAGCGAGCACCAGTCGCGGTGAGTGCTGGCCCTCAAAAACCGGGTTCGGTGCTGGCGGTAAGCCCAATTCCTGCCGCAGCGCGTGCCACGGTTCTGTCCAGGGAACGGTGACGCGCTTGGCTAGCTTCACGAAACCTTTGGAGGCCCACAGGCCGAGTTTCTGGACGGAGTGTAGCCAGGGAAATGGTGCGACAACGGGTAGTTCGTGCGCGGAGAAAAACGACATGGGAGCCAGTACCGTCGAGATCCATGTCTTGCGTTGTTTCTCGGCGACGATCGGCCCCGCATAGGTGATCGGGTGGGTGATCAACGCGTCGGCATCCGCGACCGCATGGCTCAAGTCATCATAGGCAACTCGCAAATGGGGGAAGATCAGGTCCCGTAGGATGAACTCCGTTCCCCGTTTGGCGTCCATGACACGCTTCAACAATTCGGGATCCTTGGGGTCGACTTCCGGCCCAACCGGGTGGAAACCAATTCCCTCGCGCTCGATGGCCTCGCGATAAAACGCACTGGTGGCGATGACCGGTTGATGCCCTCGCTGGAGTAGCGCAAGGCTTAAGCCCACATACGGATTTACGTCTCCGTACGATCCCGTCGTTGCGATGACAATCTTATGACCCATAAAGGACCTGCTGAATTGCTCCACCGTAATCAACTGCTAACAGATCAATGCAAATCCACCTCTCTCCGCAATGATAGACCCCGCGGACAGAATCCGACAGAGCGCCGACTTGCTTGTGTGCTTGCCATCCGATAGCTTGGCGCTTCGGGAGAGCGCTCTCCGCAGCGAAATCCCTTGGAAGATCCAACTAGCGGGAAAGGGCGACCATGATTCCTGCGAGAACCGAGCAGCGGAATTCGTGCACCGTAGTCAAACGGGCGGCTCGAGTGTGCCTGTCCCAGCGAAAAAAGTTGCGGTCGCCACGCATGCTGTGGCACAGAGAGTCGGGTGATTGCTCCGCGGTTCGATCCCAACGCTCGGCTTGGTGCGTGGGGATCTTGTTTGTTTGGTTCGTCACCGTTGCTGTGGCGGTCGAGCCAGACGTCCCAGACGCCCCGCGACCTGATCCGTTTTCGAGGGACGAGGCGCTGCTGGCTTACTGGTCGTTCGATGATGTGTTGGGGGCATCAGTTCGTGATCTGAGCGGTAATGGCTACGATGTGATAATCGGTGATGAAGAAGGCCACGCGGGGACAATCGCAATGGAAGCCGAGCGGTCGTTGTTCGGCAAGGCACTGTTCTTGGCGGGCAGTCACCGTTTACAGGTCTCGGAGGCGATCACCGCCGCGGACGTCAACCAGATCACGTTCAGTGTTTGGGTTTTGCCGACGGACTTGCGGGGGTATCGAGAGATCTTTCGAAAGGAAGACGGCGACAATCGTGTGTTGTTTTCGTTCCAGAATGACGGACACATCCTGTCGCTGGGACTGAACATCGACGGTTACGTCGAATGTGATGCGAGAATCGATCCAAACCAAGTCCTGGACGGTCTATGGCATCACTGTGCCGCGACGTTTGACGGCCGAGAGATGTGTGTGTATCTCGACGGTCGGTTGCTCCATACTCTGGAGCGAGCGGGGCGCATCGCGACGCGAGTCGATGCGCCGGCGTACATCGGATCTCTGAGCGGGCAGAGCGAGTTCTTTCAAGGAAAGCTGGACGATCTGCGGATCTATCGACGAGCCTTTCCTCGTGAGGCAATCGTACAACTGTATACGCAGGGGCACGACGCGTTGGAGCGATACCGCGTCGAGTTGCAGAGGCAATTGGATTCGCTTTACATCCGTCGCGAGTCGATGGCGGCGACGATCGCTGCCTGCCGCAAAGCGATTCATCGTGACAATGAACGTGTTCCTGCGGAACTGCTTGCCCTGCTCCAGTCGCGGTTGCATCGGGATTTTCCGATCGCCTCTGAAGATTTCTCGACTTGGATTGGCACGAGTCTGGCCGAATTCCTCTCCAACCCCGACCCCCAATTGACCCGGCAAATTGCGGATCGGTTGATGCGTCTCGCCGCGGAGTATCGGCCCGTAACGGATCAACAGTGGGCTCAGCAGTCGCCGATCCAACGTCAAGTTTGGCATGATGTTACCCGGCTGGAACGTGAACACACGGAACTGGCTTCGCGATCGGACCTCGATCCGTTTGGAGTCGAATGGATTGATTTCGTCGCACGGGCGGGGGCTCAGATCGACTGGCGTCCCGTGGTCTTTGAGGCGGTTGCACCGTACGTCGATCCGGTTACCCCCGAAACTCGAGATCGCACTGTCGAGGAAGCAGCGCGTCTGCTTCAGCAGGACTGGTTGCACCAGGCCGACGGCGCACCGACATCCGAACGCATCGCCAGGGAGATTCATTGGACACGCGAGTTGGCGCAACGCATCGCGTCGAGTTCGGCTGGCCGAATAACATTCGAGAAACTGCTGGTGCGACTGGACGAGTTGGAGCAGCAGTTATCCACGTCTGATTCGTCTGGAGCCATCCAACAACGCAACCCGGACGATGCGCGGAGTTCCGCAGTTCCCGCTGCCTCCCAGGCGGATCTGTTGGCCGTCAACTTGCAGGAGTTGTACTTTGCAGTGCGGCGGATTAAGCGAGCGATGATGCTGGCCAATCCGGTGATTGATTTCGATCAAATACTTCTGGTGGATATGCCATTTCCGGCCGGATCCGAATGGCCTCACGAGACAAGGCATCGGTTGGGATACATGGCGATTCCTGGGGGACGTTTGCTTATTCTGGAGGGACTTCGTCCCGACGGCCATCTGCGGCAGCTTGCACCGCGCTCGCCTCTGCACGGTTCGTTCTGGCGTCCCGATCTTTCGTTTGACGGTCAAAAGGTGCTGTTCTGCTTTAAGCCTCATAATGAAAAGTCGTTTCATCTATATGAAGTCAATGTCGACGGCACGGAATGGGTCCAATTAACGGACGGTCCTTTCGACGATCTGGACCCGATTTACCTGCCAGACGGGGAGCACATTGTCTTTTCCACCACACGGGGGCACACGTACGTTCGCTGTATGCCTCCGACCAATGCCTACGTTCTTGCGCGCTGTGACCGTGACGGAACGAATATCTATCTGATCTCGCGAAATAACGAGCCCGACTATTTGCCATCCGTCATGAACGATGGTCGAATTCTGTACACGCGGTGGGAGTATACGGATAAACCTCTTTGGCGCGCACAGAGTCTCTGGACTGTCAATCCGGACGGAACACAGGCGAGCACGTTTTGGGGGAATCAGAGTGTTTGGCCCGATTTATTGAAGGATGCTCGCAGCATTCCCGGCAGTCAACGTGTGATGTTCACGGGTAGTGCACACCACAACTGGTTTAGCGGAGCGGTAGGTGTCATTGACCCGCAGAAGGGGTTCGACTTTCCCCACGGTCTGACGAAAGTGACCGCCGATCTGCCCTGGCCCGAGTCCGGCAATGGTCCGGTCGATCCGATCGAGTCGCCCACCTATCACGCGAGTGGTCAGTACGAAGCCTATTACTCGCCGTACCCTTTGGGTGAGCAGGACTTTCTGGTGTCGGCCAATCGCGCGGGGAAATTCGTGCTCTACCTGATGGATACCGAGGGCAATCGTGAGTTGATCTTCGAAGGGGCTCATCATGTCTTTCATGCACAGCCGGTTCGCGCCCGGGTCAAGCCCCCTGTGATTGATGATCGAGTTGCCTGGCCAACGAGAGAATCCCGCCAGCATCCACAAGATGGAGTGATCTTCAGCAGTGACGTGTACCAGGGAGCCCCCGCCGAACTGCGTGGGCGAGCCAAGTATCTGCGCGTCTTGAACATTGATCCCAAAACCTATACGTACTGGTACAAGCGGCCGTACATCTCGACCGGCCCGGTGGTTTCGGCGGTGCAATCCGACGGTGTCAAACGTGTGCTTGGTACCGTGCCCGTGGAAGAGGATGGGTCAGTGAATTTCTATGCCCCGGCCGGTCAGGCGCTTCACTTTCAATTACTCGATGATCAGCAACGTGCCCTGCAGACGATGCGCAGTTTTACCGGAGTGATGCCGGGAGAGTATCGAGGGTGCCTCGGCTGCCACGAAACGCACAGCACAGCTCCGCCCGCCACGTCGCAGGCCATGGCGCTTGCGCGGGAGCCAAGTCGCATCGCTCCATCACCCTGGGGCGTGGATACGGTTAGCTATCTGCGCTACGTTCAGCCTGTCCTCGATCAGTACTGCGGGGAGTGTCATCAAGGCGCCGGGGAGGCAAAAGCGGTACTCGATCTGACTTTTCGGCCTGACCCGTCCCATCAGTCCCAATTCGCGGAGCCTTACCTGACGTTGATCGGCAGGCCGACTTGGGGACAACCCTACACGCAACCCGCGAACCCTCCGCCCGGCTGGGGAATCGCGGACACGATTCTCGTCGAAGCATACAGTACCGTCGACGACGAAGCCTATCGAACACCGACGCCGATGACTCGGTTGTCCTATCGCAGTCGTCTGATCGAACTATGCTGCAGCGGTCAGCATTACGATGTGCGGATCGACCCGATCAGCCGCCTGCGTCTGATGATCTGGATCGACACGATGTGCCCGTTCCGAGGTGAAGAAGAGATTCGTACTGAGTCGGATCCGCAATTTCAGGGAGTCGATTGGCTCTCGTTGAAGCCGCGAATTCAGACCGCTCCCGAGATCATTCGTCCCGGTCCTGTGGATTGAGAGATGGAATCTCCACGCGCCACGGTTGCCCCGATTGTCGAGTCAGCGTGAACTTTGCCTGAACGGGAGGTTTCTTCGGCAGCGAAATGGTGACCTGGTAATCACCCAAGAAACCACGAAACGCGATGCGACCATCGTCATCGGTTTTCTCCGAGGTGCGGGTCCACCACTCACCTTTGATTTTGGCCATCAATCCTTCGTACGCGGGTTTGGGGCTCATGTCGTCGCGCAGGAAACCGGCCGGTGCGGCCTGCCATGCGTGGTAATCCGAGAAGTCCCACCAGGTGATTGCCTCAACGGCCGGGTGAGAGAAGAGCATTGTGTAGAAGCGAACAACCTCTTCTGACTGATAGGCCTCACCCTCCGGCGTCGTGATCCACTCCTGGTCCGACGACCGCTGTCCAGCGAGTTCCCCGGAGACAATCGTCGTCTCCGTAAAGTGGAGGGGCACTCCGAACCGGGCAAACCTCTCGCAGACCTCCCAGATCTTCTCGTTCGGCCAGGTGCCGCCGTGCATGTGACTTTGGATGCCGATCACGTCATACAGAGGGTGACCGTCTTCGTCCACCAATTGTTCGATCACGCGTTCGTAAGCCGGGTCCGTCCGATAGTCATTGATCAGTAAGGTGGCCTGTGGATTTCCGTCCCGAGCCCTGCGAAAACAGTCGCGCGTGAATTCGATCTGCCCGGTCTGCTTCCACATCGCGGTCATCTTTGGTGCGCTTCGCTGCGCCAGATCTTCGCGATCGTAATGCGTGACCTCATTGACAACATCCCATCGGTCGATCAGCCCCTGGAAGCGAGTTACACAGTCGGTGATGCGTTCCATTTGCAACCGGTGAATCGTTGTCGGGTCTTCCGGCAACCACGCTGGGTCCGAGTAGTTCCATGCCAACGGATGCCCTTTCGTGATGATCGTTTGTGTCTGACACCAGCGTGCCACCTGTTCCGTCTCCGCGTGCCGCGGCTGACCGGGACTTCGTTCGTACATCGGCCAGTAAAAGGGCAGAGTTGCGTAATTCAACAGAGCCGCGAAACGCTCGCGATACGTCCGTTCCAGCTCTTCCGTCGGTAGGCGGCCCCACTGAAAAATGTTCGAGCCAAAGAGAAACGCATGCCTTGTCTGTTCGATCTGGACGTCGACGCCCGAGAGTGGATTACCGGAGGAATCGACGACCTGGATCTGGGTATCGGCCTGACGATGCAGGCGGATCCGTTCTTCTGCCTGTGCCAGCGATGAATCGTCGTCCGCTCGGACAATCGCGACCGAGAATAGCAGTCGGCCCAAGACGAGAAAAAGGATCAGGCTGCGAATCGTGTGACGGTCGTTGTCCATGTTGGGCCTCCCCTTGCTTCAGCCGTCATCAGTATGTTCCGTGATGAAGAGGGAGTCCATTGGCCCAAAGCCAATTTCATCATCGCCTGGGGCAATCACCTTGGTTGTTACCCATGCGTCGAGCGGAACCGAAGATGAAGAAGAGGAACCGCGGATTGAGCGGATAAGACGGATGTCCGCGGATCGGTCTGTGCCGATCCGTCGCCTCCGTCGAATCTGTGGTTCCTTCTCCTCCTTTGAGTTCACCCTGAACGTGATTTCCTCTCGCCCGTGTCTTGATTCGACTGCCGTAGCATGGACCGCCTGATTGGATCGGCATTCCGGATGTCGATCGGGCTTAACTCGGCGTTCTTCCGCGTCTCTCCGCGGCCATACTCTCTGCATCGAGGCGTTGGTCACGCGAATCAGGGCCATTCCAAGTCGTCTGGGTCGTCAAACAGTTTCCAAAGCTCGGCCGGAAGATCGCGAAAACACTTCTCGTATCGCGGTGCGTCAGACGGCTCCTCGGTCACGTTGCGAATGTAGATCCGCAAGATCTGATCGGGATGCTTTCGGGCGATCAATGCATACACTTCGGGATCTTGTTCGCCCGAGTCACCGACCAGGATGAAACGACGTTCTGGATACCGCAGCAGAAGCCGCTCAATGATCTGCGGTTTCGTGGTCAAAGGGTCGGCCAAGAGATCCAACACCGTGCGGTCGACCAGGCGGAATCGCTTGAGGTGAAACGTTCCACTCGGAAACCCCGAATCGTCGAGGAATTCGGATAGGGGCTCATAAAGCTGCCACGGGCTGGACGACACGAAGTGAAACTCGGCCCCTGCCTCCGACCAACGACGATACGTGGCGGCCATACCATCGACCGCGCGAAAGGGGTGGAGAAACGTATTCTGGATCAGCTGTTTTCGATCACGGACGTTGCTGACCTTGATCGTATCGTCGATGTCACTGATCACCGAAACGCCTGTCGGCGGAATAAAACGGACCGTGCCTGTGAATGTACGCGGGTCCTTGGGTGGTGTGATCGTCTGAATGGCCAGTTGTCCCAGATTTGCGTGATCGGCCACGGTTGCCGCATCCAGGAAAACCGTCCCAAAAAAGTGCCCGCCGGGATCGGATGGACCCACGGCGTGCGTCTGTCCCGCAATCTTGATTGACAGCGTCTTGCCTCGTTCGTTGTCAACAAGGAACGCACGCGCTCGTTCGTTGAATGTTTCTGTCGTGGTCTGCTGCGGTTCAAGCTGAAGGGCTCGACGCAATTGTCGGAGTGTGATTCGACGCATCAGGTCGGTCTCTTCCGGCTCGAAGATCCAACCATGAATCGGAATTCTCCAAGTCTTCCCATCCGGTTGCAGTGAGGCGGCTGTGGGGAACAGAATGACTTCTTCGTCCGGTTTGAGCGGCGATTCCTGCCCGAACGCGGCGCCGAGAAACCAGGTCGCCGCGAGTGCGCATCCAACAAGAATACCAGATAGCCACAGCGGACCATCGACGAAGGATACCAACCATGCGTGATGATCATTCATGCACTAGGTTGCTCGCTCGAAGGTCAGCCCGGGATCGGTCGAGGGCCCGCCCAGAATCTGGAATTGAAACTTGTTTTGATCGGGCGGGGTGACTTGGGCCAGCATCTGACCACCGGAGTCGAGTTCTAACGCCAGGACATCGCCGTCGACGGCATAGACGCCTTTCACTGTCTGGGGCTTGCCGCCCTCCGTATACGTCCAAGTAAAGCTGCCGCTGTCGTCGAGTTTCAATTGGAAAGACTTATCTGCGCCGGCGGAGGCGGACCATTGGCCAACCAGATCGGCGGGGGCAACCGCCGGGCCTTGCTCATCACCGGAAGCAGGCGGCGCCTGGGCAACCGAATCGGGCAAGTCTTCCGGGCCCGCAATCATCGCCAGCAACTCCTTCGCAACCTGGTCTTGAGGCATCAGCTTTACGACTTGCTTCAGCTGTCGCGTAGCCGCTTCATTGTGACCGGCGGTCATGTAGTGGTATGCCAGCACGAAATGAGCATCCGCAGCGGTTGGATTCTGCTTCTGATAATTCTCCAGAGCACGCAACTGCTTGGTGTAGACATCGACACTCGGATACAGACTGCTGAGCGTTGTCCAATCCCAACCTGGTCCGACCGCCAGGACGCTATTGAGCGTGGCCGCCGCCTCTTGATATTTGCCCTGGGCAAACAGAATTAAGGCGCGGAATTCATGCACGATCGGATCGTTCGGAAGAGATGCAAGCGACTTATTCGTCCACTCCATCGCCAAGTCATAGTCGCCATCATAGAAGGCCTGTCGAGCTTGATCGAACTCCGCAATTCCCGGCTGCGCTTCTTCCGCGGTTGGCGCCGGTGAATCGACTGCGACGGCTCCGCCGCTGTCCACAGGAGCAGCCTGAACGTAAATCGGTTGGGAATAATCAAGAACAACGTCGCCACCCACCGGATAGGTCGTGGTGTAATACGGGTTCGTGTATCCCCAGTATCCGAAGGCGTAGGCCGCTCGATTGATTCCCCACATCGTGGTCCCAAACACCATCAAGGCCGTGTGTTCGTCCCACATGTGGTGCCACCAGCCTCCCCAGTTTCCGTGCCAACAGCCATGGTGCCAATGATCGTGGTGGTCGTAGTGATCGCCGTACCAGTCCTGCCAGTCCTCGCGCACGTTGTCACGGATGTCGCCGCGTCGGTCCTGCCAGTCCTGACGAAAGTCATCGCGGGAATCCAGGCGATCCTGCAATGACTGACGTCGATCTTCCAAGGTCGAGGGGCGATTGTTGATGCGATCGGCAAGCTGGTCACCGCGGTTTCCATCCTGACCGGGCCGATTGCCTAACCCGGGAAGCAAAGTTCCTGCGCCGGCCCCGGGACGAATGTCGCCTCCCGGACGTTGACCAATCCCAGGTCGTTCGCCGATTCCCGGCCGCGTTTCGGGACGCGTTCCCGGTCGAGTCTCGGGACGGGTGTCAGGAAGAGTCCCAGGTCGTGTTCCCGGGCGCGTACCAGGAAGAGTTCCCGGTCGTGTTTCCGGCCGCGTGCCCGGCGTCAATCCGGGGCGTGTGGAGGGTCGGGTGCCGGGCGTGAGTTCGGGACGCGTCGACGGTCGTGTGCCGGGAGTAACTCCGGGGCGCGTCGAGGGTCGCGTGCTAGGAAGAGTGCCGGGGCGCGTCGAAGGACGTGTGCTGGGAGTTCCTCCCGGGCGCGTCGAGGGGCGCGGCATATTGACCGAGCCAGGGCGTGATCCGGTCGAGGGCCGCATACTGGGCGAGGGCCGCGAGATGGAGGGCGAGGGTCTTGCGGATGGACTTGGTCGACTGAACGAGGGGGATCGTCCGGCGGACATCGACGGACGCGACATGCCGCCTCCGGCGCGACCACCGCCACCCGCTCGCATTCCGCCCCCACCGCGCCCCCCCATTCCCCCGCGGCCCCAGGCCATCGGGGTCGGGCCGGCCACAAAGAGCCCGATCAAAATCCAACTCAAGATTCTTCGTCTACGATTTGCCATGATCGATGTCCTCGCTGTCCATCTGTATTTCGGTTGGTGTTCGAATCGCGCCGCATCATTCCGTATCTCGAGTTCCTTCCGAGGTCTACGGAGCCTCCAACGTGTCCGCTGGCATCGGCGGCTTGCGAACCATGGTCACTTCCAAATCCGGTAACGCTTCATTGCCAAACAATCGATCCTTGGAGACCCAAAGAACGCGATCGGGTGCCACCGGAGTGAGCACACGGGTACCGGAAGCGGATGTTCCGTCCCGCAGAACTCCCGATGACTTGCAGATCCATTGACCTTCTACCTGGGTCCAAGTGCCTTCGGCAAACCCACCATCTGAGTCGAATACCCAGCAGCGTAACTGCTGCGTCTGTGGATCCCAACCGACTCGTTGCGTTCCCTGAAGCAGAATCACATTTTCGCGCACCACCTGAAATTCCTGGACCAGGAAATTCTTGTTGTCCGTGAACTTCCACGAAACCTCGATCACTTCGTCCCGACCTTCGTCGACCCAGTCGCCGACTAACCACTCCAACGGCTTCAGGTATTCATAGTTGTTCAGGGTTTCCTCACGATCGATCCGCGTCGATTGGATCAACCATTTCCCGTCTTTCTTGACATGGACGACCGTATAGCGATTCTCCGAACTCGCCGTTTCCCCGTCCGGAAAATAGGTGGACCGACCTTGCTCGACGGCCACATCCGACGCCAGGAAGCGGATCTCATCTACACTCACGCTGACCGCGGCTTGGGGATTCGCCTCAATGGCTTCCATGAAGGCCGTTCGAAGTTCATCGTGGCCACGAAACTCCGTCCCATCTTTGCCAACATAACGAGCATCATCGGCGAAGAGCGAAAGCAGATCATCAGCCTTGTGCGCGTTGTAGTTTTCGACAAACGCCACAATCGCTTGCCGAATCTGTTGTTCATCGGGCGAGATCTCGGGTTCCGGCTGGGTCTGCGCCGTCGACGTTGCAGTCAGCCAAAGGATACCCGACAAGACGAATGCGATTGGAAGGGGGAATCGGAACAGCATCTGCGATCTCCACGAAGGATGATGGAAATTTGCCAAGGATCCAGATCTCGACCAGTGCAGGGCAACGAAGAAAAACCGGGCTTGGCGACGGAAATCGCCATCCAAACCGGAGTAACCCCCAATTATAGGCGATGTTGTGAACTGAGAAGGTGCGCGCTGCGAGAGCACGTAGCTGAATTCGTGAGAATTCGGGGGCTTTGCGATTGGATTCTCCCGACGAGTCCCCTCCGAATTCTCACGAATTCGGCTACGCGAAACTTGATACATCGCGGAGACGACGGACATCGTCTAGGGGCTTCGCTGCACGTCTTACATCCCCAGCAGGGCCAGCGGGCGCGGACAGAGCCAGGCATAGAGCAAAGTGACCGCGAGGCCTGTGGAACCGAGAATGGCCAGCATCACGGTCCAGCTCTTGAGTGCCTCGACCTCGGTGATCCCACTCATGCGAGAAAAGATCCAAAAGCCGCTGTCGTTCATCCACGATCCGACAAGGGAACCGGATCCAATTGCCGTGCAGAGATAGACCGGGTCAAACCCGAGGGCTGTGGCCGATACGCCCATCGAAGCGACCATCGTTGCGGTCGTAATCATGGCGACTGTGCTGGAGCCTTGGGCGATCTTGAGTACCAAGGCGATGGCAAATCCCAGCAATAAGACTTGAAAGCCGGCCAATCTTCCCTGGTCCGACACATACGCGGTGATTGCGTCACCAACTTGAGCGGCCCGCAGCATGGCACCGAATGCACCTCCGGCCGCCGTGATCAGGATGATGACACCGCCACTGAGCAGCGCCTTTTCGACTCGTCCGGTCAACTGGCTCAAGCTCAGCCCGCGCTGGATGGTCAGCAGGAGCATCGCGACGAGGGCCGCGACCAACAGGGCGAAATTCGCATCGCCAAGCATCCCAAAGAGTTCAGCCGGAAATTGCAGGCCGAGCCGATCGAGTTGTTCCGGCGGAATCGCCTCCAACACGGTTCTTCCGGAGATCAGCAAGACGGGTAGGGCTACGGGCAGAATGGAAACGAACAGTCCCGGCAACTGAGATTCATCCAAGGGATCCGGCGGGGGCTCGGTTCCGATCGGACGGGCCGGAATCGGCATCAGTCGATTCGCGACGTTGGCGAAGATCAGCCCGACGATGGCGGCGGGGAACGCAACGGTTGCGCCAACCAGGATCAGCAGTCCAATATCCACGTCCAAATAGGCTGCCATCGTTAGTGGGCCCGGCGTGGGTGGAACTAACGTATGCGTCAGCGCACCTCCGGCGGAGATCGCGAGGACGTATTTCAGAAAGTCACGCCCCGTCCGTTCGTACAACGAGCGTGCGAGGGGGACAAGCAGATAGAACACCGTATCAAAGAACACGGGAATTCCGAGGACATACCCGCTGCCGAGCAAGGCGACTCCCGCACGCTGCTGCCCGAATGCGTTGAGGAAGGAGCGAACGATCCGATCCGCTGCACCACTTTCCATCATGCATTGTCCAATGATGGCGGCGAGTGCAATCACGACTCCGATCTTCCCGGCGGCGACACCGAACTCATTCGCGACGCGGGCGACTCGTTCGTTCCAAGGTCCCCCGGCGAGTGTGCTGACGAGCATCGCGGCCACGATCAGCGCTAGAAACGCGTGTGCCCGAAGCACGACAATCAAGAACAGAATCGCAGCGATGCCAATCGCCAGGATGAGCAGTGGGCTTAACAGCGGTTCCATGGATTCACATCCTGTGTCCTGGTCGATAGAGGATATTGGTGCGAGGGTCCCACGGTCGCGCCAGCACGCGGACCGGCCGCATTGGCGCCTCGTGTGGAGCGGACCCGGGCAGCGTCGGCATTCCAACGACAGAATGCGATACAGAGTGGCAGAAGAGTCGCGATCAAGACTTCTGCAGATGGTTCTGGGACAATCGCCGCGGCGGCGTGTCCGAGATGGCGATGGGCTGCCGCGGAAATGTGTAATGCATCGGCGAACAAGGAGACGGCTGGATCCGCTCCAGGCGACCCAGCCACCCCTTCAAAGATCGGTACGTCTAAATTCGTGATTCCGTAGACGGCTCCCGCATGGTCGCGGGCATCGGCGACGACTCGATAAGCTAAATCGAAGACGTCGAGACGATACACTTGAATCGATCGCTCGGCTTCCAGACGATCCAGACTTGATGCGAGTGAAGCGTTGTATGCTTGGGTCATTTGCGAGGCAAGCTCGACGTTTTCAGGCTCGCTTTTCGCCTCGGGAGTCAGGCCCAGATCGGCCATGTTCGCGACCAACAGGTGTTCCGCACCGCCATCGGCCAGAGTCTGCAGAGCGGAGTAAACTCCGTCGACTGCCCGCGAAACAACCTGCAGTCGCTGCTCCCCGCTCAAATCCAAGAATGGATCGGCTGCCATGCGAACATCGTTATATCCGCCCGAGACGACGTACAACGAATCAGGCGGCAAAGTGCCAATCGCGTTAGCAAAATAGTCGACTTGAGACGCGATGCTGGGAATCGTGCCCCAGCCAGGGATCTCCAGATCATCTGCATTCCGTGCTCCGCCCACGGCAAAGTTGTTTCCAGAGAGGACTGTCGGATCGGGACCATTCGGGATCAACGACAGGCCCAATGCGTCCGATAGGTGTTCCACCCAAAGAAGACCATCCGAAAAACGTCCCTCTGCGTACGGCGGGTGAGGTGGCAGCAGGCCCCCGGTTGCCGAGAAGACGTTGCCGGAATCGCTGAGACTGTCGCCGAACACGAAAATATGCGCGAACGTTGTTTCGGCAGCTCGAACCGAGCTGATGCAGAAGAGCGTATTCAGCAATAGAGCCATTGCGGCAAGACGCTTCATCGCGAACCTCTTGAGATCGACAGCCGCCATTATAAAGGCGAGGCTCGTCGCGCACATCCTGGTGTGTGTTGGGGTGAGATCATCAAGTTGGTGGCAGGATCCAGCACGATTCGTGTCGTATCAGACCGATGTGCGGATAATACTCACGGGCCTGGGGAGCGGCGAGCAGAATCAGCATCGTTCCAATTCCGGCCTCCGCGTGCGTTCGTCGCAACAGTTCACGGCCAATTCCCTGACGCTGAAAAGCGGTATCGACTGCCAGGTCACTCAAGTACGTGCAGTAGCTGTAGTCCGTCAGTGCACGAGATACTCCCACCAAGATGCTGTCATGGCGAGCAGTCACGATCAGATCCGCCTGGCGCAGCATGCCCTCGATCGTCGCCGGCTGATCGACAGGACGTCGTTCGGCGAGTGTCGAGCGCCGAAGCACGTCGATAAACTCTTCGCAACTTAGTTTCGGTTCGATCGCATAAGTGATATTCATGGTTTGGGTCACCAAGATTGATGGAAAGTGTTCGGCGGTTCCGCCAGCAACATTCGGCAGGCGGAGCGCGGCCTTCAGCGGGAACCAATTGGCGTATCAGCTCGGTGCGGGTCTCCTGATCCCGCTGAATGGAATGCCAAAGAGTGCGGGGTCGGAGACTACTGCGGTAAACACCTTTCCGATTTCTAGAACGCCTTTCAAATCGTGTTGTTCTCGTGGGGTGGCTGGTGGCAGAGCGCAGCGATGCCCCAGATTGCCGGTCTGCCGGGGCATC
>CAZFWV010000083.1:0-1513 GCA_964522605.1 uncultured Pirellulaceae bacterium
TTATCCCATGAAACGGAGAAAAGGTGGTCGGAGCGAGGCGGAGCTCCGACCACCCGGGCACAGTGGTTTGCCACTGTGCGAGGAAGCGATACGTCGCCGACCGAACGGCGATTCCTATTCGAAGACCTTGTAGCCACTCGGGCTAACGAGGAACACGCCATTGAAGATTTCGCTCTGTGGCAGTTCCACGGTCCCGTCGCGGTACCCGATCACACCGTATTGGGCTTCGGTCAGGTTGTTGGGTACGGGAAAGCCGGGGTTCAGGTATTTGTCGCCGTTGGCGTCATTGAATACCTTCACGCTTCCATCGGCCATCAGGATGTTGCACGTGCCACCACGACCGCCGCCGTGCAGTGCGAACCAGTCGCGCGTGTCCTGCAGATAGGTGTTCGTCGACTCGGTGGGTGCAGGAATACTGCCTGCCGCCTCCGTTGCCGCCTGCACCGTGAGATCCCCGGCCTGTTGAATCAGATTCAACGTCTGGGACGCCGAGTCGTAATAGGCGGGTCCGTCGTTGAAGGCTTCGGTCAGCAGTTCTCCCTGCGTGAGAAACTGCTTCGTTTCCGTGTTGTTGTTGGCAAACGGATCCGCCGTGGTTCCATCGGCGAGGAACGGGCCGTACTGGATATCCGCTCGCAGGACCGCCTCGTCGGCGTCACCCGGAGCGGCGTCGCCGAGCAAGGGCACATTCGAGGTGACGACCGGGGAGGTCTCCAGCAGGCGACGGTTGAGCGGTCCTTGTGTCGTGCTCAGCCCCTTGAGTCCCTGCTTGGTCGAATCGCCAATTGCGATGATCGTCGGCGGGCTGGTGGACAAGTTCACGTTGACTTTGGCCGCACTGCGGACCATATGCCAACTGGCGGCGTAGTTCGTATTGTAACCCTTGTCGAGGAACGCACGCGCGACCAGGGCTGCTCGTTCCGCGGAGCTGGATGCGGTACTGGCAAAAGTGCCGCCCCCGGATGTGCCCGACATGCCCGCCCACTGGGGAGCGCCGCAGACGCCCGAATTGAGACGCGTCAATGGCGCTCCATCTTTGGAATCCGTCGTATCGTAACCGAGCAAGTCGTTGATCTTTTCTGGACCGCGGAGCGGATTCGACGGACAGAGCATCTCGCCGGGAAGCGCCGCATTGATGTTCACCAGATCAGCGACCCAGCCCCACGTGTCCATACAGCCGTCACGACGAAAGTCACTGGCTCCCGTGCACAGTCGTTCCTGAGGATCTCGGTCAGCGAAAATGTGCAAACCGATACCGATTTGCCGTAAATTGTTCTGGCAGGATGCGGAGCGAGCGGATTCGCGCGCTCGGGAAATCGCGGGGAGTAACAGAGCGACGAGCACGCCGATGATGGCAATCACCACCAGCAGCTCAACCAGAGTAAAAGCTGATCTTGTTTGGCTGATTCGTTTCATACTTCAAGACTCCAGGAGTTGCAGATTGGCTGGTTTCCTTCCGATCAGAAACCATGCGAAAGGATGTGAATTAGGCTTTGTCCCAGGAGCGACGGTC
>CAZFWV010000083.1:1613-22353 GCA_964522605.1 uncultured Pirellulaceae bacterium
AGCCTAAAATGACGGAGCAGCAATTCGAAGCACTTGCGACTTGTTCCTCCTCTTGTGGTTTGCCTCAGACCGAACAGCGTTTTCTCGCAGCTACGTAGCCGGCGAATAACTACGGACTGCCGAGCATCGCGCTACCAAATAGCTCTCTCGCGGGAACTTCGACGGTATCGGATTGAAAACCACCGACCCCCGCGGGGAATCCGTTATTCAATTGGCCATCGCCGTCTTGATCGCGGAACGTTCGAACACTGCCGTCGGCCATCAGGATGTTGCAGTTGCCTCGATGGACGGGTGCGAATCCGCGGTAACTTTGCAGGGTGTGCTTGGTCCACGTTGCCCACCAGCCGTCCGGTCCGTTGCGCGGAGTCTCACCGGGAAACGACGGTGTTTCTCCGGTTTCCGTCAGTAGCGGACCGGGCGTGAGCGTCTGAGCCAGGAACGTACCTAGAGGGTATTCGCCGAGCGGTTGCTGCAAGCTTCCCGTGATCGCGCCGCAGCCAAGAAACGGGACAATCGAGGCGGGCTCACGGGAACTGTCGAGAAAGGACTGGTGAAGCGGTCCGCCGGTCGCCGTTCGTGAGACTAACGAATTCGGACAGCCTTGCTTGCGGCTGATGATGTTGCCGTTCTGATCCAGCAGGGGGCGCGACCGGACAAGAATCCAGCTTGCGGTATAGTTCGTGTTGTAATACTCGTTCAAGATCTTCTCCTGAACGAGTACACGCCGTTCCTCCGAATTGGGATCCATCGAGGCCGTGACGATCTGGTAACACGGGTTGACGGTTTTGCTTCCGTCCGGCAACGTTTGTGGCGGTGTGCCCAGCCGATCGACGCAGCGATCGAGATGCGTCGCATCCAGTGACAAAAGGTCATTGAACGTCTCAGAAACTTGAGCCGGATTGGAAGGGCAGAGCATCTTGCCCACGGGAATCGACAGTTGCACTAAATCGGCAACCCAACCGACTTCGGTGACCGCGCCGTCTCGCTGCCAGTCCAAAGCGCCTGTGCAGAAGTACCCCTTCTTCTGCTGGGCATGGACCGCGAGTCCCATGCCGAATTGACGGAGATTGCTCTGGCAAGTTGTGTTGCGGCTGGATTCCCGTGCCAGATTCAACGCCGGGAGCAACAAACCGGTCAGCACGCCGATCACGGCAATGACGACCAGCAGCTCAACGATTGTGAAGCCCGAATGGACTCGGCCGGATGTGTTTTTGTGATCGCTCAGAATCATTGGTCCCGTCGAAATCGACCCCTCCTGGTTGACTATCGAATGGACCTCTTCTCTGTTCCTGCTATCAGTGTCTCCACATCCGTTAAGTCGTAATGATGCTCTTGTTAAGTCAGCGCCAAGATTGCGCGGCGACTACGCAGAGATTTGGTGAAGGTTTTGTGGTGAAGATGCGCACGATGGGCCGCGGAATGAGGGAGTGCGGTGGTAGAACGGTCCGAATGACTGCTTGAGAGCTTCCCGACGAATGTCGGTTGGTACCCCACTATGCGGGACAAGCCGAAGCTGCGACCCCAGTCGCTGATTCTTACAAGAACAGCAGATACGTGAGCAGCGACCCTGCCAGGAAGGAGAGTGGGATGGCGATGGCGAGGGCTTGCGCGATCGCGCGCTTTCCGTTCGGACGCTGCCAGCCGCGGGGAACGGGTGGAGGGACGGGGATGACCGGCCGTTCGTAAAGATAATCCGTGTCGTGACCGCTACTGGCCAACGGATATGTTCCCTGAGACCCTTGTGAGCTGCTGTCGCCGGCTGAGGCTTGTGCGTCTTCCGTCTCGACAGTACGTCGGGCCAGATCCGCGAAATCGTCTACCGTATCCTCTCGACCGGTCGGAAGCGGTGGCGGCAACCAGGGAGACTTGGTTAAGGTCGGGTGAGGCAACGTCGTCTTCACGTCGGACCACGGCTCCAAGCGCTTGGCGACTTCATCGGCGGTCTGGATTCTCTTCTGAGGATCCTTTTCCATCATATCCGCGATCAAATCGACGAATTCATCGCTGATTTCCGGATTGAATTGCCGCGGGTGCCAGGGCGTTTCCTCGCAGTGCCGACGTGCCTTGTCGCGTGTGCTGCCACCGGGGAACGGCACCTTGCCGGTGATCGCGTAATACAGCGTGCAGCCGAGGGAGTAGATGTCACTGACGGGCAAGACCACTTGGGGCGCCGTGATTTTTTCGGGAGCCAGATAGTCCGCGGTGCCGACAATCTTCCCCGATCGCGGATCGTTCTCGCCCTCGTGCAGAAAACCCGCGAGTCCCAAGTCGGAAACCTTCACGAGCCCCTCGGGCGTGACGAGCAAGTTTCCGGGCTTCACGTCGCGATGCACGAGCCCCTGTTCGTGGGCGTAGCCCAGGCCAAGCGCCGCCTGGATCATGACCGACGCTGCCTGCTTCATGGTCAGCGGGCCCTGGGAGCGTACGAGACGACGAAGGTCAGTGCCCGGCACATACTCGGTGACCAGGAAATAGACGTTTCCGTCATGTCCCGCATCGTAAGCACGAACCAGGTTGCGGTGATCTAGCTTTGCCTGCGTCTGAATCTCCCGTTTGAAGCTGGCGATCGACTCGGGAGTCGACTTGCTCTGGGGCAGAACCTTGATTGCGACACGCCGATCCATCATCTGGTGGACGGCCACGAACACCTGGCCCATTCCCCCCTGCCCTAGCCAATCGGTGATCACATAAGGACCCAGGTTGAGTTTCGTTCTGCCTTGCTTCAACTGCTGCGCTTGATAATGCGTCAGGAATCCCAACTGGACCATCTGCTCGGCCAGTCGCTCTTCGCCGACTTCGACTGCCGGCAACGCGTCCAGACCGCCCCGTTGGCGCAGTTGCTCCACCGCCAGATCAATCTGACGCTGCGTGACTTGGCCGCTCAGCAGAGCGGAACGCACGAAGGTGGATTTTGACGTAATCACGAAATCCTATTGTCGACGGCGCGTTGTTTCTCGAGGATCTTTGACCGCGACGCAGTGAATAACTCCTGGCTCTCGGCTAGTCTATCACGAAAAAGACGCTGGAGGCCAGTAATTGGGCGGCTCGGCAACCAGGCAGACTGGCTCGCGACGGACCGGATGGATAAACTCCAATTGACGCGCATGCAACGCAATGCCGCGCGAAAAAGCATGCGAACTGCCGTACTTTCGATCGCCGAGGAGTGGATAGCCCCGCGACGATAATTGCACACGGATCTGGTGTTTTCTGCCGGTCAGCAGTTCGATTTCCAACCAGGATCCGCGACGGTGACGGCCCATCACGCGATAGGTGAGTCGGGCTTCCACCGAATCCTTCGAACTGGGTGTCGACACCACCATCCGCTGGAGTGATTCTCGCTTGCAAAGCCAATCGATCATCTCGCCGGTTTCGGGCGAGACAGAATCACCGACCAATGCCCAGTAGATTTTCTTCACTTCGCGTTGACGAAACTGAAGCGATAGCCGGCTGGCGGCCTTCGACGTTCGGGCCAGCAACACCACTCCCGTCACCAGTGCATCGAGTCGGCTGACGACTCCCAGATAGACGTTTCCCGGCTTGTGATGTTTCCGTTTCACGTACTCCCGCGCCAGGTCCAGCAGGCTGGTTTGTGAACTCGGGACGCCCATCGTCGCCAGCCCGGCCGGCTTGTTGATTGCCAACAGGTGATTATCTTCATACAGAATATTGAGTGAGGATCGGGGCATCGCAATCGTCGCGTCGATTGACCGTTGTTCAGATGATTCCTGATCGTACTGCCAAAGTTTACTCGGATGGAGTCAACATCCCGAATTTTGCCAGGGCGGCAGGGCCGCAACCGAACGAGGTGCTACCGCACCCGGGTAAGGGTCGCTCCCGTTGGTCGCTCGATTTCTTGCCGAGAAAACGCGATCCAGTATCGCGCTCGGTCATTTCGTGGAAAAAGAGTGGATGAAAAATGGAGATTCGACCGTCACAATCCGAGTTGGTCCTCGCGAGCCAGTCGCCGCGGCGGCGCGACCTGTTGCGTACCGCGGGCATTCCGTTTCGCGTGATTCAGCCTGACGACCAAGCGGAGTGCGGCATTTGTTCGCGCGAAACTCCCCCGGAACTCGTCAGTCGACTCGCCTTCCAAAAGGCCGGCAGTGTCGCACCCCAGGTTTCGAACGGGTTGATCCTCGGATGCGATACGATTGTGGAATGCGTGGGTCAGATTCTCGGGAAGCCCCGTGATCGACAGCACGCGCAACAGATGCTGGAACTAATGCGTGGGCGCGTTCACCACGTCTACAGCGGTTTGTGCCTCTGGCGTCGCCCCGACGATTGCCGTTGGGTCGACGTCGATGTGACACGGCTGGTCATGGATCCGATTACGGACGCACAACTCGAGGCCTATCTCGACACCGAAGCCTGGTGGGGTAAAGCCGGTGCCTTCGGTTACCAGGACGGATGGGACTGGATCCGAATTCTGGAGGGGAGTGAATCGAACGTCGTCGGATTACCGCTGGAACTGCTCGATCGGTTGTTGCGCGAGGCACAGGCGGCATAGCAGAACCGCTGGACGGCGACGAAGAGAAAGGGTCGGTGGTGCGCTGAGCAAGTTTCCTGGCATACGAGCGAAAGACGGAGCCCACCGCGTGTTCCATTTTCGGATCAACGTCGAAGAGCAACCCGTCGCTTTCTGGGCCCGACGGGGATCCGAAGTCAAGCTTTTTTGACGTCATTCAGCCGTTGCCGGAAAGATTCTGGATTTTCTTTTAGAAACCTCTGTACGGCCGGAAGCTGCTGGATATTATGGGAAGGCGCAGGGCTATTCTGCGCACCTTCGTTTTTGCCTCGATCGAATCAGGAAAGCTGCCATGCGTCGCTGTCGAATCGTGACTTGGTCCAGTGTCGTCTTGACCTTTGTTCTTGTTGCTTTGGTCGGGATCTGTTCGACCGCTCAAGCCGCTGTGGCCCTCTCCGACTCTGTGATGTTGTCCGATTTGATTACCAGCGGCGGTTCGGTTATGGCGGGAGACAAGCTGTTCGATCAGTTCGCGTACAGTGCGTCGGGAGACATGCCCTCGAGTTCAAACGTGCAGGTAATTCCAATCGAGGCTGCTGGGAATTACGGAATTCGACTGTTCAGTGGTTTCTTCGATTACGCCGGCGATGGGGCTTCGATCGCGACGCTCAGCTATCGCGTCACGGCACTCGATGCAGGGATGGGGATTAACGGAGCGCAGCTTTCCGGCAATCCGGCCGTTGTGGGAAATGGCGGAACGGGATTTTTCACGATTGAGAAGAGCTTTTCCTCGCTCGAGATGCCAACACAACTCGTGATCTTCGATCAGGTTCCGGGTGGAACGAAGCTGGCAGACTCGGTGGGATTGAATTCCGTCTATCCCACACTTACGGTGGAGGTCACGTTGACGGGCGACTCGACGTCGTCGGAGGGAGCGGTCAATGCTTCATTCGTCGACCAGACATTCTCTCAGGGAGTCGTGCCGGAACCGCAATCTCTGCTGATCTGGATGGGAAGCGCCCTGCTGTTTGGTGCGGTGACGCTGATTCACCGCCGTTGGGTGCCGCATTATTCCCGGCAGCGCTAGGAAGGCAGCTGCAGGAATCTGGCTTGAGTGACAACCACGACTGCTTTCTCAAGGCTTGGATTTCGGGTTGGTTGCCACTGGGCTACGCCAGTGCCAGAGCTTGTTGGCTTGAACCATCGTCGCACTGGCACCCGCAGATCGAGTGTGCCACTGGCTCTGCCAGTGCAGTTTTGAGACAAAGCCTAGCCGTGCAATGGCCCATTCGGCAGTGTTTGTGTCCGTCTTCAGACAATTCCGCTACATCAACTCCTGCAAATCACGGCGCGATCAGGAGGCGACTGGGCGCCTCGAGATAGCCGATCACATCGTTCAGGAAGTGGGCTGCGGCTGCGCCATCGACGAGGCGATGGTCATAGGAGAGGCTGAGAGGCATCATCAGCCGGATCTTGATCTCATCATCGACGACGACGGGCGTTTTACGCGACCGGCCGATCAACAGGATTGCGACCTCGGGCGGATTGATGATCGGAGTCGAATACGTGCCGCCGATCGCCCCCAGGTTACTGATCGAGAAGGTACTTCCGCGGAGGTCTTCGATCTTGAAGTTGTTGTTTCGGGCGTTGTCGGCGATGTTCGCGAGAGCTCGAGTGATTTCCGGGATCCCCAGTTCGTCGGCTCGGCGAAGCGACGGAACAACGAGACCTCGCTCTGTATCCACAGCGATGCCGATGTTGACATAGTGCTTGTAGATGATCTGCCCGTTGGCTTCGTCAAACGAAGCGTTGAGCGTAGGATTGTTACGCAGCGCCATGGCGACCGATTTGATCACGAACGGCATGGTCGTCAGTTTCAATCCGCGTGAACTGTAATCTGCCTTACTGGCCTGACGGATTCGTTCCAACGCGGTGACATCCGCATCATCGAAATTGGTGACCCGCGGGATCGTCGACCAGGATTCGTGCATCTTGTTGGCGATCGTTTTGCGGATCTTGGTCGTCCGTTCGGTGCGAATCGGGCCCCAGGCGTCGGCAGCGGCCTCTTCATCCGTTGGGGCGGTTGTCGCATCGGCGGTCTCTGCCGGAGCCGGTGATTCCGCGGCGGGTGGCGCACTGCGAGACGAGGAGGCGAATTTGGCCGATTGTCGGACGACCGCCAGGACATCGTCGCGCGTGATCCGACCACCGGGACCGGTTCCTTGCACCTGGTGCAGGTCGACACCGACTTCCCGCGCCAGACGTCGAATGGCGGGTCCCGCCGCAGCGACCCGTCCTTGCGGGACGGATTCCGCGGACGGCGCGGGAGCGGCAGGTTGAGCGGGGGCCGGTGTGCGCTGCTTGGGTGCGGAGGGCGTTTTCGATTCCGTTTTCGCCGTCGCCGGCGGACTCTCGTCCTTGTCGTCGGCCGGCGGTGGCTCGGGCTTCGTTTCAGCCTTCGCGGTCGGTTCAGACGCCGTGGCCGCCGGCGGCGCCGATGCTGCGGGTTTGGGCGAGGGGCTCTCTTCGCTCGCCTCGAGGGTCACCAGGACGCCGCCCACTGGAACACTATCGCCGGTCGAGATGTGGATCTTCACGACCTTGCCCGCGTGGGAACTGGGAATCGGGACCGTCGCTTTGTCGGTTTCAATCTCACACAGCGGTTGGTCCTTACTGATGACGTCCCCTTCGGCCACCAGGACGTCGAGCACGTCGCCGGAGTCAATTCCGTCACCTAATTCGGGCAGCTTCACTTCAATTGCCATGGGTGTGCCTTATTGCAGTCAGTTTCTGTGAGTCAGGCGAACATCGGATTTACTTTTTCAGGATCGATGTCCAATTCGCGAATTGCCTGGGCGACGCGATCGGCTTTCATGGCGCCCGATTCGTACAACCGATACAGCGCGGCAACGGTCACCGAGGGCGCATCCACCTCAAAGTGTTTTCGCAGATTCTCCCGCGTATCACTGCGTCCCATTCCATCGGTGCCGAGCGTCTCGAGACCTCCAGGAATCCAAGGATTCAGCTGTTCGGGAACAGCGCGGACATAATCCGAAGCTGCGACGAAAGGACCTTGGACCCCTTCGAGGCTCTGCTCGAGGAACGATTTCCGCGCGGGCTTGCCGGGATTTCGCATGTTCCATCGGCGACATTCTTGCGCTTCGCGCCGCAGTTGACTGTAGCTCGTTATGCTCCACACGTCGCTGGCCACGCCAAAGCGTTCGGCGAGGATCTGCTGAGCTTGAAGGACCGATCGCACGATGGCACCACTGCCGAACAGCTGAATGCGTGGTGCATCGCCGGTCGTGTCTTGGCTTGACAGTCGATACAGTCCGCGAATGATTCCCTCCGCTGCATTCTCCGGCAGGCTCGGCATCGGATAGTTCTCATTCTCGACCGTGATGTAGTAAATCGCGGTTTCCCCTTCTTGGTACAGCCGGCGGAGACCGTCGAAGATGATCACCGCGGTTTCGTAGGCGAACGCGGGGTCGTAGGCCCGCACGGTGGGAAAGGCGATCGCATTCAACAGGCTATGGCCGTCCTGATGCTGCAATCCTTCGCCGTTGAGCGTTGTCCGGCCGGCTGTTGCACCGATCAGAAACCCTTTCGCACGCATGTCGGCGGCGGCCCAAATCAAGTCCCCGATCCGCTGAAAACCGAACATCGAGTAGTAGATGAAGAATGGAATCATATTGATTCCGTGGGAACTGTAGGCCGTTCCCGCGGCGTTAAATGACGCCATCGAGCCCGCCTCGGTAATCCCTTCCTCGAGAATCTGTCCGTTTTCGGCCTCTTTGTAATACATCAGTTGGTCGGAGTCGACCGGCTCATAAAGTTGGCCGGCGTGCGCGTAGATCCCAACCTGGCGGAACAAGGCCTCCATGCCGAATGTCCGAGATTCATCCGGCACGATCGGGACGATGTACTTTCCGATCTTTTTATCGCGTAGGAGATCACTGAGCAGTCGAACGAATCCCATGGTGGTCGACAGATCACTGTCACTGATCTTCTTCATGGTCCGTTCATAGTCCGCAAGCGTGGGAACCTCCAACTTCGGGGGCGAGGTGGGACGCGACGGAATCGGGCCGCCCAGAGCACGTCGTCGTTCGCGCAGGTATTTCAGCTCAACGCTGTCTTCGGGCGGTTTGTAGAAGGGCGCGTGAATGACATCTTCATCCGATATCGGAATTCCGAAACGGCTGCGGAATTCCCGCAACTCCTCTTCATTCAGCTTCTTCTGCTGGTGTGTGATGTTTCGGCCCTCGCCCGCTTCGCCCAGGCCGTAACCTTTGACCGTCTTCGCCAGGATCACCGTCGGTTGGCCACGATGTTCGACTGCCGTCTTGTAGGCCGCGAAGACCTTCTCCGGATCGTGTCCGCCGCGACGCATCTTCTCGAGTTTTTCGTCCGAGTAGTTCTTCACGAGGTCGAGCAGCTCGGGATACTTCCCAAAAAAGTGCTGACGGATGTAATCGCCCGGCATGACCGTGTATTTCTGGTACTGCCCGTCGACCACTTCGCCCATGCGGCGAATCAACTGGCCACTGGAGTCCGCATCCAGGAGTGGATCCCAGTCGTTCCCCCAGATGACTTTGATGACATTCCAGCCGGCGCCGCGGAAGATACCTTCCAATTCCTGGATGATCTTGCCATTTCCCCGAACGGGGCCATCCAGCCTCTGGAGGTTGCAATTGATCACAAAAATCAGGTTGTCCAATTGTTCTCGCGCCGCCAGCGTGATCGCCCCGAGCGTTTCCGGTTCATCGCACTCGCCGTCCCCGAGGAAGGCCCAGACACGTTGCGCGCTGGTGTCTTTCAGGCCGCGGTCTTCGAGGTACCGATTGAAGCGGGCCTGATAGATCGCCATGATCGGCGCCAGACCCATCGAGACGGTAGGGAACTCCCAGAAACTCGGCATCAGCCAGGGATGGGGATACGAAGACAGGCCGCCATCCGGATGGAGATCCTGTCGGAAGGCCTCCAAGTTCTGCTCCGTGAATCGCCCCTCCAGATAGGCACGCGAATAGGGGCCGGGAGAGGCGTGGCCTTGAAAATAGACCTGATCCCCGTTGTATCCCGATTCGCCGCGTCCCCGGAAGAAGTGGTTGTATCCGACCTCGTACAGCGTCGCGGCTGAGGCGAACGTCGAGATATGTCCCCCAATTCCTGGAAACCGCTTGTTGGCCCGCACCACCATGGCCATGGCGTTCCAGCGGATGATGCTCTTGATCCGCCGCTCAATCTCTCGATTGCCCGGATACGGAGGTTGCTTGTCGACGGGAATCGTGTTGATGTAGGGCGTCGTCAGCTGGAGCGGCAACTCAACCCCCTCGCGCACGGCCAGATTCTGGAGCATCGCCAGTAGAAACTGGGCCCGCTCACGGCCTTTGCTGTCCAGTACGTACTGCAGCGATTCGAGCCACTCCTTCGTTTCGGCCGGATCCAGGTCCGCCGATGCGGGCGGGGCTGGGGGCACGATTGCCTGTTCGCCGTCAATGAGGATCTTTGTTTCTGCCATGGGGTCCTTTCAGTGGTTTCCACACTTCTCTCGGGCCTCCGCCGCCCGCCGAGAACGGCTCGAAGGATCATTCGATCGTCGTATTGTAGGTTCCCGGGCCGTTTCCCGCAGCGCGAGGCTCCCGAAGCCCCTCGTTGGAGGTGTTTTTCGTGGGGCCGCGGGGATCGACTCCCGATCCGGCTCGCCCGATCGAACCGCGATCCGTGAGCAGGAACATCCGGATTGCCGCTCTGGTTACGGCGACGGGAGCGAACCAAAACAAAAACTGTCGGACGCGTGGCGCGGTTGCACTCGTGTGCGATATCAGCCCCAGAAGCTCGGGGTGGCCTCGCAGGAGCAAAAAAGCGCACGAGTCAAACGTGCGGCGTATCCATTGGGCCGTGTCGGCTTCGGACTTCTGGCCTTTTTTCGTTGCCGATTATCGGGCGAAGTCTTCATACCGCACTAGCGGCGACGCGGTTTGTAGATTTCGACGGCCGTGCCGAAGAAGACTTCTCCCGCGTTCATCAAGGTTTCGCTGAGTGTCGGGTGGGGGTGGATCGAATCCGTCACATCACGGGCGACACATCCCATTTCGATTGCGAGCACGGCTTCGGAGATCAAATCGCCTGCCCCGGGGCCGACGATCCCGCAGCCGAGCAGTCGTTGAGTTTCGGGGTCGATGAGCCACTTCGTCATTCCCTCGGCGCGACCTAGCGCCTGGGCCCGGCCGCTGGCTGCCCACGGATAGACCGCTGTTTCGTAGGGAATTCGCTCTTGCTTGGCCACTTCTTCCGTATAGCCGGCCCAAGCGATTTCGGGATCGGTGAACACCACGGCAGGGATCGCCGCGGGCTCAAAGACGACCGGCTTGCCGAGCATGGCTTCGACGGCGACTTTGGCCTCATGAGATGCTTTGTGGGCCAGCATCGGTTCGCCCGCCACGTCCCCGATCGCAAGGATCCTGGGATCGGCGGTCCGTTGTTGCTCATCGCAGAGCACGAAACCGCGCCGGTCCAATTGCACCTGGGTGTTCCCCAGTCCCAGATTTTCCGTATTGGGACGGCGGCCGACGGCGACGAGCACTCGATCGTATCGTTCGGTGCCGTACTTACCCGGCCCTTCGAAAGCCACTTCGACCTGGTTTCCCCGTTCACCCAGGGAACCTACGCGTGTGTTCAGATAGATGCGGTCCGCCGTCAGTTGCTTCAGGCGTTGCTGCAGCGGGCGAACAAGATCGCGGTCGGCGCCGGGCAGCAGGCCATCCGTCAGTTCAACAATGCTCACCTGGCTACCCAGATGGGCATATACGGTCCCCATTTCGAGACCGATGTACCCGCCGCCGATGACCAATAGGCTTTCGGGGACGTCAACTAAATCCAGGGCGCCCGTCGAATCCATCACCCGGGGTGAATCAATCGACAGAGAACCGGGGCGGGCGACGAGAGAACCGGTGGCCAGGATCAGGTGATCGAACGTCAGATGGCCGTCGTCGGGCAGGTTGGCATCATCGCCTTCCAGTGCCAGCGTCGACGAATCGACGAATGTGCCGCGGGCATGCAGGACCCGGACTTTGCGTCGCTTGGCGAGTTGTGCCAAGCCGGCGGACATTTTCTCGATCACCTGCTCTTTTCGCGCCCGAACTTGTTCGAGACGAATTTCGGGGCGGCCGTAGCGGACGCCCCAATCGCTACCAAGTTCTTCCACTTCGCTCATCACGCGCGCGACGTGAAGCAGCGCCTTGGAGGGAATACAGCCGCGAAGCAGGCAGGTACCACCCAACCGCGGATCTTGTTCGACGAGAGTGACTTCCAAGCCTTCGTCCGCAGCGATGAATGCCGCTGCGTAACCGCCCGGGCCTCCGCCGAGTACTACCAGTTGACTGTGCATATTATCGGGACAAGAACTCGACCACGGTATTCACGTCCACGGGCAAGCTGATGTCGCTTGGACCCGGCTGCCCCTGCACGGTGGCTCGCAGAGTATTCGCGTCGACCGTCAACCATTCGATCGGTTGCGCCTGATTCTCTTCGAGTTGGCTGCGGTACAGGGTCTGCAGGTTCGTCCGCGGGCGGACGGTGATTACGTCGCCGGGCCGCAGCAGATAGCAGGGCGAGGTGACCTTCACGCCGTTCACTTGGAAATGACCATGAACGATGCCCTGACGGGCTTGGGGGCGGGTGTGAGTGAAGCCGGCCCGGCGGACCACATTATCGAGCCGCCGCTCGCACATCAGCAACAACTGCTCCCCCGTGTTGCCCTTCATGCGGCCCACCTTATCGAAGATTCGCCGCAACTGTCGCTCGCCCAGCCCATAGTAGTGTTTGATCTTCTGCTTCTCGATCAAGGCTTGACCGTAGTTTGAAGGGCGACGCAGGCGGGTGCGCATACCGGGGGGATGTTCCCGCCGCGATGCGGCACGTACGGCGCCGGCGCTCTCATAAACCATCGAACCCAGCCGCCGATTGACCCTCGCTTTCGCTGCGTGATAGCGAGCCATACCGAATTGTCTCCTGTTACCCTTTCACGGAATCTACCGCGGCACCTCGCAGTCGCCCGTTTGCTGCGGGGTTCGGCCTGATTAAGCCACATGATCGAGCCGGACGGTTGTGAATAAACGCCTTATAGTGCCCCAAGTTGGGCAACAATACAAGGGGGCATTTTGCGAACCGCGGTGTTTCCCAAATCTTACAGGGGCTCGTTGATTTCCGGGACATCGTCCTCCGGCGGTTCTTCGTCGGCGCCCGGGTCTTCCTCGGGAACATCTTCTTCGGGAACTTCGTCCAACGCGTCGTCCTCGGGCTGCTCATCGCGCCCGGCCGAAGCATCCTCTTCTTCGGTTTCTTCCTCGGACGCCTCGGGGGGCGCGGACTTGAGTTCTTGGATCCGTTGCTCCAGACCGTCGTTGTACGATCCCGTTCCGCAGCCACCAGCCGTGACCAGCAGCATCAGCAGAAGGGCGGCCCATCCGCGCCATCCGCAACGGACGAGATGAGTTGTTCGTCGCATCTGTGATAACCCCATCAGGAGTGATTCGCGGCCCGGGCCACCGGCGAGCCGATTGGTGCTTCTGCGGAGAACGCGTCGGGAGGCCTCGACTGGCCGCAGATTATACCAGTTTTTCAGCTTGGCGACGGTGTGCGACGGGCGGAGCCAGAAATGCGTCTTACAGTTAGTAGGGGCGGAAACTCGAGCCGCCGCCGTGGCCCGCCGGCTGCAAAAATGCCCAGAGATCGAACATCGCCCGATGAGGTTTCGTGATGACGTTTCTGCGACGACGACAAGTCATGATCGATCAGGAAGTCCAAGGAGTGCTGATCGGGCGTGTGATCGTCTATTGGCTTGTTTGTCAGGCTTCGGTGTTCTTCGGTTATGCTGCCTGGCAGATCCTGGCCCTGCCGTCGGACGAGTCCGTTGTCGGCGTCCTTCCGCAGATCGCGGAGTTGTTGCCCGCATTGCTCGGCTCGTTGCTTCTTATTCCGCTGGTGATCGCCGATCTGCTACGCCTGAGCAACCGATTCGTGGGACCGATCTGGAACCTGCGCAATGCAATGAAGCGATTGGAACTGGGCGATCCAGTCCCCCCTCTCGAATTGCGCCGAAGAGACTTCTGGCCAGACTTGCTACGGCGGTTCAATCGACTGTGCGTGGCGGGTCGTGCGTCCAGTTCGCACGGATCACCAACGATGCCTGCCGCGTATCTTTCGTTCACCGATCCCGCTGATTGGGACGGCGTCCGCGGCCTCCCCGTGGTCGGCGAGACTTTTGCCGAGCCGCCATATTCAGATTGACGATGTCTTGAACAGCCTCGCTCCACGAGGGAATTGAGCGGCGCGACCGGCGCTCGCCAAAATCTTCATCTCCCTCATCGTCCGAGTCATCGTAATCGTCCGTGGAGACGTGTGGCTTCTCGGGTGGTCGTTCGCGCGAAGGCCGGCCCGATGGGCGGCCAGACGGCTCTCGCGATTCCCGTGCAGCGGGTTCTTCGGAGCGGGATTCTGCGGAGCGGGATTCTGCGGGGCGACGTTCGCCACCGCGTCGGCGCCGACGCCGGCGCGATCCGCTGGACCGTGCTTCCGCCGCAGGTTCTTCCCGAACGTCTTGGCCAACCGGCTCGCCTTCTTCGATCGGTTCCAAGGCATGCGAACTCGGCGGCTCCAGTTCTCGTTCGCGCGAAGTCGACTCTTCTTCGGGAGCTTCTTCGCGGCGTCGGCGGTGTCGACCTCGGCGCCGTCGACGGGATCCAGATCGTGGACTTTCCTCCGCTGGCGACGGTGGTTCGACATCGCGTTCGATTTCCGCGGCGCTTTCGTCAATTGTTTCAAACGACTCGTCGATCAAGCCGACTTCCTCGAGAAAATTGTCGCGCGGCGGCTCGGTCGAGAGGAAGTCGGGTAGCTCCGGCTGAACGTCCCTCGCCGGTTCCACATCACGATCGCGCCGCTCGTCACGCATTTCGCCTCGCCGCGATCGCGTGGGTACCTCCGGTTCAGGCTTCGCGGCCGGTTCGACCTGTGCTTCTTCGACGACCGGTGTTTCTTCTTCTTCCACCTCTTCCGGGACTTCGGGAACGTCCAGTCCCAACGAACGCGCGACGTCTCCCCAGTGACGGCTGGGCGTCGCGCTGCGTGGAGGTGTCTTGGCCGATCGCTTGGTGCGATCCGGGCCCGGTGCGGTCGGCGGAGGTGGTGCCTGCGGCTTGAGCGATTCGCCGCCCTCGGCAGTCGGTAGTGACTCGGTGGGAGCTTCCTCGGAAACCGGTGACGGTTCCGGCTCCGATTGGGGCTTGGCCCCCAAGAGTTCCGCAAGGAATTGCCAGTGACTGGTCCGTTCTGGATCGCTCATCGCAACAACACTTCCCGAGAATTCACGTCCACCGGTTCGCGAGCTGTCGCCCGCAGGCCTGCACAGAAGCAACTTACCGGATCGCCTATTCTTGATGAGTATACCGGCGATTCGTGAACCCGGGAAGGTGAGCGAATTCGGGAGAAGCCCGTTAAGAAACGCGGCTTGCCTCGAGGATCTCAGGCTCGGTGCCGCAGTCTACTCGACACGCTGCAGAATCATCGACCCGTTATTTGCGACGTCAAACAGGGGGCGATGGTAGCGGAAGCAACTGCCGCAGGCCAAGGAACCTGGGTACCACACCAAGTTGATCGCCACGTTCCAGGCTTCTCGCTCGAAGCGGTTCAGATCTTCCTTGGGGATCAAATACGTGAAATCGGTTTCCAACGCCCATCCATTATGCAGGGGCAGCTTCGTCTCGGCACCGACCAGACCATCGCCTTCCCCCGTGAAACCGCCAAACAAGCGACCCTCGCCGGTGCCCGCCGCCAGTAATCGCGAACGATAGAAGATCGCGTAGATGTCGGTCGTTTCCCAGGATTCGACCAGCGTCGCATCGTTCAGTTGCGATTCGGTCGTGTCGGTGCTGACGCTCGATGCAAACCAGAATCCCCACGTATTCCGTTCCGACATCGCCACACTCAGTTCGCCACGCAGCTGGCCAACGGACACGTTGTAGTACCAGTTGTCCCAGAGGTAGTCGAATACGATTCCCCCCTGGAGTCCGTAATCGCCCCGCCGAAACGCGCCGGTTGTCAGGAAGAACTGTTCTCGATCCGTGGGTGAGAACGAGGCGCCTTCGAAGTTACTGAAGTTGGCCTGGAAACCGATTTGCAGGCCTATACTCGGGGGCAACAGAATATTCTTGGCCGGAGTACCATAATTGAAGCCCGTATGAAATCCGAAGCTGCCGTCCTCACCCCGGTTGGACTGATTCTTGAAGCCATGGACGCCGCCGAGAATCGAGAGGTGGTCGACCCAGAAGCCGGGTACAACCTCGGGCCCCCAACCCGGCGCCGGGGCGCATGAATCGCACCCGCACGACTCGGGGTCGCCGACAATGTGCGCCGAGTCATACTCCCAGGCGTTCTCCGGAATCACTTCCATCGTCGGATCGGCTTCCAGTACCTCGAGCTCGGCCGCCGGTTCTGCCAAGACGGTTGCCTGAATCGAATTGTGAGACGCAGACTGCGGGCTGCTCGCGCGCATCGTGGTGCTCCGAGACCCGTATCGCTGCGATGCGTTGGGCAACGCGGCGACACGTTCATGGCGAGGCACAAATCCGTGGGATGGCGTGCGGGATTGCGTCGTCGTGGTCGCTCCGCGCAGCAGAGGCGTCTGTGCTGAGGTCGTTTCGACGACCAAGGCAAGCGTCAGGAGGCAGACGAACGTGCGTTGAGAGAATGCTGTTGCAAGCATGAATCCGCTTCCATCCAATCAATGGGTTAACAGGCCTCGAGAGAGGTTTCGTCACCCGCGATATCGACGAAGGCCGACCCGAAACTTTCGTTAAACTCGACATAATCCGAAAAGACGCCCTATCTTTCCCTGTCTGTCGGCTCCTTCACGCCCCCGAGTCTGGGGCATGCTGACTGTCCCCCGTATCCGAAGCATTCAAGCCGCTTCCGCTTCGACTCCGTGCCTTGGGGTTCAGCGGCCCGGACGAGGCGACCTCGAGATGTGAAAACAGGATGGCTGTGACGGTCGTCCCGGTCCTGCCGGTCGAGTGGACTTTAGGGGGGAAAGGGAAACTTCTGGTCGCAGCGGCAGAAACGGTTCGATGAGATCTTCCGAAGGTGACAATCAGCCGTTCGCCGCCTCCCGGACCTGCGCTTCGGCATGGGGGACGGTGCGAAGCAGACAATCTTGTTGCAGGATGGAAGGAGACCTAAGGAATGGTGTCTCGTCGAACAATGTCGGTGCTCGTCATCGTGGCGCTGATCGCGGGCTCGCGGGCGAATGCCCAGGTTCGTCCGTTGGGAGCAGTGAACCACCCGAGCCGGGTCCAGCAGGCCTGTTGTGAGTGTGGTGTCGACTATGGGTACGCAGGATGTGCCGGCCAATGTGGCACGGTCTGGGGCACGACCTGTCTCGATCCCTGTTGTGGTCACCCGGGTCTTTATCCACCGTGTCCCAATCCCTGCCGGACGACTTTGGTGGGCGAACTCCTGCTGGATATCCGCCATGTGGTCTGCTCGAGCCTGACCCATGTGTTTTCCTGTGCGTTTGGCACATGCGGCATGGTCACCTGTGCACGTTGTGGCCCGTGCGTCACGGACTGCTATGACTGTTGCGATAGTTACGACTGTGGATCATGCGATTGCGGCGGTGCGGTCACCACGTCGGACTGTGGCTGCTATGGTGGTTCGGTCCACATGAGTCCATTGGAAGTCGGGCAGCCCGCCCCGGCGGCAGTGGATGAGCAAGGGAATCCGTTCCGCGACGATCCGGCGCAAGGGACGGGTGCGATGGGCGCACAGCAGACGATGCGCACCCGCTCGATTCTCCCCGCACCGCGCGCGGCCGCTCAAACGCAACCGGTCCGTCGATCGGTTCGCCGAGCGAGTTATCAAGAGCCCGTATCGCGCTCTGCCCAATTGCCGGCCAGTCCTAGCGTGAATCGAAACGGCGCTCGCACGATCTCCAACGCCGTCCCGTCACGAGCGGGCCATTACATTCCGCAGCGGACGTCGACTCTGCGTCCCACGAGGGGCGTCCAACTGCAGCCGGTTCCGCAGGCGTCTGGTTCCGCTTCGGCACTGCGATTCCGCGATGCCGACTGATTATCATCGTCACCGACGTTGATTCGAAGCAACGGAGTCCCGCGTGCCTAAGGGCCGCCGGACTCCGTTGTCGTTTCGCCTCGTGAGAATTTCCGGAACTGGTCTGCACGGTGCGGTGCGCGCGTCGTTCGACCTACGGCTGCAGAACGGCTCAAGGCGGCCCATGCATTGGCAGGCGAATCAAGACACGGCGTCGAGTGCCTGCTGAAGATCCTGCCACAGATCGTCAGGGTCCTCCAGACCAATCGACAGGCGGATCAGCGAGTCGACGATCCCGTGTGCCAACCGTTGTTCGGGATCGTAGCTGGCATGCGACATGGTCGCTGGCTGTTCAATCAGGGATTCGACGGCGCCGAGGCTAACGGCCAATTGAAACAACTGAGTGGATTGAACGACCTGGCGGGCTTGCTGACTGCTGCCGTGCAGTTCGAAGCTCAGAATGCCACCAAAGCCACCGTCCATTTGACGACAGGCGAGATCATGACCCGGGTGACCTGGCAGTCCGGGGTACAGCACGCGCGCGACGCGTCGATCGGCCAGTAGTCGCTCCGCGAGGACCATCGCGGTGCGAGAGTGTTCGCGAACGCGCAGGTCGAGCGTCTTCAATCCACGCGAGACGAGGTAGCAGTCGAGCGGTCCGAGTACGCTGCCGGTTGCGTTCTGGATGGAATACAGCTGGTCATAGAGCGTTTGATCGCGAACAATCACGGCGCCGGCGATGACGTCACTGTGTCCGCCGAGGTACTTCGTGGCGGAATGCATCACAAGATCCGCACCGCGTTCCAGCGGACGAGTCAGGACGGGCGTGGCGAGCGTGTTGTCTACGGCCAGCTGAGCTCCGTGGCGGTGCGCGATTTCGGCACAGGCCGCGATATCGGAGATACTCAGCAGCGGGTTTCCGGGGCTCTCGAGCCAGAGCAGGCGTGTTCGAGAGCAGAACGCTTCGGCCAGTGCGGCCTGATCGTGCGTGGGAACCAGGGAGACGTCGATTCCCCGTGGTTTCATAATCTTGTGCAGCAGACGATAGGTACCCCCATAAACGTCCGTTCCCGCCAGGATCCGATCGCCCGGTTGCAGGGTTAAGGTGACCGCATGGATGGCGGCCATGCCGGACGAAAACGCGAGGGCACCACAGCCGGATTCGAGTGAGGCGAGCGTGGTCTCGAGGTTCTTTCGCGTCGGATTACCGCTGCGTCCATAGTCGAATTCGCCCCACTGGCCGGCCCCCGGCTGAACGTAAGTCGAGGCAAGATGGATCGGCGGCACGACAGCGCCCGTTTGAGTATCGCGTTGATTGCCGACGTGAATGGCGCGCGTGCGGAACTTCATGGATCGAGCCCTGTCGTTTTGCGGACAAAAGCGTATTGTGACCTAGGTTTCGTTTCACACAATTGGGTAGTGGTCAGGTTGGATGCGGGGCCGTCTCGTCGGTTTCTGGACGGTCGGACGGAGAAGCAGCTACAATACGTTGGAGGCCTCGAAGGCCGTTCGGGGATTGACGGGGAAGCTTGCATGAGCCGTTTTTTGTTGTGCGTGGCAGTTCTAGTTGCCGCCCCGCTTGGCGCGGGCTCGCTGCCGCTGCGTGGGCAGGAGGCCACCGGCGAGCCAGCCGCCCGACAACTGGTCGAACAGCTCGGTGCCGAAGATTTCATTCAGCGTCAGATGGCGATGGAAGCGCTCACGGAACGAGGATTGCCTGCCCTCGAGGCGGTGAAAAAAGGCACGGAAGACCCGGATCCGGAAATACGATTTCGGGCACGGCAGGTGTTGCGGGCAATTCGGCACCTGGACCGGCAGCGGCTGATCAACACGTTCGCCGCGGGACAAGACGTATCTGTGGCAGATGAGTTGCCCGGTTGGCGCGCATACCGTGCGATGGCGGGGGATGATCCGGATTCGCGATCATTGTTCGTCGAAATGCTGGAAGCGGAGTGGGCGTTTCTGGAGAGCATCTTTCGTGATGAAACGGTCCAGCCGAACGCCTTACTCGCGGAGCGATGTCAGAATCTCCAAAACATCTTGCGTCTTCGTCGCACAGTTCCCGTCGGTAGCATCGCCGCGCTCTTACTTGCCGCCAGCCGCGAGGATGTCGATTTAAGCAGCCAGCCTTACTTGATGTCGTTCTGTTATCTGGCTGACTTCGAACAGGCGATGCGAATTGGATCACGCCGCCAGGCGCTCCGTGCCTTGCTTGGTTCTCTGATCGCCCGGAATTCCGTGGATGCGCTGTTGACCCAACGATTGCATTTCGCCCTGCATTATGAAATGCCGGAGGGCCTGGAGCCCGCGCGTCGGGTCTTGAATAGCGGTGATGGAATCTCCTCGGTGAAGCAATTCGCGATTCTCGTGCTCACGAAACTGGGAACTCCCGACGACGATCCGCTGTTGGAGAAGATGCTGGATGATGCCACCGTCGTTGCGGCTCAGCGTCGAGTGAACAATGTGCGGATCACGACGCAAGTACGCGATTTGGCGCTGGCGGGACTACTCTATCGCGCCGACGAGGAATTCGAGGATTTCGGGCTGCCTCCCCTGAGGCCGCATCCCACGACAGTCTTTGTCACGACGACGATCGGTTTCGTGTCCGATGAGGCGCGCGAAAAAGCGATTACGCAGTGGCGTCAGGAACACGCGGGCAACTAAATGTGGGATGACGCGTTTCGTTGGAGCCGAGGCTTTCGTCTGGCTGTCGGGGCGGCCGTACTGACCCTGGCGCTCTTCGGACTGTTGCTGGTCGCACGCGCACCGGTGACGTCGCGTCTGAGCCACGCGGTGTTGCAGCAAGTGCGGGAATACTGGACGGGTAAACCACCGCTGGTGACCGTCGATGTTCCGCGCGATCTTGGTGTGCGAAAAGGCCATTTGGTCTATCTCGATCGGGCGGACGGCGAGAGTGAAGTCGTGGGACGCGTTGCACGCGTGACCGACGTGAGTTCGACCGTCCAGCGACTCGAATTACTGTTGACGGCCCAGGTTGCACGGGAGCGGAAGCACGGAGGAATCTTGAAAGGGACGCCACGTGCGATCGGTCTTGAGGCGGTGATGCGGTTGTTGCTTGTCCCCGACGGACCTATTGACGAAGCTCAGCGAGCGCAAACGGAGATCTGTCCCGCGATCAAGCAGCACGTGCTGCCCGAAATGAACGCGCGC
>CAZFWV010000084.1:0-22205 GCA_964522605.1 uncultured Pirellulaceae bacterium
CAGTCACCCTGGTTGTTACGCACAAGTCGAGCGGAACCAAAGATCGAGAAGAGGAGCCGCGGATCGAACGGATAAAGCGGATGTCCGCGGATCCGTCTGCGCCGATCCGTCCCCTCCGTCAAATCCGTGGTTCCTTCTTCTCAGGTCCAACCGAAAACACGTTTTCCTCTTGCTGATGCCTTGTTTCGATTGCCGTGGCATAGACCGCCTGATTGAGGACGCTGTAGATGTCGATCGCAGGATTAACTCGGGGTAGCCGATGATCCAGACAGATCAACGGGATCCTGAGATTCATCGAGTTTGCGTGACGTATCGAGTTCGCGGTATCATGCGTGTGACGCACACAATCCTGATGAAGTCTTCCGTCCACGTTCTGTTTTTGCCAGTCGAGGTTCACATGCCAGAGCAGAAGAGCGCAACTCGCCGTCATTTTCTTCAGTCCACAGGGGCCGCTGCGGCCACGATTCTCGCCGCGCCCAATGTATTGCGCGGTGCATCGGTGAAGGACGATCCTGTCCGAGTAGGACACATTGGGACCGGCACACGAGGTTGGACACTCATTCGTGACACCGGCGCCTCGGACTCGGCCAAGGTCGTCGCGGTCTGTGATGTGTATCGGCCCCACATGAAACGCGGTGTCGAAGCGGCCCGTAATGAGAACGTGAGAACTTATACGGATTACCGAGACCTGCTATCGGATAAAGACGTCGAGGCAGTGGTGATCGCCACGCCGGATCATTGGCACGAACAGATGGTGCTCGACGCAATCGCGGCGGGCAAGTCGGTTTACTGCGAGAAAGGCCTGACCATGTCCGTGGACTCGGCCAAGCGATTGAGATCCGCAGTGAAGCAGGCGAACACGGTATTTCAGCTTGGCCACCAGGGGCGACAGCTCCCCGCCTATGAGGCAGCTGGCAAGATGATTCGGGACGGGGAAATCGGCCCCCTCACACTCATCAAAACGGGACGGTACTTCAACGGCACGCGCGACCGGGCTCCGTGGCGATGGTATGGCTGGTACAGCGAATACAATCGACCCGATCCAAAACAGGTCATTGCGGATCTCGATTGGCAGAAGTGGTTGGGTCCGGCCCCTGCCATCGATTTCAACGAGCGACATTTCTGGCACTGGCGCTGTTATTGGCCGTACGGTACGGGCCAAGCTGGAGATCTGCTGTCGCACGAACTCGACCAGGTCCAATGCACTTTGGGTTGGGGCATTCCTGACACGTGCATGTGCCTCGGCCACAATGCACACTACCACGATGACCGTGAAGTCCCGGATACCTGGTTGGCGAATTACACATTCGAGAAACAGAATTGCTCGTTAATGTTCGAAGGTTGCATGAACTCCGGTCGCCAGCAGCCTCCCGAATACGTCGGCAAAAACGGGCGAATCATCTTCAACGCGATCGGCCAGTCCGCTTCGAAGTTCTTCGTCTACGACGATGGCCCGGCCTATCCTCACATGCGCCGCGAGCCGCTCGAGCCTCGCTTCAGCTATGACCCAGCGTCGGGTCCGAGCTGGCCGGACCACATGGAGGATTTCCTCCGCTGCGTTCGCACCGGTGACAAGCCACGGTGTCACATTGACGAGGCGTTCATTGAGGTCGTTTCCTACTTAATGAGTGTCATCTCGTATCGCGAAAAGCGTCTCGTACGTTGGGATGCCGAAAACGAGCAAATCATCTGAGTTTTTCGCGGCGAATCGGTTCGGCGAATCGTTGGATGAATTCGGTTCCTGGCTTTCGACACGAGCAAGGATGAGAGCTGGTGAGGACGGCTCCAGAGGAAGGGGAAGGTGGATCGATGAGGGCCTCGTCATCAATTTCTATTCCGCATCACGGAACGTATACCACGTCATTCCGCCCGCGGGAACCGTCACTTCCAGATGCACGCAATGACGGTCGTCGACCGACATACGATTTGATGTCTGCCCCTCGTGACTGACGACCACTGAATCACGTAAGCCCGTGTAGTAGAGATTCGGTGCGATCGTCTTGGAGACTTCTTGATCGAGTGGATTGTAGATGCAGATCATCCCGGCGATCGGCAACCGGGGATTGACGTGAAGCATCCAGTCGAGATCCCGACCATCGGCACGGCGGCCATGGATCATGTCCGACTCGAGAATCTCGCGATACTGCTTGTACCAATCGATCTGCTGTTTTACCATCTCACGAGTTTCGGGCGAATCAAACAGTCGAGGTCCCCGGTAATGCGCTTGCACGCCCATTCCCAAATTCGACTGCAGCATCCGTCGATAGTGATCCAGATGCTCGCGTAACGGTTCAATCGTCGCGGCCGCGCCTCCACCATGGTACTGCGTAAGCGGCACGAACATCCAACCCATACTCGGTGTCTTCGTCCACGTGCCATCGTAGATATTCTGTCGCGTATGAATCACCTGATGATCTCGCGGGAGAGACCAGTTCACTTCACGGTATCCCATGCCGCATTTGTTCGATCCATTCAGGAAGTAGTAATCCGGCGCATTGATATAGATGCCCATCCCACGCAGGTCCCGATAAAGATCCGCGATATTTCGCCACTGCACCCACCGAGAGTCGTTGATGCCTTGCTGCAGCGGAGGCCGAGGCGTGACGTCGACATCACCAGGATAGGGACCGTCGTTTTCGAACTGATCAAAGCCGGTCGCGGTGTAGAAGTTGCGAATCGTATCCAACCAGCGCTGCCCCCACGGTGACGTGACCGCCGGGCATTTGCCGTGGGTGGGGCGTTCACCCGGAGGTGAGACAATCATGTCCGCATCGGCGACCTGACGAGAAGAGAACAGCGAATAACAGCCGAGCTCAATCCCGTGCTGCTGGGCATAGTCCGCAACCGCCTTCCAGGTCGCCAGGAAGTCGGAGTCGCGGTTCTCCATGTTAAAGCCGCTGCCAAAGGACAAGATAATCGCTTCAAAACCAACCGCCGCTGCCTGATCAATGGCTGTGCGGATGCGCTGCTCGTCATTGCTCAACAAGTGATGCGTGATCGGATTCTCGGTCACCCAGGGAGCCAGCGTGCGATAGAATCGTCGCAGGGCGAGTCCCCTGCGCTCGCGGTTTCCCTCGTCATAGACCAGCTCAAAAACTCGGCAAGACTCAAACCGCCCACCGGGCTCGATATGCTGCGCGGGACCGTAGGTCGGTTCGACAACGAGCAAGCAGGGTGTTTGCCGCGCGTAGTTGACCTGCGTGGTGTAGTTCGGATCCGTCCGCCAATGCACGACGTGGCGGTTCGCGTTGGGAGGATTGAATCCTCCAAAGGCGAAATCCGTCTCGACATGCAGGTAGTCGGGATTTGGGATGGCAACACCTTCCCGGTACTCAACCCAACTCGCCTGTTCAACCGCCGCGAGTTCCTCGACGGTGAAACGATCAAGCGTGACCGCATGATCGCCCGCATTGTGAATCGTCAGCCATTTACTGAATGCAGGGATCCCATCGTACAGCTCGTAGTGCACAGAGACTCGCACGTCGTTGCTCGCGACACCTCCCTGTGTGATTTGGCCAAGTCCACGATCGTCAATCACCGGCACGGCATATTCGAAACGAACATACACGCCAGAGGGAGGCCATTTTGCATCGGGGGCCGCGTGACGTCGCCGATTCCACTTGAAACGCTCGGTCGGACGGCCAACTGTCACATCGACCAGCTGCAGGGCACTGGAGTCTGACTCCATGTTCGCGAGCCACTCTTCCGTGAGATACGCGTGGTTCGGTTGTCCGACCAGCCCGCCGACCTCGTAGGAGATTCCATCGATCGTAATCCGTGCTTCGGGACGCACGGAACGGAGCATCGATTGCGACGTCATTAGGTTGTCGAACGCGATACAAGCACCGTTGGGAGCAAGCTTCCAGACGCGCCGCACCAGGCCGTTTTCCAAAGTCAAGGTCTGGTTTTCCGAGTCGCGAGTATGCTTGGCGGCGAAGGGCGATGCGTCCAACAGATAATCCGCCGCCGGCCGGCTCGGCATCGCCGGTAATAAGGACGAAGGTTCACCAGCTGTCTCGCCGCTTACGATGGGGCAAAGCAAAAACAGGATTAGAGGCAGCTTCACAATTGTGGTTTGCATGTTGGGTACCGAAGATGCAGGAAGACAACCGACGGATCCTTGAGCCGTCCGGGTTCCTCAGAATGTACCATCTTATCCAGAACTGTTCGACTCTCGATCGTCGTCCTGGACGCTTCCTGCCATACATCGATCATTCGATGCGGATGGTTCAGGACCCTTTAATGCCCAACATACTCATCTTGTAGCGAATGATGCGAGGCGTGATTCCCAATTGGCGTGCGGCCGCCGCGGCATTACCGGACGTGCGTTTGAGCGCATCGCTGATCATGTCCCGTTCCAAGGTCTTCACGCATGCCTCGAGCGAACCGGGGCGATCGTTGGGTGAGTTGCTGGGCATCTCGAGCGTAGGAGGAAGATGGTGTCCGTGGATCACATCGCCGTCGGACAGGAGTACCGCATGCTCAATGCAGTTCTCCAGTTCACGAACGTTGCCCGGCCAGTGATAGGCCATCATCATATCGATCGCCGGTGTACTGATGCGACGGATATTCTTGCCCATCTGTTCGCTGTACTTCGTCGCAAAATGGTTGGCTAGAAGCAGAATGTCGTCGCGCCGATCTCGCAAAGGCGGCAAGGTAATTGGGAATACATTGATGCGATAGTAGAGGTCATGGCGAAAAGCCCCATCGGCGACCGCTTCTTCCAAATCTCGATTCGTTGCGGCAAGCACGCGCACATTTGCGTGACGCGTTTCGTTGGATCCCACCCGCTCAAACTCGTGCTCCTGCAAAAACCGCAACAGCTTCACCTGAATCGCAGGCGGAAAGTCTCCAATCTCGTCCAGAAACAGCGTGCCTCCCTCCGCATCCTCAATTCGCCCGATCCGCTGCTGAATCGCGCCCGTGAATGCGCCCTTCTCATGACCAAAGAGCTCGGATTCCAGCAGATTCTCACTCAGCTGAGCACAGTTGACTCGAATGTAGGGGCCTGTCGAACGAGGACTCGAGTAGTGTATGGCCGAGGCGACGAGTTCCTTTCCGGTACCCGTCTCACCGCGAATCAGTACGGTGGTCTGACTCGAGGCGACGCGGCGAATGCGCGTGTAGACGTCACGCATCGGGCGCGAGTTGCCGACAATATTCTCCGGACGGAAACGTTCCTCCAACGCGTCTCGCAGGCGGAAGTTCTCCGCCTGTAACGCCTCATGCTCCTCCCGCTCCGCACGACGAGCGCGCACATCAAACCCGATCATCGCCGCGACGATCGTCAACGTCCGCTCTGCCTCGTCCAACCAGGTCCGACTACTCGTCGGCAGGTCCGTCGCCAAGGTCCCAATGACCTCGCTACCCAACAGAATCGGTACGCAGATAAAGCACGCATCCTCGGCACGACGACGACTCCGCTCGTGAATCCGATCACAGAACCGCGGTTCATTCGCAATACTCGGCACGATGACCGACTGCCCCGAGGCCAAAACCAAACCGGTCATTCCCTCGCCGCGACCATATTGGACGTTCTCCGACTGAGATGGACTGACACTTCGCGTGGCGGCCACGACGAGCCGCTCGCTATCCGCCGCCAGCAGCATGATGGTGCACCGCATCATGCCCAACTTCTCTTCAAGTACGTGAATAATGTCGTGAAGTGTCTGGCTTTGACCGGACCGCTCTGCTAGCACGCGGGCAATCGCATAAAGAGCTGCCATTTCTCGTTCCCATCGCTCTTTTTCCGTCGCGCACGTGAGAACGGATGCACAATCTTTGTGCACATCGCAATCGAATGAACATTGACTAGGCAGTCGTGCAGCCAACATCTTGCCTCTTCAGCGCGAGGTCCGACAGCGACGCATCGGCGACCAACTCCGGTTCCCGATGCGACCGCAGCCTCTGTTCCAGCGGCATTGGATCGCTTTGCTGCCGCCCTTCGCAGTGCGGCAAGTCCGCAAGCCAACGGGGTGCCTCCGCACCCGGGTAGGGGCGGCTTCCGTTGGTCGCTCGATTACTTGCCGAGAAAACAACGATTTCACCCTTAGCAGTGCAGAGCAATCCGAACGGGGTCCGATGGAAGATCATTCCCCGAGGCCGATCGGTACTGCAAATCTGATGCCAGAGAGCTGGGCATCTTGATCGAGCAATTGCTGATGAATGGCCGCAGCGCGTGCGCTGGAAACCGGCCGCTGCGTCGTGTCGGCCTCTGCTCGCACGAGCTTCAGCAGCGCGTGCAGGAGATGTTCTCTCGGACGGACGCCCTGGGCCACAAGCGCAGCGCGAAGTCCCGCACGACCGCTGTGAGTTCCCAAGTCGAATCGTCGGCCGGTCTGGCCAACGGTTGCCGGAGCAAACGGTTCGAAACACTGCTCATCGCGCAGCATCCCGCGCACGTGAATTCCGGACTCATGCCGAAAGACGTTTTCCCCGACAATCGGCTTTCGTGGCGGAATGGGATGATTGGCGCACGCCGCTACATGTTGACACAAACTCGCGAGTCCGCGCTGGGACAATCGACATCGCAGAGGAGTTGTCTTGTGCAATGCGACCACCAGTTCTTCGAGTGGTGCGTTTCCCGCACGTTCTCCGAGACCGAGTACGGTAACGTCCGCGCTGCGGCCACCCGCCTCCAGTCCGGCCAACGTATTGGCGACGGCCATCCCCAAATCGTTATGTGCGTGGAGCCCAACGAGCCGGTGGGGAACGGCCGAGATCACGCGGCGCACTGCCTCCGCCGCAGTGCGCGGATTCCAGAGGCCTACGGTGTCGGCCAATCGCAGACGATCGGCCCCCAGCGCATTGCACAACTGGGCCCATTCCACGATTCGCGCAGAAGCGGTGCGTGAAGCATCCATGATGCCCACCGAGACGAAATCGAACCGTCGCCGGGCGTACGGAATGAGTCGTGAGAGAGTCTGCCGGACCCACGGCCAACTCTTATCGAGAGCGTTCAGTTGGATCGCGGAACCGGGAACCGAAAGATGAACGGCCGACAGATTGCAGGCAGCCGCGGCATCGAGATCCGCGAGGGTGGCACGACACCAGGCTGTCAGTCGACACGGCAAACCGAGTGCAGCAGTGCGGCGAATCACGTTCCGCTCCGCCTCGCCCATCGCCGGGCTACCGACCTCGATTTCATCGATTCCGATTTCGGCGAGAGCCCGTGCGATGCTGACTCGTTGTTCGACTGTAAAGGCAACACCGGCAGCCTGGGCTCCATCGCGCAGAGTCGTATCCACTAGCCAGACTCGGCGATTTGAAGGAATGGTTTCCATCGTTAAGCGCATTCAACAAAAAGCACTAGCTCGACTGCCTGAGATTGAGACTCGTTGGAACTCCCTATCTCCTAGACGATTCGATTAGCTCGCGTACGAGGAGCTGCTCTGCGGTCCTCTGCACTGCTAACGGTTAGTTTCCTGTCGGGGAAAGCGAATTCCGTTACGCGGCAGGGTTGCGTTGTGCTTCTACTTGGCTTTATTGTTGGCATTTTGATGTAAGGCACATCCTTCCGCAGCAACCGCACTGTGTGCCACTGGCTATGCCAGTGCTGTTCCTCGACTCAAGAGGACACTGGCAAAGCCAGTGGCACACCCATTGCGCCGAACGCGGCAGCACGCCGGTTGGTTGCGGCCGAAGGCTGCGCTGCGTTTCCTTCTTTTGCACTTGAAGGGGACGTCGAAGTGGATTGGCACGTCTAAGAACAAAGGGAAACGCAGAGTCCGCAGAGGCGCGGAGGGCCGCAGAGAGAAGAAGGAGAGAAGAATAGGGGTTAGAACGTTCGACACGCGCCGCGCATTGCGTGGGTCTGTCGACTCTGCCGTGGTGGACGCGAGTCCGTTTTCGCGAAACAGAGGGGACCTAAGATGTTGACATCCGCGATTCCAATCGGTTTGACCATCCTTTTGTCGCTTCCGATGGCAGCGACATCGGATCAGCCGGCACGAGGCATTCGAGAGCAGTTGCGGGAATTCCAACGGCGACCGTCGCGCCTTCGGCAGATTCTTCCTACACGCATTCGACGCTCCGACGAGTCCATTACTGCGCCGTTGCAGATTCAGCCGACTGAGAGTTCCGCAACGACGCGGAAGGCAACTCCAGAGGCACCTCCAGAGGCAACGCCCGCTGCGATGCAGAACACGACGCGCGAAGTTGCGGCTCCACGTCCGGTGTCCCGCTTGGAACGTTCAACGATCGTTCTGCGGTTACAGCATGCGCCCGTAACGGATACCGCGGACGTGATTCGCGAGTGGTTGAAGAACGAGCAGGCGGAATCCGATGACCCGAAAGTGACCGTCGCGGTGGATGCCGTGTCCAATAGTCTGTTGCTGCGCGGGATGCCGGAGCAACTGGAAAACCTCCAGGCGATCTTGCGAGAACTCGACCAGCCCGTGCGTCAATTCCACTTGCAGTCGTTGCTGGCCGAAGTCGCGTTGCCCGAGGACGCTCCGCCCGGAGCGGGCTCAATTACGCAGGAGGTTGTGGAGGGCGATCTGGATCAGGCGCTCGCGAATTTGAAACAGCGGCGTGAGTTACGGATGGTGGCGCGGCCGGAGTTGATGGTGTCTGACAATCAACCCGCTTTCTTGCAGCTTGGCAACCGGGTTCCACGCCTAACGGGAACCAGCGTCAGTAATCGCGGGATGACGAACTCCGTGTCCATGGAAAACGTCGGGACGATCCTCGGAGTTACCGGGCGAGTCTCGGACGACCAGATCATCACGCTGGAGATCGACGTCGAGGCGTCCTACCTTGGGCCTGAGGAGGAAGGTACTCCCGTTGCCACATCGGAGCAACAGGTCATCCGGACTCCGGCGATCCACACGTGTTCTGTCCAGACCACCGTCGCACTCAAGAATGGCCAGACCGTATTGATTGGCGGAATGGTCTACCAGAGCGATCACGGCTGGCGCGAGGTGCTGTTGCTGCTACGGGCGAAAATCGTACCGTAACACGGTTCCGAGCTTGGATTGTTAAGTCATTTGAACATCCAGCTTGGTTGTGCGCTTTCGATCTGCAATTACACTAAGAGGTTTGCGGGGCTATGGGTCCGTCCGCTCCAACGGAAGACGCGCCTGCTTCGCACTGAGGGATCGAGATTGTTGTCATTGAGGTCAGAGGTTGTCTAATGCTTTGGAGCGACCCCATGTTTCGCGTGCTGAGACCGATCTTTCTGGTGTACGGCCTTCTTGCCGTACTTGTTCTCGTAACTGGTGTATCCGCCGACGCTCTGATCACCGGTGTCATCGAAAGTGGTACCGGACTCGATCCGGTCCCGGTCAGTTGGACCGGTCAGACATTCGACCATCCCAACGAGGGTGCCGGTTTCACCGTTCCTCTGCTGGACGAGGATGTGCCATTCTTCACCGACCGGAATCATGAGTACAACGGCGTCTCCGAAGCGGAGAGCATCGCCGCGTTGGGCTTGGCCGGTGTCGAATATGTGATGTCGGCGAACGACAATCGAGGCGTCGCGGATTATCGATTGGATATCTCGGTCAGCCAGACCGTTGATGCCTACGTGTTTATGGATGCCCGCGTCACGCAGCCGCAGTGGTTGACGGACGATGGCTGGGGTTTTCTTGGCTATCAAATGGGAATTGACGAGGGTGGCGATGGTGTTGGTCCCGGGAATGCCATCAACAACCGATTCTGGATCTGGAAGAAGACCGACATCCCCGCCGGTACTTTCTCGACCTTCGAACGCGGTGGAAGCGGCAACAATAACTATGGCGTGGCAGTCACACTTCCTGGTGTTGGACCGGGAGAGAAAGAATTCCCAGACTCGGACTTCATGCCCTCCAACTTTGGCCTGATTGATATTGGTGCAACGGAGGGCCGCCCTGACCTGAACGTGCTGGTGGATAACATGGCGGTCGGGCAGATTGGCGCGGGCGTCAACAACGAAAATGGGCCCCTTCTCGAGCCGCGAACGATGACTTCATCGCTCGGGGATACATTCACGATCGCCCTGGATAACGTGGATGAAACTGGGGCCGGCGTCGGGCGAATTGACTGGCGAGATCGTGGCGACAGCGTCCTCGCCGATCTGGCCGGTTTGCCGCTGATCAAGCTGGCTGAGGATTTTGTGAAGAACAACAACGGGATTCTGCGCGTCACCTTGGGTGATCTGCCGGCCGGACCTTACGAAGTCACCAGTTTCCATATCGATTCGGACAACACGCAGTGCGAGGCGATCAAGATTCTGGTGGATAATGGTGATGGCTCGGGTTACGTCGACACGGGAGTTCTGGGGAATTCCAATTTCGCCGCGGGCGGAATCGGAGGGCTGACGCCCGATGTTGTGCTCAGTTCCGGTGCGACGTTCAGCTTTGTGGCGGATGGAGTGAACCCGGTGTCGATCCTGTTCGATGGCCGCGCGGCGGCTGACACCGAAGTGCCCTTAGCCGGCTTGGACATTCAGTACGTTCCCGAGCCTTCGTCGCTCACGATCCTCTTGATGCTCGTGTTGCCGGCGGCAGGCCTTTGGCGACGACGGCAGGGATGAACTAACACAACGACAACCGACCTCTCAAGCAACGCTCCCTTTCCATCGGCGGAAGGGGAGCGTTTTTTCGTTTTTTCGTGATCGCACAACTTCAATCGCCGACGGTCGAGGATGCAGGAAGCTTCACCGCACGTTTCCGCTCTGGAACTCAGAACAGCGCCGGCTTACCTAACTTTCGCCGTACGGGAATGAACTGACCGGCGTGCATCAGCCAGTGGGTACCCATCAAGGAGAGGATAGACGCCACGGTGGGTGCGTATTCTCGCATCGACTCGGGGCCCGGGGTTTCCAGCGACTCCTCGGGAGTGGCGTCGATTGCTGCCAGCGACGCATTTTTCATCTGCTCTGCCATCGCCAAGTATTCTTCTTTACTGGCGAAGTGGTTTGGATCATCATCACCCGCCGTTTCTTTCGTGTAAGCGCCTTCCCACGACGGCGGCAGCTCCGGAGCCGGCTGGCCGAGTTCTTGAAGCATCATCCGATTTGCCAGGATCAAGTGACCCAATTGCCATGCGATATGATTCGTGCCAGGAACTGACCGAACAAAAAGGTCCGGCTGTTGCAGATCCGCGACGTACATGTTCATCACAAGGTGACAAAACTCGACCGTTTGTTTGTAGGCATCTTTCGCGTTCATAACGAATGTCTCCAAATAAAAAGTGGGGCCTCGTACCAGTCCATAATCTCAACCCGACTTCGTACCTCCGCTCACCACCAAATTCCCTCTGCGGCCCTCTGCGCCTCTGTGTCCTCTGCACTGCTAACGTTGAGTTTCTTGTCGGGCGGCGCGAATTCTATCATGCCGCAGTGTTGAGTTGTGTTTCTCCCTGGTTTGACTGTTGGCATTTGAAACGCAGCGCAGCCTTCGTCCCCAACTGGACTGGGTGCCACTGGCTCTGCCAGTGCTCTTCCTCGACCCAAGAGGACACTGGCAAAGCCAGTGGCACACCCATTGCGCCGAACACGGTAGCGCTCCGTTTGGTTGCGGCCGAAGGCTGCGCTGCGTTTCTCCTTTTGTATTACCACTTGCCAACCCCACTTTGGCAGAAGAGTGCAAAACGCAAAGGACACAGAGGCGCAGAGGGCCGCAGAGGGGGTGTGGCCATCGTCGTTGGGTTCTTGATGGTTATTCTGGATTGTCTGCACTGGTTCAATTGTCGGCACGCGCGAAATGACCGTGGGGACTGACACAAGATCGAGCATCTAACTGCGGCCCGCCGGTGCGGGAAAGACCGACCGCAGATACTCCCGGTTCAGTTGTTGACACTCGATCAGTGACCGATCGGGCGTTGTCGCTCCTTCGATCACGAGCCACCCCTGCCAGCCGATCTCGTCGAGGATTCGCCTGAGCTTCCGAAAATCGACGGGCCCCTGGCCGAGTAAATGACCGTTTTCCTTCGCATGAATCTGGCAAATGCGTTCGCGTCCCAGGCGACGAATCTCCCGCTCGAAGTCGTAACCGCGCTCGGTCATATTCGCGACATCGTAGTAGACCTGGACTGCCGAGGACCCGACGCCATCGAGAATACGAAGATGGTCATCCACATTCAGCCAGGATTCGATTCCCAAGACAACGCCGGCTTGTTCTGCTGCAGGAGCGACTTGTTTCAGCTTCTCGATGACTCGGTCCTGTCGCGCCCGATCATTCAGGAGATCTCCTTGATTGAAAAACGCCAGCAAGACGACTCGCGGGTTTGGCTCCATCTGTTGCATGACATCGATCGAATCGACGACCCATTGCTCGGCGCGCTCATCATCGGCATAGGGGATCTCGTTCAGCGCGGCCATGCCCAGCGAACATATCTTGAGGTTGTGTCGACGAGTTGCTTCGGCAAACTGCTCTCGCATTTCCGGCCGCCGCAAGTCATGTTCGGCGTCGGGTGAGCCAAAACTGACCTGCACACCGTCGACTCCGATTTGTCGTGCGACGTCGAAAACGCCCGGGTCTTCACGGAATCCCAGGCTCCAGTCGCAGATGCCAATCGGAAAGCCGCGCTCTTGGGCGGCGAGCAGCGAATCGAGGCCCGACATTCCGCTCAGCAAGGCCGTCGCACCTCCCGCAATCAGAAGGTCTCGGCGAGAAAACGGGGGCATGCGTGTCATGGAAGATCATACGCCAAAGGCGCTCCCGGAATCGAGGATGAAAACACGAACATCAAGATGAAGACCGATCTGTTTGCGCAAGTTATTCGAGCGGGCGGATCCAGATGTTCCGATAGCGGACCGGATTCCCGTGTCCCTGCAACGCCAGCGGCATCCGCGCTGCGTGGGGCGAGTACGGCAAGATGTCGCGGTGGGCCATCGGCCCGTAAATGGGCGTGTTGTCTTGAACAAGCACGCCATTATGGAAAACGGTGATCGTTGCCGGACGTGCGAGTTGGTTATCTTCAAAGACGGGTGCGTGGAAGATGATGTCGAAACTCTGCCATTCTCCCGGTTTGCGGCTCGCATTGACCAAGGGAGGCGTCTCGCCATAAATCGCAGCACACTGACCATCGGCATAGATTTTCTCTGAGTACGAATCGTACACTTGCAGTTCGTACGTCTGCATGAGCAGCACGCCGCTATTCCCACGGCTCATCGGATGTCCTTGCGGCGGATTCGGCGCCATCCACTCAAGATGCAGTTGCATGTCGCCGTACGAGTCGCGCGTCACCAGATCGCCCGCCGTGACTTCCAGGGATCCATCCTGCAGCTTCCAATCTGTCGGGTGCCAGCGGGAAACGTCCTGACCATCGAACAAGACGATTGCATCGGACGGGGCAGGGGTGGGGAGGTGTTGATCGCCGGGAGTGACCATCGGAGGCAACGGCCGATCCGGGTCGTGTTTGCGGTAATCACACCACGGCAGCTTCTCGGTGTCCTTGTAGCCCATGACTTCCGGTTGAGTCGTGCCCGCCACAAGCTCTTGCGCACCGGCGGAAATGAATCGCCGGTTCGATGGAAGATTCAAACCCAAAAGGTGGAGGGTCATCAGACCAACTGCAGCGAACCAGTACCTTGAGATTTTGAACATCATGATGATCTCATCGCAATCGAGTGTCAGGGAAAGTCCGGTCGATAACGCGCTTGTCAGGCGACACGCTCAACCGCTGTTGTATCTGTGCTCACTGCCCTCCGCAACCGAGCAACCGTTGAAATATGTGGGATGCAGCCGCGGAAGAACGCGGGTAAACGCGGAGGTGGTTCAGGCCGACGCCAAAAGAACCTGTGGATTCTGTTGAGTACTCATGTACAATTCGGCCTTGAAGCCGGTTCTCGTCATCTCATCAGGAATAGAGTCAAGGAGCATGGTGATGAATTTGAAGCCGAGTCGACGTGAGTTTCTTGCCTCCGCGAGTGCGGCGGCGGCGAGTTTGTATGTTGGCGCGGAAGTGTGCCCGGCGGCTGAGCAGAATCTGAAAGCGGCGCAAACTGCCTTGCCACGCTGGAAGGGTTTTAATCTGACCAACTTTTTTCAAGCGTTCAGTGATCGCGAGGAGGGACAAGGACTGGTTGTTGAGGACGATTATCGCTGGATGCGCGATTGGGGCTTTGATTTCGTGCGGCTGCCGATGGATTACTGGTTGTGGGTGGATAGTGACTGGAAGGAGACTCGGAGACTGAGTCCGGAGGATGTGCTGAAGATTCGGGAAAGCACGCTGGAGAAAGTCGATCGGGCTATCGATTTAGGGCGAAAATACGGTCTGCACGTCAGTGTGAACTTTCATCGCGCACCCGGATATTGCATCAACAACCCCGACCGCGAACCGTATGTGCTCTGGCAAGACACGCGAGCCGAAGAAGCATTCGCCTACCACTGGCGCGTGTTTGCGGACCGATACCGCGATGTATCCAATGAGCACGTGAGCTTCAATCTGCTGAACGAAGCGCCAACGCCCCGCGATGGCTACATGACGCGCGATGATTATGCTCGCGTCATGAAACGTGCGATTGATGAGATTCGCGAGGTCAGTCCCGATCGTGTGATTATCGTCGACGGCCTGAATGTCGGGAACGTCGTGGTGGATGAATTGATTCCGACCGGTGTTGCGCAAAGCGTGCACGGATATCGACCGGCCGAAATCAGCCACTACCGCGCCAGTTGGGTCGATCGAGGGAATTTCCCCGAGCCGACGTGGCCGCTGCGCCATGCGGATGGTTCCGTGAAGCTCGACCGAGCGGGTCTGGAACGCATGTATGCGCCCTGGGGCGAGCTTGCGCGGAAAGGAATCGGTGTCCATTGCGGCGAGTGCGGTGGGTACAACAAGACGCCCTATCCCGTGTTCAGTGCCTGGATGGAGGACGTCTTGGATATCCTGAAAGGACACGGGATCGGCTATGCCCTGTGGAACTTCCGTGGCTCCTTCGGAATCCTGGACTCAGGCCGGACCGACATTGAATATGTCGATTGGTACGGACACCAACTCGACAAACAACTGCTAACACTCTTGCAGAAGTATTAGAGCGCATTTCAAAACTCCTCTCCCCTCCGAAGGTCGTGCAACTTTTACGTTGTTGATTCAGCGGAACTTATACACCCTCCCGCGCGCTGGAGGGTCGGACGCGTAGCGGCCGGGGAGGGCTTTTCTGGACGATCAGCACGCGCCGATCACGTCGCACGCTCCGCCCTCTCCGGGCCTTCGGCCCGACTCTCCCAGAGGGAGAGTGAGGTTTTGAACTGCGCTCGAGATAGTCAGGAGAACTTCACGCCAATCTGTTCACCGAGTTGGAACAGATGGTCGCGAGAACGAGTGTATTCTTGTTCTCCGGCCATGTGTTCCATCATCAGCGGTACGTCACGCGGCAAAGTCGCGACACGTTGAAGATACGTCTTGTAGTCCAGTTCGCCTTCGCCCAGCGGGACTTCCACGAAATGAACGTTCATCTCGATCTCCCATCGCAGGTCCTTCGCGTGGCAACTGGCAATCCAGGGTCCAAGCCGATCAAAACAGTCGTTCAGCAAGTCGGTATTGCGGTAGAAACGTTCGGGTGAGTTGATCAGATTGCACGGATCCAGGTGCACTCCAAAGGCGTCGCGGTCGACGGCGCGGATCATCTCCAGATAGGAATCGACCGTGTCGGGCAATGCCCAACCCATCATTTCGTAACAGAACTTCGCCTGCTGTGGCTGGACTGCATCAATGATCTTTCGCGCGTTCTCGACGGCTGCATCGAAATACTCGCGAGACAGGTTCTTGGGATCGGGCCCGAACCAGACGGTCGGATTGAACGAGCCGGCGATGTCAACGCAGCACCGGGCGCCAATCGCATCCGCCAGCGCCAGCCCATCGGTGACGGTCTGGAGATTCTGTGCGCGTTTTGCCGGATCCGCGTCCAACAAATTGACCCAGCGACCGACTTCGGCGATCACCACGTCGTGTTTGGCAAACGCTTGGCGCAGGTCGCGAATGCGCTCGGAATCATCCAGCGCCACACCGGGGCAATAGGCCGCTCGATAACCAAGATCACGATGTGCACGCGCCAGCTCCTCCGGATCCTCTGGGGCCTGGAATATCGGACCTCCTAACCGGATCGCGCGCGGTGATGGCGTCTGTTCCGACTCCTGCGGTGCCGCCCTGGTTTCGTCCGGCAGAACGCTCATTGCCAACACGGTGGCGGTCGATTGCTGCAAAAACTGACGCCGATTCTGTGGGGTGAGTTGCATGGATCGAAGTGCCTTTCCTCTGAGAGGTCAAATGGTGGCCATGAATGTCTTCAAACCTATTCCCTCTCCGACTGACCATCCTTGACTCAAGCCGATCGCATCTTCTCCGCGGCCCTCTGCGCCTTTGCGCCCTCTGCACTGCTAACGGTGAGTTGCTCGTCGGGGCAAGCGAATTCTATCATGCGGCAGGGTTGAGTTGTGTTTCTACCTGGTTTGACTGTTGGCATTTTGAAACGCAGCGCAGCCTTCGTCGGCGACTGGACTGGGTGCCACTGGCTCTGCCAGTGCTCTTCCTCAACCCAAGAGGACACTGGCAAAGCCAGTGGCACACCCATTGCGCCGAGCGCGGCAGCACCCCCTTTGGTTGCGACGCTGCCGCACTGCGTTTTGTCTCTTCCGGAAAACATCAAACGCAGAGGGCGCAAAGGCGCAGAGGGCCGCGGAGGAATGCAGGGGATGCGGAGTTAGTTCTCATCGTCCGGTGCGTATTTCTCTTCTGCCAGTTGTTTTATTTTGCGCAAGTCCAGTTTGCCGGTTCCGAGCAATGGCAGTTCTTCGACTTCCAGAAAACTGTCGGTGGACGGAATGAACAGGTTGGGCAGGCCTTGCTTCTTGAGTGCGGCGCAGAGGTCCGAGGCAGGTCGGTCCAGTTTGGTGTGCAATACGATGAGTCGCTCGCCTTTCTTCAGGTCGGGAATGGCCGTCACGACGACCTGAGGTGCATCTTCACGGTCAACACCGAGAGCATCCTGCAAAGATTCTTCGACCTTTAAATGAGGCACCATTTCACCGCCGATTTTGGAAAAGCGACTCTCGCGGCCCGTGATGTGGATGAAGCCTTCTTCGTCGATGATCGCGACGTCGCCTGTGGTGTACCAGCCGTCGCAGAGGACTTCCGCCGTCTTGTCGGGTTGATTCAAGTAGCCCTTCATCACATTCGGACCCTTGATGAGCAGCATTCCCGGTTTGCCCGGAGGCAGATCTTGTCCGTGATCCAGGTCAATGACTTTGGCGGCGACACCCGGGACCGTGCGACCGACGCTGCCCGGCTTGCGGTCCTTCTGATGGCTGGGGATCGATCGGCTTGGTGGGACGTTGACCGAAACGAGTGGTGCGAGTTCGGTCGTGCCATAACCTTCGACCGGTCGCACGCCGAACTTTGCCTCAAACGCGTCGGCGACATCTTTGGGCAATCGTTCAGCTCCCGTAACGACGGTGTTGAGCGAAGCGAGTTCCGCCGCTTCACACCGTCGAATGTAGGTGCGCAAGAAAGTGGGGGTTGAGAGCAGAATCGTCGCCTTGTGTCGGGAACACAATTTGCCGACCTGACGCGCATCGAGCGGATTGAAGTGGTAGGTGCCTTTCGCGTTCAATGCCAGGACGCCCCACAGCGTGACCGTGAAACCGAAAGAGTGGAAGAAGGGCAGAATGCCCAGGATGACATCTTCGGGCTTGATATGAATCACCTGTTCAACCGCATCGACATTGTGACGCACGTTCCCGTGGGTGAGCATCACACCTTTGGGGATGCCGGTGGATCCGGAGGTGAAGATGATCGTCAGGACTTCCTGAGGATCGATTCGCCGGACGCCGAGCCAGGTGGCGAGCAACGAGCTGGGAACCAGATAGCTGCCCAGCGCTGAAAGAATCTTGTTGCTCAGGCTCACCTGCGACTTCACATCGTCCAGATAAACCAATTCGGCATCGATCTCCAGCTCCAGCTTTTCCATCACCTTGCGGCTGGTCAAGACGCGCTTGATTCCTGCCTGTCGGATGCACTCATTGATGATATCGGAAGTAACGGTGTAGTTCAGGTTGACGACGACACGGCGGTCGAGTGTGAGAGCAAGATTTACGACCGTCGCACCGGCGCTGGGAGGCAACAGGACGCCGACGTACTGCTGCTGGTCGTCTAGCAGGCGATGGCGTAACAGTCGCCGCAGGATCAGGGCGCGCATCAGCAACTGACCACCGGTCAGGTCCGCTCCGGACGAATCAGCGATCTTCGAGCCAAATCTACGCTTCTTGCATGCTCGAATCACCGACTGCGGCAGCGACATCTGGTGTTCGATTCGTTTCTCCACGGCCACTGCTCCCAGTTCTTGTACGGCTTGCCGAACTTGGTGAACATCCTGAATCGATTTCATCGGCTTGCCAAAGTGGATATAGACCGGATAGGGCAAGCGATGCGGGATCTTCCAGAACAGCTTGCCCCGTTCGAAACTAAAGATACTCCCCCACAGCCCGTCAAAGTAGACCGGAATGACGGGCGCTTGCGTTCCTTCCAGGATCTTCAAAATGCCTGGTTTGAAACTCTGCATCAGGCCGGATCGGGTGACTCCACCCTCGGGAAACATGCCCACCAAGTCACCTCGCTGGAGCGCCTCGCGGCCACTGCGAATCGCTCGGACGATCATTTTCGGGCCGGCGCCGACGAGAATCGCTCCCCACTGACGCACGAGCGTCTGCATGATGCGACTACGAAAATTCCCCTCATACACCATCGCCCGCACGATCCGCCGATTGACGAACAGCAACAAGACTCCGTCAAGCCACGAAACATGGTTTCCCGCCAATAGCGCAGGGCCCTGATCGGGGATGTTCTCGCGGCCGTAGATGTGGAGTCGGTAAAAGAGGCGGAAGAAGATCCAGACGAACAGGCGGAGCGTGGCTCGGGGAGCGATGATCCAACTGACGACCAGGGCGACGACCACGACGAGCAGGCCGATCAATAGGACCATCCCGATCGAGCCGGGCCGCAGACCGATCGCCAGTAGCGCGATCGCCGGACAGACGATTCCCATTGGCGAGCGGCCCTCCGCCGTCGCTCGATGGGCTCGTTCCCGGAATCGACTGCCGTCGGGATTTGATTCAGCGGATGTTGGATCCGGTGGGTGGGGCACACCGAATCGGCGAGGCATGGTGGACATCCGGACTCCTGTGAAATCGAACGATGGGACGGCACAGTTTGGTCCGAACTGGGGTCGTCCGTCAACTCGAGGATCGTCCATTCCCATCGGATCTTCGGGCCGATCCCGCTGCGCAACGCCTTGGTCCCTTCTTTCGCCAAAATCGTCAATGGGAATGCCGTCGTCAAGTTTCCGCCGGATATGGAGCGATACAGTCCAGAGAGGGAAAGAGAAGGGATTTATCGGGGATCCGATCGGAGGCTACGTTGCCATCGCAACACGGGCCGCTCGCAGTGATCGGAGAAACCATCAGGGAGTCTATTCGTGGCATCTCAACGCCTCGTCACGATCGGTGTCGTCCTGCTGTTGTTGGGAATTCAAATGCGCCTGGTCGACACGTTTGTGCTGAACGCCAAGACCAGTCAGTTTGTCGAGCAACGGCTTCGCCGAGCGTCCGCCTCGGGCCTGTATACGACACAAAACACGTCGCTAAACGCATATTCAGATCCGTTTAACAGCGACTGGACGGCCGATTTACCGACGCTGAGCTCGCCCTCACAGAAGTCCTTTTCACCTCCCCGATGGCTTGGCTTATCTCTGATTTCCGTCGGAGCGGTCCTGATCCTGACCCATCCGTGCTACCGATCCTGAACGGTCCCGCGAGAGGGGATACGGGCGATACCGGGCTTCGACTTTCGCCGATCCGGCGGACTCATTAGAATGGGAAGCCTTGGAACCGTACGGAACCTCGCCCGGGTAGCCCCAATGCTGCCGTGTCTCTTCCCTCGGTCCGCGTGGCACTGGCTCTGCCAGTGTCTCCTCGATCGGTTCGGGTGGCACTGGCTCTGCCAGTGTTTCCTCGATCCGGGGAGGGGGCGGGTCAAAGTGACCGTTGGTTGAGGTTTCAAACAGACTCTTGGAACGAGTTCGCCGCCGCGGGCGGTCGAATAATCGTCGGTCATGTCCAGGGAGTTGCTCAAGATGGCCGAGCATCAGCGGATTCAGGTCTGCCAGATCGAGAATGTTACCGTCGTGCGCTTTTCCGATCGCAAGATCCTTGATGAGCTGATCATTCAGGAATTGGGGCAGGAACTCTTCGCCTTGGTCGAAGACGAGAATTGTAACAATCTGCTGTTGAACTTTACGAATGTGGAGTTTCTCTCCAGCGCGGCGCTGGGCAAGCTGATCTCGCTGCATAAGAAAGTCGAGCGAGCGAGTGGTACGCTGAAGCTGAGTAATATTCGTCCGGAAATTTTCGAGGTCTTTCGGATTACTCGACTGAACGAAAAATTCAATATCAAGGACGACCAGGAGACGGCCTTGGCTGAGTTTGCTGGCGCGGGATAGCTGACGCCATCGTCGGATCGGGGCTGATCCGGTCGGAAGGGTCCTCCAACTTCTGTACGGGAATCCCGATGTCCGCTTATTCCCTCGGCAGACAAACGCCGTCTTCGACCACCTGCGGTTCTGGAGTCTCTCGTTTCGCCGGCGGCACCACGATGAACAAAGAACGCTGGACGTGGACTACGGAGCAAGTCATTCCCAGCTGTCCGCTGGAAGGGCATCGGCTGATCATGGAGATTGTCGATCAGCTGCATCAACTGCGGTGGAAGCAGCGAGATATCTTTGCGGTCCACCTGGCGTTGGAAGAAGCCGTGGTGAATGCGATCAAGCACGGCAATCGAGAAGACCGGAACAAGAAGGTGCATGTTCGCTGCAAAATGTCACCGCGTCGCTGCTGGATTGAGATTCAGGATGAAGGCCGCGGCTTCAACCCCTCCGCCGTGCCCGATTGCACACTCGATGAAAACCTCGATAAGCCAAGCGGTCGAGGCCTGAAGCTGATGCGGAATTTCATGTCGTTCGTCGAATACAACGACCAGGGCAACGGCGTGATCATGGAAAAAGTGCTTGCGGACTGATCCGCCAGTGCATTTCTTGAAGTTGCCGGTAGCCGAATTCGTGAGAATTCGGGGGTCGTGCGAGTGGGTTTTCCGACAAGACCCCTCCGAATTCTCACGAATTCGGCTACCGGCCGTCGAAATGTGCAACTTCAAGAAACGCGCTCAAACGTCGTACATCGATTCGTCCTTGCGCATCAATGCCGAATGCTTCCGTCGCGGGAACTTGGGTCTCGATTCAACCCAGTGTTGGTCGGACGATGATCGACAGTTTCTGGCGTCCCCGCACCACAGACAGTTCCACCGGTTGGTCCTGAGGAAGTCGAGCAAGGATGCGGTGGATGTCGTCCACGCAGGTTACCAGCCGATCGTTGCCCGAGACGATCAGATCGCCGGGTTGCAGGCCCGCTCGTCCAGCCGGTCCGTCCGGACTGACATCCGTCGCCTCGACCGCCTGCTGTCCGAGCAGGTCCAGTTCGTACACGAGCGGACGGGGGACGTTGACTGCTCGCGCCGAGATTCCCAAGAACGGCCGGCGGACCGCGCCTTGCGCGACAATCTGGCCTACGACCCATTTCGCGACGTCGATGGGAATCGCGAAGCCCAGGCCCTGAGCCATCGCAATGATCGCCGTGTTGACGCCAATGACCTGGCCGCGAGAATCGATCAATGGCCCGCCGGAATTGCCAGGGTTCAACGGCGCACTGTGCTGGATCACGTTTTCGATCAACCGACCGGCTTCGGAACGCATCGAGCGACCGACGGCGCTGACCACGCCCGTCGACACGGTGGAGTGGAACCCGAGCGGATTGCCCATCGCAATGATCAATTGACCGGGACGCAGTGCGGACGAGTCGCCCAGTACGGTGGTGGGCAGATCGCGCGCGGCGATGCGCAGGACCGCCAGATCGGTGGCCGGATCGTCTCCAAGCAGTTCTGCCGGGAGCCGATCTCCATCGGAGGTCGTCACGGCCAACTCCCGTCGGCCGGCCGCCACGTGACTGTTGGTGATCGCGAAGCCCTCCTCTTCCAGGACAAATGCCGATCCGGTCGCGCCATGCTTGCCGTCCCAAGGGCCGACCCCCAGTACGGCCGGGCCGACCGAATCGACGACCCGGACCACGGCTTGCGAGTACGCGTCCAGTGGGTCCAGATCGGAGCTTGGCGGCTCGCGCTTTTCGGGAGTCCTTTCCGGTTTGCGGCCGGCGGGGGCGGGAGTCGCCTCACTGGCGATC